>CAZSEU010000017.1:0-21842 GCA_964606005.1 uncultured Staphylococcaceae bacterium
CAATCAATTGGCGAACCTGGTACCCAATTAACAATGAGAACATTCCACACTGGTGGTGTTGCGGGTAGCGATATTACACAAGGTCTTCCACGTGTTCAAGAATTGTTCGAAGCGCGCACACCAAAGGGCGAAGCCTTAATTTCCGAAATTTCTGGCAAAGTAGTCAAAATTGAAGAAAAGAATGGTTGCTACAACATCACTGTTGAAAACGACATTGATGGCCAAAAAATTTATACCACCAATTTTGGTGCTAGATTACGCGTTAAAAAAGGTGATATGGTGCAAAACGGTGGCCAATTAACTGAAGGTGCTATTTCTCCTAAGAAATTACTCGAAGTGGCCGATGTGACGGCAGTTGAAAACTACATCTTAAAAGAAGTACAAAAAGTTTATAGTGCTCAGTCGATCGGTATTTCTGATAAGCATATCGAAGTGATTGTCAGACAAATGCTTAGAAAAGTGCTTGTGGTTGAGGCTGGCGATACCGACTTATTAGCTGGTACCCGCGTTAACATTAACACTTTTACGGCGAAAAACATCGATGCGATTATGGCCGGCAAACATCCAGCCGTCTTCTCTCCTCTCCTTCTCGGTATTACTAAATCCGCCTTAGAAACAGAAAGTTTCCTTTCTGCTGCTTCCTTCCAAGAAACGACACGTGTCTTAACTGATGCGGCTATTAAAGGTAAAGTTGACTACTTGCATGGCTTAAAAGAAAACGTCATCACTGGTCACTTAATTCCAGCAGGTCGTGGTTTGGTGAAAGAAGAAGAAAATGAGGCGATTAGTAAAAACTTCTCTGTCGAAGCTACAATGCGTGAAGTGAGCGATCGCTACATTGAAGAACACGAAAGAAAAGTTAAAGAAATTAAAGAAAAAATTCGTTCGCTCGACGAAACGAAAAAATAATCATCATTTATACAAAGATAAACATTAGAGTCCTTAAGGGCTCTTTTGTTCTATTTGGTTATAACAATAGTTATCAAGTGTAACTTTTTCTACTCCTATTCAAGTTAATGAGGTGTGGTATAATACCAAAGAACAAAGGACATATTATTATGGAACAATATAAAGTTGTTATTGATACACTTGGCTCTGACAAAGGCCCAGAAGCAATAATTTTAGGTGCCGCATTAGCTCTTAAACAATTTCCTGAATTATTTGTTACACTTGTCGGTCCTGAAACTTTGATCGAACAAAAAATCAAAGAGTTAGACATCGATGTTGCGCGCTTAAAAGTCATTCCTGCTGAAGATACAATTGTTAATACTGATCATGCCTATGAAGGCATTATGGCAAAAACAGAAGCTTCCTTAACTAAAGCTTTTAAAGAAGTCGCTAAAGAGGAAGAAAAATATGTTGGGATGATGACCGCCGGCAATAGTGGAGCAATCTTGATGGGCAGTTTCCGCTACTTAAGAATGAATAGTTTTACTCGTCCTTGCATGGCGGCAATTATGCCTAATGCAGCGGAGGGATTTACTTGCTTAGTAGATACTGGTGCAACGATTGACTGTACTGTTTCGCAGCTTCATTCCTTTGCAAAACTGGGTAGCGAACTAATGAACAAATTATATGGAATCGAGTCTCCAAGAATCGGCTTACTTTCTAATGGAGCTGAGCCGACTAAAGGAAATGCCCTAGGAAAAGAAACTTTCCCTGTTCTAGCCGCTGACCCAACTTTAAATTTTGTCGGCAATATTGAAGGCAACCGTTCATTAAGTGGCGACTGTGATGTTTTGGTTTGTGACGGTTTCGCTGGTAACCAAGTCTTAAAAAACACCGAAGGAACCGCAGCAAAAATTATTAAAGATATCGTCGTTTTATCCAAAACAAGAAATGAACCAAAATATATGGAAGTCGTTGATTATTTGATGAAACGTTATGATTTGGGCGCTTTGGGTGGTGGCTTAGTATTAGGCGTACGAAAACTTATTATTAAGGCGCGCGGTAATAGTGATGAACGCGCGATCGTGAGTATTGCAAGGATGTTAATTAATCATGCTAAAGGTGGGGCTTTTTATACAAATAAAGACCTCAAATAAGCTCTTGATTGCTAGAAAAAAATATAGATGATAAAATGGCAAAAACCATAAAGGAATATTTATTATGTTAGAAAGATTAAAAAAATTAATGCAAGGAGTTGATCCAGAAGTCAACTTGGACAATGTTGCCTTAGAAACCCGCTTAATTGATGACTTACATTTTGACTCTTTGGGTGTCATGATGTTGGCGATGGCGATTGAAGATGAATTCAACGTTACTTTTGACGAACCGATGAATTTCTTAACCGTCAAAGATGTCATCGACTATCTTGAATCTCAAAAATAATTTATTTAAGAATGATGATGATAGACCGCTTTCAAAGCGGTCTTTTCATGAAACCTCTCACATATAACATCTTGCCACTTCTTACACTCATTTTTTGTGAAAAAAGTAACGAAAAAATGGCCTTTGACACACCAGGTATAGTGAAAATATTATTTTTCTCTTGCACTGATTTAAATGCTTATATATTATATATGAGCGTGTGAATATTACAGCGTGACCGTTGGTGGTCGTTTTTAAAGAAAATAAACCGACACACCAGGTACTGTGGTATGCACAACATCAAATTTAAATCGAAAGGAGCAATTATGCCAACAATTAACCAATTAGTTCGTCAAGGTAGACAAAGTAAGGTTTTTAAATCAAAAGCCCCTGCTCTTGGACAAAGATGGAACTCTTTGAAGAAAAAAGAAACTGCTCAATCAGCTTCTCAAAAACGTGGCGTTTGCACCCGTGTCGGCACTATGACCCCGAAAAAACCAAACTCCGCTTTAAGAAAATACGCTCGTGTTAAATTAAGCAATGGTTACGAAGTCACTGCCTATATCGGTGGCGAAGGACACAACTTACAAGAGCACAGCACCGTCATCATTGAAGGTGGCCGTGTTAAAGACTTACCAGGTGTACGTTATCACATCGTTAGAGGCACACTAGACTGTGCTGGTGTTGGCGAACGTCGCCAAGGTCGTAGCCTATATGGTACTAAGAAACCTAAAAAAGAAGAATAAGAAGGAGGTAAGAAGTATTTATGCGTAAAGGAAACCCTGCAAAACGTGATGTCTTACCAGATCCACTTTATAATTCGAAACTGGTTACACGTTTAATCAACAAATTAATGCTCGATGGTAAGAAAGGCACCGCCCAAAACATTCTTTATGGTGCTTTCAAGAAAATCGAAAACAAAACCGGCAAACCAGCAATGGACGTATTTGCCACCGCGATCAACAATATCATGCCTGAAGTCGAACTTAAGATGCGTCGTGTTGGTGGAGCTAACTTCCCAGTTCCAACCGATGTTTCTCCCGAAAGAAAAGTCACTCTCGGTTTAAGATGGTTAGTCAACTATTCACGCTTAAGAAACGAAAAAAACATGATCGATCGCTTAGCCAACGAAATCATCGATGCCGCTAACGGTTCCGGTGCTTCCGTCAAAAAGAGAGAAGATATCCACAAAATGGCTGAAGCTAACAAAGCTTACTCACATTATCGTTGGTAGTATTGGAGTATCTGGACTATGTCACGCGAATATGATCTAGCACATACACGCAATATAGGCATTATGGCCCATATCGATGCAGGCAAGACTACTACTACTGAAAGAATTCTCTATTTTACTGGCAAAATCCACAAAATCGGTGAAACCCATGAGGGTAGCGCAACGATGGACTGGATGGAACAAGAACAAGAAAGAGGCATTACCATTACTTCCGCGGCTACAACCGCGACATGGAAAGGTAATCGCATTAATATCATTGATACTCCTGGACACGTTGACTTCACGGTCGAAGTTGAAAGATCGTTACGTGTATTAGATGGAGCTATTACAGTATTAGATGGAAAAAACGGAGTTGAACCACAAACCGAAACAGTGTGGCACCAAGGTTCCAAATATGGTGTTCCACGTATTGTTTTTGTTAATAAGCTCGATGCCATCGGCGCCGACTTTGAAATGTGTGTACGCTCTTTGAGGGAACGCTTGGGCGCTAATGCTGAAGCAATCCAATATCCACTCGGTGTCGAATCCACTCTTAAAGGATATATCGACATCATTACCCAAAAGGCTTATGAGTACGTTTCTGACGTACATGAAGAGCCACACGAAGTACCAATTCCAAGTGAATACGAAGAAAAAGTACTCGAACTTCGCACGAAACTTCTAGAAGCATTATCAAACTTCGATGAAGAAATTCTCATGCTCGTTCTCGAAGGTCAAGAACCTTCAATGGAACAAACTAAAAATGCCATCCGTAAAGCCGTTTTGACTGGTGAATTCCATCCGGTGTTCTGCGGATCAGCATATAAAAACAAAAACGTCCAACCATTATTGGATGGCGTCATTGATTATTTACCAAGTCCTCTTGATATCCCGGCTGCAAAAGGCATCGATAAAGGTGGCAATCCAATCACTTGCAAAGCAACTGATGATGCTCCTTTAGCCGCGTTAGCCTTTAAGATTGCTACTGACCCATTCATTGGTCGCCTCTCTTATGTCCGTGTTTATAGCGGTGTCCTTAAGTCAGGTTCCTATGTCCTTAACTCGACAAAAGGGGTTAAAGAAAGAATCGGTCGTGTTGTCTTAATGCACTCCAACCATCGTCAAGAAGTTGAAGAGCTCCATTCTGGCGATATCGGTGCGGTTGTCGGCTTAAAAAATACTGTAACTGGCGATACTCTATGCGATGAGAAAAACATCACCGTCTTAGAGAAAATGGAATTCCCAGAACCAGTCATCGAACAAGCAGTCGAACCTAAAACCAAAGCTGACCAAGACAAAATGAGTATTGCTCTACAAAAACTCGCTGAAGAAGATCCAACTTTTAAAGTTAGAACTAATCCAGAAACTGGTCAAACAATTATCGCTGGTGTCGGTGAATTACACTTAGACATCTTAGTTGATAGAATGAAAAGAGAATTTGGTGTTCAAGTCAATGTTGGTGCGCCACAAGTTGAATATCGTGAAACGATTAAACTAAATGCCGAATGTGAAGGCAAATACATTAGACAAAGTGGTGGTCGTGGTCAATATGGTCACGTCTGGATTCGCTTTGAACCAAACCCTGGAAAAGGTTTTGAGTTTGTAGATGCCGTCGTCGGTGGTACCGTACCAAAAGAATATATCAAGCCAACTAATGAAGGCTTAAAAGATGCCCTTAATCGTGGCATGCTTGCAGGCTATCCAGTTGTTGATATCAAAGCAACACTGTTTGACGGAAGTTATCACGATGTCGATAGCAGTGAGTCCGCCTATAAAATTGCTGCCAGTATGGCGTTAAAAGAAGCAGCTAAAAAATGTCAACCAGTCATCTTAGAACCAATCATGAAGATTGAAGTGACTGTGCCAGAACAATATTACGGTGATGTCATTGGTGACATCTCAAGGCGCAGAGGGCAAATGACTGGTGAAAGTCAAAGAGCTAACGCTAAGATTATCGAAGCGGAAGTGCCATTGAGCGAGATGTTTGGTTACGTCACCGACTTAAGAAGTATGACGCAAGGTCGCGGAAACTATGTGATGCAGTTTGATCACTACGGTGAAACACCAAAATACGTTCAAGATGAAATTCTGAAAAAAGCGGGATTTATCGCCCGCTAAAAAATCGTGTAATATCAAATGATATTGCACAAACAATGGTAATGCTATATTATTAGTTCGTTACAAACCTGTTATTAACGAAGAAAGGAGATTTCTATTTTATGGCAAAACAACATTTTGATAGAAGTAAGCAACACGTCAATGTCGGTACCATCGGTCACGTTGATCACGGCAAAACCACATTAACTGCTGCAATCACATCTGTCTTATCCAAACATGGTGGCGCAGTCGCAACTAGTTACGACACCATCGACTCCGCTCCAGAAGAAAAAGCTCGTGGTATTACAATTAACACCTCCCACATCGAATATCAAACCGCAACAAGGCACTATGCTCACGTTGACTGTCCTGGACACGCTGACTACATCAAAAACATGATTACTGGTGCAGCGCAAATGGACGGTGCAATTCTTGTTGTCGCTGGTACTGATGGTGTTATGCCACAAACTCGTGAACACATCTTACTTGCTCGTCAAGTCGGTATTAAATATATCGTCGTGTTCATTAACAAAGTTGACTTAGTTGATGATCCAGAATTATTAGACTTAGTCGAAATGGACGTCCGCGACTTATTAAATACTTACGGTTTCCCAGGCGATGATGTCCCAGTCATTCGTGGTTCTGCTAGACTAGCTTTAGATGGCAAACCAGAACAAGAAAAGAACATTGAAGAATTAATGGCTGCTGTTGACGCTTATGTCCCAGCTCCAGCTCGTGAGAATGACAAACCATTCTTACTCGCCATCGAAGACGTCATGACCATTTCTGGTCGTGGTACCGTCGTCACTGGTCGTGTCGAACGTGGTACAGCCAAGTTAGGTGCTCCAGTTGAAATCGTTGGTATTTCTCCAACTCAAACATCTGTTATTACTGGTCTTGAATCCTTCCGTAAGCTTCTTGACTATGCCGAAGCTGGTGACAACGTTGGTGTCCTTTTAAGAGGTATCAACCGTGACCAAATCCAACGCGGTCAAGTCTTAGCCAAACCAGGAAGTGTTACTCCACACTCCAAGTTCAAAGGTCAAGTCTACGTTTTATCAAAAGAAGAAGGTGGCCGTCATACAGCTTTCTTAAGCAACTACCGTCCACAATTCTATTTCCGTACCACTGACGTCACTGGCATCATTACTCTTCCAGCCGGTGTCGACATGGTTATGCCTGGTGATAACGTCGAACTCAACGTCGAACTCATTCACCCAATCGCTATGGAATTAGGTACAAAATTCTCCATCCGTGAAGGTGGTAGAACCGTTGGTGCAGGTACTGTTAGCGAAATTATCAAATAATTAAACTAATTTATTAGTTACATTAATCCCTCACGAAAGTGGGGGATTTTTATATACCCCAGGATGTGGTATATTGATAAACGATGGAAAGAACGATTCATCCAATTGATAATTACGAAATTCCTGGTCTATTGCCGCGGATTGCAGCTGCAACTTTAGACATAGCAATTTTTATTTTTGTATATTTGATTTTGTTTTCTATCGGCGGCTTTATCGCTTCTCAAGAAGGTCAACCCTACGCTAATTCTACCGCTTTAGTGGATGATCATATTCACTATGCTCAACTCGCTAAAAAAGACGATGCGAATCAATACGTTGCTCTTAGCGATAATGATTTATTATCGTTTGAAGAAGATAACGCGCTTATTATTAATCGTTTATCTTATTTTTATTTATCTTATTTAACGGGCGAAAATATCTCCGCCAACTTAGAACCATCCCTTCATTATCAAGATAGGATTGAAGTTGATGGAGTAGAGTATGCAAAAAAAGATTATTATACGGTCGCGTTTTTTAATACTGAAATCTTAAAAATTGGCGAAGAAAATAGTTACTTTGTTTATCAAGAAACTGGAGAAAATATTGACACCACTAAAGTGGGGGTTGTTGATGATTATTATATTGAAACAGCCGATAGCGATGCTGGACCAATTGTACGTATTAAAAGAGACGTCAACTTATTACTTTACTTAAAAGAAATATATCAAGATGCCATCGTTTTGTTTTATAATCAGCCAAGTATAATTCAAGCGACCAACTATGTAAATTTTGTTAATTCGATATTAATGCTATGTGCTGGAATACCGAGTTTTGCTATTTTTTATTTACTTTTGCCTTTAACTTCTAAAAACTATCGCACCATTGGTAAACATATATTTAAACTAACAATAGTAAATGATGATGGTTACAAAGCGAAAAAATGGCGCATTGCTTTAAGGAATTTTCCGCTTTTTGGTACGCTAATTTATGTCGCAGTTATCAACAGTATATATTTTCAATTTTTACTCCCGTTATTACTATTAATGCTTTCGGTTGGTATTTTGGTTTTCAACACCAGAAGAAAAGCGCTTCATGACTGGATGGCGGGTACGGTGGTTATCGACGCGAAGTTACCTATAAAAATTTATGAGGATGCTGAGCAATATGAAGAAGTTTTAAAAGCAATAAAAGAGCGGAGCCAAACCACGAATGGCAAATAAAAAACTAATGATTAAAAATATTGTTCCTGCCGCTTTATTTGCGCGTACTTTTGGTGCAATTATTGATTTAATCATCACTATCTTTATTGGAGCAGGTGTCTTTTTGGGATTAAGCAATATCGCTTATCAAATTCCTGCAATTAAACAATATAAAGATCATTACTATCAAGAAATCGTTGATTCTGGGTTGATGAAACTTGAAGATGAACAGCTTAAACCACACGAGTATACGGATTATGAGCAATATGAAACGCTCTTTTATAACTTTTATCATGAGTATTATGGTGATAAGAAAAACACTACATATGATATTTATTGGTTCAATGTTTTTATCTATGGACAAGACGATGCGCTCAACCGTTATGGAACAAGCGAATTAAGTGCTCGTCCAACTTTAATTCGTACCCTTGGTAAACAACTTTTCACTTATCAATTAGACGAAGCAAATGTTTCGCAATACGACGTCTTCGCATTGCCCACAGCTTCAAATAATGGAACTGAAAACTTAACAAGTGTCGAAACCAAACAATTAATAGATTATTTTTATGTGGCCGATAACGAAATAGAAAACAAACCTCTGGCCCAAGAGTATCGATATATCTACTTTTATGCCCTTGCCGATTTAACCTCTTTACCCGCATTAAAAAGCGACTATGATAATTTTGCATTTTTCGGGACAACTTTGCCATTAGCCATTGCGATATTTATTGCCTTTATGGTGTTTTATTTAATCATTCCTCTATGTTTTAAAAACGGACAATCCATCGGCAAAATAATCACGAAGACATGTTTGGTAAATAAGTTAGGATATCAATACAATCGCTTACAACTAATACCGAGAACTTTGTTTCCGACATTTTTAACAATCGCTATCATCCTTATAATGGGACTTTCTCTATACCCTTTCATCATAATTTCGCTTTTTGTCCTAGCTTCATTTGTCATGGTGGTCTTTAGCAAAAACCATTTAGCTTTTCATGACTATTTTGCGGGCACATTAGTAATAGATGCGCGTTCTTCTACTTGGTTTAAAGATGCTGAAAGCGAAATAAAAGCACAAAAAGAATTTGACGATTTTGTTGCCACTGTGAAACACGATTCCAACGGATAAATGGCGCCTAGTTATTAATTACTAACCCACAATTTTGTTGTGGCTTTGTGGTATTTTTTTCAAAATTTTTTGAAAAATATATTTTCTATAAAAAGTGCATTTAACTTCCTATAATATTGATTTCTTGATAAAATAATATTGAACTTCTCACATACATTCATAGGAGGAATTACTATATGGAGGTAAGAATTGAACATCTTACTAAAATTTTTATCGGTAAGAAAGGAAAAGTCACCGCCGTCAACGATATGTCTTTTGTCGTCCCCGACGGTAAGTTAGTCGGTTTACTCGGTCCTTCCGGCTGTGGAAAATCCACAACCCTTTATATGATTGCCGGTTTACATAAACCTAATGACGGCAAAATCTGGTTTGGAGATGAAGATGTCACCTCCATTCCACCAGAAAATCGTGGCATCGGTCTCGTTTTTCAAAACTACGCTTTATACCCACATTTTTCTGTAAAGCAAAACATTACTTTCCCACTTGATAACGTGCGCTTTCCTGGACCACTTGATAATCATCAAACGCGCATCGCAGAAGCAAAATCTAAAATTCGTAAGATAGAAAAAAACATTACGCTTGGCCGCAAAAAAGACTTGGATGTCAAAGAAGAAGAAAAAGCTCTTGCTGACATGCAAAAAGAATTAGCCGAAGCGGAAAAAGCTTATCAGGAGGCTAAAGCCGCTCTTGATGAATTGAAGGTCAAAGATCCTGAAAAATATCAAGAGGTGACCAAAAAATGCTTAAGCAAAACTGAAAAAGATGCGATTGCCTTGAAGATGGCAAAATTAGTCGATATTGAAGGCTATTTAGAAAGAAAACCAAAAGAACTTTCCGGTGGCCAACAACAACGTGTCGCCATTGCCCGCGCATTAGCCAAAACTCCTCGTGTATTATTGCTTGATGAACCATTATCAAACTTAGACGCGAGATTAAGATTACAAACTCGTGAAGAAATTAGAAGAATTCAAAAAGACACAGGCATTACGACAATTTTCGTCACTCACGACCAAGAAGAAGCCATGTCCATTTCTGATATTATCGTTGTTATGAACAACGGCATTATTCAACAAATCGATGCTCCACAAGCGGTTTATGACGAACCTGTCAACTTGTTTGTCGCCAAATTCTTAGGTTCCCCAGCGATTAATATTTTCGATGGCGAAATTAAAGATGGTCAACTTTATTTAAATGGCGAATTATTCGATGTTAATCCAAATTATGAAAAAGTATACGAGGGCACAATCACTAAAGAAAAAACCGTGGTTAAAAATACAAACCTCACCTTGGAAGAGTACTATCATGATTTAGATCTCCATCCAGAAAGAAAAGCCAATAAAACTGCTGAAGAGTTACAAGTTCTAGAAAATCCCGAACTCGAAACCATTCAATATGAAGAAAAAGTAATTAAACACAATCGTAAAGTGTTTATTGCTGTGCGTCCAGAAGCCTTTACTCTTGATATTAATAAAGAGTTTAAAGGGGCCAATCCAACACACACTCACCTGAATAACATTCCTGTCTTTATGAATTTTGTTCAAAGAGTTGGACGCGATGTCTCTGTCATCGGCAGAATTCATGGCCAAGAAAAAACAAGTTTAAAAATTATCATTTCATCAGAAAACTGGGTTGATGTTGAAGGCAAAGAAATCGTTAATTTCAAGCCAAAACGTTTCTATGTTTTCGAAGAAACAGGGGAACGGATTGTTTAATCCGCGTGTAGTTTATGACAAATGTATTAAACAACAATAGCGGTAACATGAATCCAGATCCTAACGCGGTCGATTGGGATGCTAGACTTGAAGCACTCGGCATTTCGGTGCGCAAAGAACTAAGACCTAAAGTCCGTGATTTCATCTTACCTGAATGGGCCAAAGGTTGGATTGCATTAATTCCAGCTTTGATTTTTCTCATCCTGTTCATGATCTACCCTATCATCAACACTTTCATTATGTCGTTTGTTAACAACTTCTATTGGGTTGGTAACTCCGGCAGTTCATTCGTTATTACCAACTATTTCGCCGCTTTACAAAATATTAGAAGTGGGGTTGAAGTATCTTGGGGTATTCAAAACTATATCAAAGTGCTGGCAGACCCTGTCTTCCAAAGAGCGCTGATGAACACTGGTTTAATCGTCGTTATTTCCGTACCATTAACCATTGTGATTGGCCTCTTATTAGCGGTGTGTCTCCACTCAATTAAACCTTTACAGGGTTTTTATCAAACAATTTTCTTCCTGCCATACGTGACAAACACTATTGCCTTAGGCATGGTTTTTAACGCGATGTTTTCTTCTTCCGCTGGTAGCTTTATCAACGTCTTTCTATCGACGTTTGGCGTTTCTCCACAACAATGGTTAACCATTTATGCCAACAAGTGGAATATGTTTGTCGTCATCGTTATTTATTCGGTGTGGAACGGCCTAGCTTTTAAGATTTTAGTCTTTATGTCTGGCTTATCCGCTATTGACCGTCAATATTACGATGCTGCAAGAATCGATGGCAGCGATAAAATCACCATCTTTAGAAAAATTACGGTGCCACTTTTGTCACCGCAAATTCTTTACATCACTATTACCTCATTTATTGGGGCATGTAAATCTTACTCACAAATCATTTCTTTGTTTGGTAAGGGCGCCAAAGATTTCGGTGGCTCGGACAAGCAAGTTTGGATTACGGTCGTTGGTTATATTGTTAAATATATCGACTCTAATGCCGATTCTGCGGCCGGTAGAGGTGCTGCAGGTTGCGTTATTTTATTAGGTATAGTATTATTAATAACCTTGGCTCAATTTGCTGTGAGTAAAAATAGAGTTTATTACTAGAGAAGGGAGGACATGCTATGGCGCAAGAAGCAGTTCACGAAATTTATTTCGCTAGTGAAAAGCAATTAAAAATTTACAAAGCAAGACGCATCATTACTCAAACCCTACTCTACGCATTTCTCACACTTGTTGGCTTATTTATCTTGTTTCCTTTTTGGTACATGATTATTACCTCTTTTAAGAGCACTGCTGCTTTTGAAAGAGAAGAATTATCTGGGAAATTAGTTTTCTATTTAAATAACACCAACTTCTCATTTGAACAATTCAGCAAAGTTTTTCAAGGCTCATTTAACTTTGGGATTTTCTACCTAAACACCATTATCGTCGCGGTTGTTTCGACTGCCTTTACCGTGGTTACCTCGGTTTTAGCAGCCTTTGCCTTTGCACGTGTGGAATTTAAAGGAAAAGATCTCTTATTTACCATTTTGCTCGGCACGATGATGATTCCAGGAGAAATGATGATGATGACAAACTATCAAACAACCGTACAATTCGGTTGGTCGAATACGTTTGCCGCGCTCATTTTCGTCCATGGTGTTAGTGTCTTCTACATTTTCTATTTACGGCAAACTTTCCAACAAATTCCTAATGAGCTATTCTTAGCCGCCAAAGTCGATGGCTATGGACACTTCGCTTATTTATGGAAATGCATGATTCCAATTGCCATGCCGACAATCGTCACCATTTTGATTTTGTCACTCATGGGTGCGTGGAATGCTTATATCTGGCCAACCTTGATTGCTTCTGGTAAAAACCCAGTGTTGCAAAGCATGGGAATTGATCACAGCATGCTGTTAGTATCTAACGGCTTAATGAGTCAGTTCACCAGCGAATTTACTAACGATACACCAGCACGTATTACTGGTTCGTTATTTGCCACCGTTCCGCTATTTGTATTTTTCTTAATGTTTAGAAAATATATTATGCGCGGCATTTCTAGAAGTGGCATTAAGGGTTAATTTATACAAATTTTTTTAGAAAGGATTACCTTTATGAAACAAACAAAAAAACTATCCAACAAGTTCCTAGTTACCATGGCGTGTGGACTTGTGTCCGCATTGCTGGTTGGTTGCACGGGAATGGGTCCAGTTTATATTCCGGGTGATGCTGATACATATGATTTAGATGTCAATATCGACACCCGTGGCACAACTATTTCAATGTGGACTGGTTTCGGTTCGCAAATTAACACTGTCATGGAAGAGTTGTTAGAAGAATTCGAACAAAAAACCGGTATTAACGTCGATTACGAAAGCAAAGGCGGCTATCCAAATTTATTAAAAGCGATTAACTTAGCATCTACCTCAGGAACTTTTCCACATATCGCTAATGGTTATCCTGATCACTTTGCTTCTTATATTAAGAGCAACATCTTGTTAAGACTTGATGGCTTGCTCGAAAATGATTCAAAACGCGGTGAAGCCGAAGGTGCTTACACGCAAAATAGTGTCGTTTATGGTGCCGATGGCATTAAACTCATGGACTATAACGATTTCTATAGCGACTACACTAAAGAAAATGAAACTCTTGAGTATAAAGAGGATGGCACTCCTTATGTCTTAGGTGTTCCATTTAATAAATCTACCGAAGTGTTAGTTTATAATGCCACTTTCTTTCAATGGGCTGCTGCTCGTGAAGATTTGAAAAACAAGATCTTCGTTCCAGTCACTTGGACCGACGTTAAAAATGTTGGCGTGGAAATTATCAACTTATTAAAACCTGGTTTCAAAACTGCCACTACTGATGGAAAAATTCTTGGCAGCAACAACCAATGGTATACAACTACGGCTGATGCTTTAGCCGATCAAGCTTCCATCATCATGAACTTAACCGGCGTTGATGAAGCTAGCTTCCGCCCTTTCTCTTACGACAGTACCGCTAATATGTTCATTACCTTGGTTCGTCAATACGGCGCTCAATTTACTGAAACTGATGTCAATCGTGTTGGCCATGGTTATGTAACATTTAACGATGATGCTAACAAAGCAAAAACTATTGAAGCGATGACCATGCTTAAAGATTTATTCGATTCTAAAGTATTGGGCATTCCTAGTGTTTGGAACGAACTATATTCTTCCAGCCCATTCAAAGCTTATAAATCTGTGATGAACATTAGTTCTACTGGTGGCTTAAGCAATATTACAAGTGCCGCTATTCCAGTTAAAGCCGCGCCAATTCCAGTCAAAGATATCAATCAAAAATATGTAATTTCTCAAGGCACTTCTTTAGGTCTGTTTAATAAAGGCACACCTGCACAAAGAGTGGCAGCTTGGAAATTGATGATTTTCTTGTCACAACAGAAAAATGGTTATTTCACTTCGCAAACTGGTTATTTCCCAACTGGCTTATTTTCTTATAACAGCGAAGATTATCAAATTTATCTTGAAAGTGATATGCAATCTAATACCGAAATATTGCAACTTGAATGTGCAACTTTAAATAATGAAACTTATGCTGGTGCTGCTGCTGGTTGGACAAAATTTGTCGATCCTGGTTTCCGTGGCTCTGCCGATATTCGCGATTCGGTTGACACCATTCCGGGCTTATTGATGGTCGGAGAACCATATCGTACTGTTGAAGAAGTACTTAATGCTATTTACAACTCATTATCTGATTATTTCAAACCGACCAACTAAGAAATGGAAGGACTATTATGAACAGAAACAAGAAACACTTACTTATTCCGCTTATGGCCTTATCAACCGCTGTTTTAGCTGGTTGTGGTAGTTCACGCAATAGTTATGCTTATGACTTAGACTTTAACGCCAATGTCGAAGGCACAACCATTAAAATGTGGGCTGGTTTTGGTAGTGCCATCAATGACGTTCTAGGTGATTTGTTAGACGAATTTGAACGCTTAACCAAGGTCAAAGTTGAATATGAAAGTAAATCAAATTACGAAGATACGCTTAAAGCGGTCACTTTAGCATCCACTAGTGGAAAATATCCACATGTCGTCGTTGGTTATCCTGATCACTTTGCTTCTTATGTGAAAAGTAATATCATCGTCCGTCTTGATTATTATTTAGAAAACGATGTCCATAATCCAACTTTTGAACCAGCTAGTGAAAGGTTTGAATTATCAGATTTTTATGATGATTATATCGTTGAAAACCAAAGTATTGAGTTTAATAATGATGGCACACCTTATACATTGGGTATTCCGTTTAATAAATCTACTGAGGTTCTAGTTTATAACAAAAACTTCTTCTCTTATGCTGCGAGTAACGAACAACTCAAAGATAATATATTTGTCCCTCGCACTTATGACGAACTCGAAACTGTTGGTTTAAATATATTAGAGTATTTTGACACGCTAGATTTATATGGAAAAGTTCTTTATGACGATGGCACAACAGTACAAAAAGCTGGTAGCAAAATCGTTTTAGACTTATCCGAAGTTCAATCTCCGGATAGCCCAGATTTAACACGTAGATTTAAACCTTTCTCCTATGACTCACAAGCCAACCTGTTCATTACAACAGTGAGACAAAATGGTGGAGTTTATACGATGTTTGATAAGGTGACCAAAAGAGGTTACTTATCTTTTGATTCCGCTGAAACACGCACGGGATTAACTACACTTAAAAATTTATATGATGAAAAAGTGTTTGGCATTCCGGCCGACTGGGGTGAAGCAAAATATGGCTCTAACCCATTCAAAGCAAGCAAAACTGTCATGACTCTTGGCAGTAGTGCGGGTGTCGCTAATGATACGACTGCCGGCAATAAGTTCCGTATTGGAGCCGCGCCAGTTCCTTATACTCACGCTGATAAAAAGTACGTCATTTCTCAAGGCGCTAATTTAGCCTTATTAGATACAGGCTCCCGCGAACAACGCGTGGCTGCTTGGCAATTAATTAAATTTTTAAGCAAATACGCTAATGGTTATTTCTGTTCGCAAACCGGCTATTATCCAACTTGTGCTTATGCTGAACAAGCAGGCGAAGGTAACGTCGCAGGAATGTGGGCTAATTACCACGATGATTTCGATGGCACGGATTATGCCACCTGGCTTGAAGAAGCTCGTAATTCACTTAGTGATACCGACGTCATTAGAGCAGAAACCGCAGAAATTAACTTAGATTATTACATCAATGATACAGAAAACTGGATTAAATTCGTTGATCCGCCATTTGCCGGTAGTGCCAATGTGCGTGAAGCAGTTGCTTCTATCACTCCTTGGATTTTCACCGGTCAAAGAACTATCGATAATGCCATTAGTGAAATGTATAGTGTCTTATCAGATTATGTGAGGGAAAACTAATGAATAAGAAACTACTTTTTCTTCCACTATTAGCGATGATTTTGGTCGCTTGTGGTGGACCAACTACCTCAAATAGTTCCACAAATTCATCCTTCCGTGATGTGGATGCTCTTTTACCTACTCCGATTACGGATTCATTTAAGTTTGCTCAAGCCGATCAATTAGCTGATAAACGTTTTGCTGGACCAAATGAAGACGATGTCGACCATATTGGTTATGTTTCTTTAAAGAGTGTCACTGATGGCGATACCGCTAACTTTGCGCAAGATGATTATGTTGATAGTTATGGCAATTTTGTGTCGATTAAAACACGTTTCTTGGGTATTAATACTCCAGAAAGTACCGCCAAAGTCGAACCTTGGGGTAAAAAGGCTTCCTTATTTACTAAAAAACAATTAGAAGAAGCGCAAGCGAGTGCTGACGCGGCTTCAACAGTTAGTAACAAAGTGTATAATATCGCTTTAATCAATAACCCAGCTAACGGTAATTTTGAAACCAAAGATTCTTCTGGAAACCGTTGGTTAGCATTTATTTGGTATCGTTTAATGCCAACTTCTGATTGGAGATTACTAAACCTTGAACTAGTCGAACAAGCTTTCTCACGCAATCAACTATTTGTTGATGACCCAGTTTGTAATTACCGTCAATATTTTGAACAAGCAGAAACAAAAAATAGCGAATTCAAATATCGCGTTTTCGGTGAAAGTGACCCTGGTTACGATTATGAAGAAAAAACATACGAATACTCTTTATGGAAAATTGTTAATTTCTTCGATGAAATTGGCATTTCCGAAAGTGGATCTTCTGGTGTTGTCCTTTGTGTCACTGCTTTAGTTGTTGGCATTCAAGGCGACAATATGTTCCTTAGAGATGTATTGCTTGATAAAGAACAAGTTGAAGCTGGTGATGACCGCCTAGCAGGCTTATATTGCTATGCCGGCTTTAATTCATCTGTGGCATCCATCTTGCAAAACGCTTCGGCAAGATATGATGATTTAGATGGTACTGGTGTTGGTTTAATCGTTCGCTTCTACTGTCGCGCGACTGTTTATAACGGCAATGTGCAATTAAGCGACTTAAAGTATTCCACAACTGGTAAAAAAGGTTTTAAAGCCATTAGTACTAATAACTTTGAAACTTACGCTGAAGAATTGAAATGGTCTGATATTTATGAACAAAACGGAAAAGTGGAGTTCACCGATTTGAATAGAGATTCTTCTTCAATTCGTATTGAACCATCAAGCGTTACTGCTTACGATGACCAAGAAACTCCAGATATCATGTATGACGATTTGGCTCCATATCATTATCAATTTATTGATACCGAGGTGACCATTCGTTCTGTTAATTCTTCCGATTATGATGAAGAAGGTGGCCAAGGCGGTAGTGGTTATTGGTATAAAGGTAACGAAAACGATAAATCTTATACCGTTTATGCGACTATTAACGGCAAAGATAATGCATCAATTTTGACTAATTTAAGAATTGATAATTCATTATATCCATTTATTGAACCAGCAACATTTGGTACTAGTGTCGCTACAGATTTGACTAGTGCAAATTCACCAGTTGGCACTAAATGGCATGTGACTGGTTATTTGGCTTTGTATTTTGGAAAGTTCCAAATCTTACTGCCAAACAATTACCCAATTCGCAATTATTTATATAAAGTTTCTTAAAGAAAGGACTAAGCACAATGAAAAACAAACTTTTTTCACTTTTTATTCCCGCTTTAATGGCTATGTCATTAGTGGGTTGTAACACCGTTGACACCAAAGCTTATAACGAATTTGCTGCTCGTGCAGCCGATTCAGTTTCGCTTCTACTCAATTCCAACACTGGAAAAGAAATTTTCCCTTCCGAAACTATCGAACGTCAACTCGATAATTACAACTCCGTTTTAGCCTTAAAACAATTCACCTTCCAAGAAAAAGAAATGACTCTTGATTGGGAGTATTCACCTGCTGAAAAATGGGTTGTGGGTTCTTACACTTCCGATGATTCGAGACTTAAAATGTCCCCAGTTTATGGTGAAAATGCATTTAAAGCTTCAATTAAATGTACAGTCTCATATGTCGAAAATGGCAAGACCTTTGGCAAAGTCGAATTAAATTGGAAATTCAATGTTGATGTAACTGTTGTTACGGAAATGACATTACAGGCCATCAATGAAACCTATGTCAACAATAACTTTAAACTCGATGGCTTAGCAGGCAAAGATGAAAATGATAATACAATTATTATCGGTACACGCGGCTATATTACGGCGACATTCGAACAACCAGATCACGTTTATGCTGGCGTATTCCTTTCTGATGGCGCTTATTCAATGCAGCTTTATGCTGGTAAATTAAGCAACCTTTGGGGTGAAGGTGATTACGATATTGGCGATTGTATATTCGTAGTTGGGACGATTTCACTTTATTCTGGCTTGATGGAAATTGCTCCTTCATTTATGGAAACGATTAATGGTGAAGCATATAATATCGCCAGTCCAGTGACAATAGATGGTGACGATATTGCATGGAATACTACTTCTGCAGTGTATGCTTCCACCTTGGTAACATTAGATGATTGTACATATAAATCAGGCAATGTTGATAAGGTTTCTGGACACGCAAATATCCTTTTCATGCACGATGGTAATGAAGTTAATGTTGCATGTAACTACCATATTGGCCCAACCTTCATGCAAAATATAAAAGACTTAGTTGGTGGAAAAGCAGCAGCAGGAGAACAACCAGCAGTTCCTGGTTTTGTTACCAACCAAACAAAAGTCAATTTAAGAGGTATCTTAAGTATTTATGACGGTCAACTCCAAATCATCCCTGTTTTTGGAGCAGATTCGATTATTGTTGTTGCCTAAGGAATCCAAAATAATTCTTTTACCTCTTTAATATGAATAGTCAAAAAATACCGCAAACAATTTTCTTTACTCTATGCTTAGTCATTTCTAGTTGTGGAAGTAGTGAAAATGAAATATTTACACCAGGAGATGATTTAACCCTCACTTCCATTGAAATGAGCGAGCAGTACGGCGAATCAACCCTTATCCAGTATCGCGATTATGATATTTTAATCGACAGCGGTACAAGTAATGATGCCAGCCATGTAAACGAAGTTTTACTCGAAAAAGTAAGCGATCGAACAATCGACTTACTCATTGTCACTCATCCTCATGGCGATCATATTGGCGGAATTATTAATGGGGCTTTAAGCGGTTTCTCGATTGAGACTATCGTAGATTATGGCTATTCATTTCAAACTAATGATGAAGGGAAAATCGAAAACCATACCTATGTCGATAGTTACATCAATTGGCGCACCGATAATATACAAAACGGGACAACTTATTACCCGATTACCTCTGCGCTAGCAAACCTAAAAACCATCAACATCAGTCAAGAGGACGACCTATTCTTAAAGTGGCTCAATAATGATAATTACTTATCAGAAAATGAAAGCTTTCCTAATAGTAAAATCCCAACTGATAACCCTAACACGACCTCGGTATCTTGCTATATACAATATAAATATTGGCGCATAGTCTTGTGCGGCGATATTGAATCTTCTTTCGCAGAACTGAGCATCGTTAACAACCACCCAAATCTCTTCAAAGAGCAACATCGCACCATATTGAAGGCTAACCATCACGCCTCATCTTCATCTTTAGGAAGCAACTTTCTTGACTGGGTCAGCCCAGAAGTGGTGTTCACTTCTAGCGCTATGATTGATCAAATTGCTGTTCCTAATCAAGTGGCATTAGGTAGTGGTAGCGGCCAACAGGACCATCCAAACAAATCAACCGTTAAACGTATAAAAAATCGTACTGAACAAGTATATTGGAATGCGATTAACGGCGATGTGACTTTAACAATTGATGGTGTTAATGACTGTCAAATGTCGGGCAAGGGGAGAAGTAAAAACTATTACACAACCGAAGGAATTGAGGCCTCGGTAGAACAAGAAAAAAACGTTACTTTCTTCAACTCGGAATTTTACCAACATTTCCTCAATAGATGATTTATACTACTATGTTTATTCGCTAAAAATTTGATGCATTTTTTTAGCAAAAAAGGTGATTACAAATATAAATTTGTTAATTATAATTAAAGAGCGAAAGCTAAAAAGGAGAAAAATAATGAAAAATAAGAAACTTTTTATCTTATTATCAGCTTTAGCACTTTCACTATCCGCTTGTAATTTTGGACAACCAAGCACTTCTAATCCAAGTAGCAATCCAGGGTCCACAAGTTCTCAAGAACCAGCATCGTCTGTTTCTTCCGATCCTGGTTCCAGTTCAAGCCCATCTAGTGCAAGTAGCAACAATGTTATTGCCGTGACTGGCATCACTCTTAATAAAAATACTCTCTCATTAGAAGAGACAAAGAGTGAAAATTTAACAAGAACCGTGGTTCCAGGCAATGCTTCTAATACAAACGTTACTTGGAGCTCTTCCGACAACTCAGTCGCTACAGTATCACAATTAGGTAGAGTGACCGCCGTTAAAGTGGGCACAGCTACCATCACCGTCACATCTGTGAGCAATCCGTCTGTGAGCGCACAATGTGTGGTTACCGTCACCGTTGAAGGTGGCACTTATGGTTCTGAAAATAAACCATTAACAATTGCCAGGGCCTTGTTGTTGGCTGCTGAAGAAGCTCCTAATTCAGGAGACTATTCTGTCGAACCAGTATATGTCAAAGGCTATGTGAGCAATGCTCCAACAGATAAAGGTGCATATGCTTCTGGTCTCTACTTGAAAGACTCTTTAAATGATTCAACCTCATTATTTGTCTACACAGTAGATCACACCCCTGAAAGAATCCCATATCAAAACGACTTAGTTACCTTACAAGGTTACCTTAATAACTATAATGGTACACATCAAATTTCTTCTAAGGGTACATCCAAAGCGGAAATTAAAGCCGTTGTTCGTGGAACATCCACAGTTACTTATTCAATTAAAAACGCCACTCTAGATGCTGGAGCTCCAGTAACTGGTCTTAATGGTAGTAAAATCACTTTTACTCCAACCCCAGCAAGTGGTTATAAAGTTGACTCCGTCTTAGTTGGCGCAGAAACAATTGAACCAAAAACAGGTGGCGCTTATGAAGCCTTTGTTAAAGGTAACACTGTTGTTTATGTTCTCACTTCAGACACTGAATCAGTCATCGCAGATGACACAATGGTCTACTCCGGTGCAACCACCAACATGGTTGATGGAAACAATGCTCAAACTGTTGGCCTAGATCCATTATTATTCACTGTCATTTCTGATAAACCAACTGGCATCTATGCTGGTTTAAATGCCGCTGGAAACATCCGCCTCTATAATGGCTATAATAATGCCGCCGATAGAACATTAGGTACAAAGATTACTATCTCCAGCACTCGCGCTGTCATTAAAAACATTATTGTTAAACTCGCGGGTACTACTGCCGCCACTATAGACGACTTAGAAGTTAAGGGCGATGATGTCGTTATTGCCAACTCTCATGGTTTATATGCGAC
>CAZSEU010000018.1:0-20629 GCA_964606005.1 uncultured Staphylococcaceae bacterium
GTTAAACCGCCACCGATAACGATAGGATTAGCACCATATTCACCATCTCTATCTTGTAAATAATCTAAAGCATCAATTGCGTTTTGAATGCCTTGAATGTTTAAACTTCTTGCCTTAGAGCCAGTAGCGACCACTAGTTCGTCAAATTGGCCTTGCTTAGTCAGGCACTTAGAACAGTCAATAGGAGTATTCATAAATACTTTAATATTTTCATATTTCTTTATTTCACGGCGATACCAATCTAAGAGCATGCGGTCAGCTTCTTTAAAGTCAGGAGTGGCAGCGGATACGAACACACCACCTAATTGGTCAGTTTTTTCAAATAAAGAAACGTTATGTCCTCTTTTTGCCAACACAATGGCCGTTTCCATGCCACCAATTCCACCGCCAATAATGGCTATTTTCTTTATTTTCTTTGCGGGAACAATTTTATATTTTTTCGTTTGCATGGTCATTGGGTTAAGTGCACAACGTGCCATATGCAAAGCATCGTGTAAAGGTTGGTCATTAGCGACCCCTTTATAGTGTGCCATATTGAAACAAGCATTGTGACAGTGAATGCAGGGCATAATTTCTTCTTCACGATCTTCCATTAGTTTGGTAATCCACTGTGGGTCAACAAGAAATTGACGGGCAACGCCCATCGCATCAATTTTACCTTCTTTGATTGCTTCTGCGGCCACATCTGGAGTCATGCGACCGGCGCAAACAACTGGAATATCAACAAATTTCTTAATGTGCGCAACGTCTTCAAGATTACAGTTTTCTGGCATATAGCCTGGAGGATGAGCCCAATACCACGCATCATAAGTGCCGTTATCGCAGTTAAGCATGTCATAACCGGCGTCTTGTAAATATTTAGCTGCTCTTTCACTTTCTTCCATCGCGCGACCAATTTCCACGAATTCTTCCTTTGGCATCGCGCCTCGACCGAAAGCTTTGGTTTTGCTAACGACTGAATATCTTAAAGTAACAGGATAATTTTCACCGCATTCTTTCTTGATTGCTTTAACAATTTCTACTGGGAAACGATAGCGGTTTTCAAAACTACCACCCCATTTATCTTTTCTAAAGTTAGAGTAGGGGAGAGTGAATTGGTCTAACAAGTAGCCTTCGTGAACAGCATGGATTTCCACGCCATCAACGCCTGCTTCTTGACATAGTTTCGCCACTTTAGCAAAACCATCGATCATCTGAAGAATTTGCTTTTCGCTTATTTCTTTCGTCATGACAGTTTCGTCCCAGCGGTTAGGTAATACACTAGGAGCAGCATTAATCCAATTCATATTAAAGACCGGTTTTAATAAGCCACCGATAAGTTTGTTTTTGCAACATTTAACCATAATGTCGTTAATCGCCATCACCCGACCAAAGCCGGCGGTTAGTTGTACAAACATTTTCGCTCCAGTTTGGTGAAGTTCGTCCATAAAAGGCTTTAGTTTTTTGTACATTCCCTTGTTGGAATATAGCCAACCACCCATCATCGGGTTTTTAATTGGAGCGATACCAGGAAGAATTAAACCAACGTTATTCTTTGCTCTTTCTAATAAAAAGTTTGCCGCTTCTTTATCGAAATGCGCCGGCTCCATCCAACCGAAAATAGAAGTACCGCCCATTGAAGTCATGACGATGCGATTTTTTATTTCCACATCACGAATTTTCCACGAGGTAAATAAAGGTTTATAAATCTTTTTCATAATATGTGTACCTTGCCTTCACGAGTATTTTATCACAAACAAAAATGACAAATTCAACATTTCGTTACAATTCGGTAAAAAAATATTGATTTCATTATGCATATAAGTTATAAATAGTTTGGTAAAAAAATACCGAATATTATGGAAAAGAAAAAAGTCTCAATACGTCAATTAGAAAGATACCCCGTTTATCTTAATTTCTTGCTATCGCTTCGCAATAGTGGAATTGATAAGGTTTCGTCAAAACAAATTGCGGAAATGATGCTATGTTCTGAGGAGCAAGTGAGAAAAGATTTACAGCTTATTTCTCCAAAAAAAGCTTCGCCAGGCAGACAACGCGATGTCGGGGTGCTCATCAATTTACTAAAAAACTTTCTTGGCTATAACAAAGTCAATGAAGCGGTGTTAATTGGTGTTGGACATTTGGGTGGCGCCCTTATGTCATTTAAAGGATTTATAGACTTTGGTTTAGAAATAGTTGCTGGATTTGATGTTAATCCTGCACTGATCAACACCACAATCGCGGATAAACCGATATATGATTTAATGGAATTACCGCACATGGTGGAAGAAAGAAAAATTACCATCGCGATTCTCACCACTCCAAAATCTGTCAGTCAAGAAATTGTTGATAAATTAGTGGAATTTGGCATTAAGGCCATTTGGAATTATGTTCCAATGCATCTAAATGTTCCAAAAGATATCGTCATCGAAAATGTCGATTTCGCCGCTTCTCTCGCAATTTTGTCCCATCGTATAAATCGCAAAATATAGGAGGATTACATTTTATGCTCGAAGAAAAGAAAGTTGCCTTAGAAGTGTTAGGAGAAATTAACACTCTTGTAGCCAATGGCTTAAAAGCTCTTGAACAATTTGAAAATTATGATCAAGAGAAAATTGATTATATTGTCGCCAAATGTTGTGTTGCTGGTTTAGACCATCATGGGTCTTTAGCTAGGGCGGCCGTTGAAGAAACTAAACGTGGTGTTTTTGAAGACAAAGCCGTCAAAAACTTATTCGCTTGTGAATATGTGCAAAACAATATGCGCCACTTAAAAACAGTCGGCGTTATTAGTGAAAATTCAATCTCTGGTATCACGCAAATCGCTGAACCTGTTGGTGTTATTTGTGGCATTACACCAGTTACTAACCCAACTAGTACAGTTATTTTCAAAGCGCTCATTTGCTTAAAAACTCGCAATCCAATTATTTTTGCTTTCCATCCTTCGGCGCAACAATCCAGTAAGCAAGCCGCCCAATTAATGAAGGAAGTAGCAGAAGAAGCCGGTGCTCCTAAAAACTGCATCCAATGGATTGAACATCCTAGCCTTGATGCGACAAGCACACTAATGAATCATCCAGGCGTAGCCACTATCTTAGCGACTGGTGGCAATTCACTAGTTAAAGCTGCTTATAGTTGTGGTAAACCAGCATTAGGTGTTGGTGCAGGTAATGTTCCTGCTTACATGAATAAATCTTGTGATATTGAACAAGCGGTCAATGATATCGTCTTAAGCAAAGCTTTTGATAATGGGATGGTGTGCGCTTCTGAACAAGCGGCAATTATCGATCAAGAAATTTGGGATGAAGCCATTGCCACTTTTGAAAGATTCAAAGTTTATTTCCTTAATAAAGAAGAAAAAGCAAAACTTTCTAAATATATGTTTGGTTACACTAAGGGCGAAACCGACGTTGAAAAAGCCGTTCTTAATTCCGTAGTCGTTGGTCAATCCGCCCCATGGATTGCCGAACAAGCCGGCATTAAAGTTCCTGCTGATACCTCGATTATCGGTGTCGTTTGTGATGAAGTTGGTCCTAACGAACCACTTACTCGTGAAAAATTATCTCCAGTTTTAGCCTTCTTAAAAAGTGCAAACACTGAAGAAGGGTTTAAATTTGCTGCTGAAATGGTGGCATTTAACGGTCTTGGTCATAGTGCGGCTATTCACTGTAAAGACCAAACTATGGCCGATAATTTCGGTAAACTTGTCAAAGCAATTAGAATCATTTGGAATTCTCCTGCTACCTTTGGTGGCATCGGTAATGTCTATAACTCATTCTTACCATCCTTAACTTTAGGTTGTGGCTCTTATGGCCATAACTCAATTGGTGGTAATGTTAGCGCCATCAATTTATTAAACATTAAGCAAGTGGGCAAAAGGAGAAATAATATGCAATGGTTTAAAGTTCCTGCAAAAATCTATTTTGAAAGAAACTCAATTCAATATTTAAGAGATTGTAAAGAAATGCACAAGGTGTTCATCGTCACCGACAAGATGATGATTGAACTTGACTTCTTAAATAAAATTCAAGAACAACTCAATGCGAGAAGAGAAAAACCGATTGTCCAAATTTGTAGCAGCATCGAACCAGATCCAGATATTTCTTCTGTGAGAAAAGGTGCCGATATGATGAAGGCATTTGAACCTGATACTATTATCGCTTTGGGAGGTGGCTCGGTCATGGACGCTGCCAAGGGCATGTGGCTTTTCTACGAACACCCTGAAGTCAACTTTGAAGACTTAAAGCAAAAATTCATGGACATTCGTAAAAGAGCATTCAAATATCCAGAATTAGGTAAAAAATCTAAACTCATTTGTATCCCAACTACCTCAGGTACCGGTAGTGAAGTAACTCCATTCGCTGTTATTTCTGATAAAGCAAATAAAAAGAAATATCCGCTTGCAGATTATTCCTTAACGCCAACTATCGCAATTGTTGACCCAGAATTCACTACGAATTTACCAAAGGGTGCGACTGCGATGACTGGGTTAGATACACTTACTCATGCCATTGAAGCCTATGTTTCCGTCATGGCAAACGACTTCACTGATGGCTTATGTTTGAAAGCCATTCAATTAGTATTCAACTATTTACCACGCGCAGTTAAGTATGGAGCGCAAGACTTAGAAGCAAGAGAAAAAATGCACAATGCCGCCACAATCGCTGGTATGGCATTTGCCAATGCGTTCTTAGGTATTGCTCATAGCTTAGCCCACAAAGTCGGTGGCGAATTCCATGCCACTCACGGCTTAGCGTGTGCGATATTGTTACCACATGTCATTCGTTATAACGGTAAAGTGCCTACAAAATTAAGCGTCTGGCCAAAATACAATCACTATGTGGCAGATAAGCGCTATCAAGAAATCGCCCAATTACTCGGATTAAAAGCCGACACCCCAGAAGCAGGCGTTGAAATTTTAGCCTCCGCCGTCATTAATCTCCTTAAAGAGATTGGCGTTGATCCAAATTTCTCTGCTTATGGCATCAAAGAAGAAGAATGGTTAGCCAAGATCGATGAAATTGCAGCCTTAGCTTATGAAGACCAATGTTCGCCAGCAAATCCAAGGATGCCTTTAGTTGCTGATATGAAACAAATTCTCATTGATAGTTTCAAGGGGAATTAGATTCAACCATTAAATTACATCAATATTTTTAAGAGCGTTTTTGTGTCAATTAATGTTGTTATTTGTTACGCGCGCTCTTATAATTAAAGACGCTTGATTACTAAAAGTAATATCTAGGAGGCTATTATGGCAAAATTACAACCACAAGCTGTAAAACTAATTACCGAAATAGTTGAACGGTTTAAGGATGAACCAACACCAACCATGATGATTCTTGAAGAAATTCAAAAGGAATACGGTTATGTTCCTCTCGAAGTTCAAGAATTGGTCAGTCAATTAACTGGTATTCCAATCAGTGAAATTTATGGTGTGGTCACTTTCTATTCGTTCTTTTCTATGGTACCAAAGGGCAAATATGTTGTCGGTGTTTGTTTGGGCACTGCTTGCTACGTTAAAGGCAGTCAATTGGTGAGCGATAAGTTCGGTGAAGTTCTTGGAATTAAACCAGGCGAAACAACTGCTGATGGTTTATTCACTCTTGACCACTTACGTTGCATCGGCGCTTGTGCCGTCGCTCCAGCCGTTTCTATTAACGGTAAAGTATACCCACAAGTTAAAGTGGATAACGTGAAGAAAATTGTCGAAGACTATCGTGCAAAGGAGGCTCAATAATTATGAATTTGGATAAAATTAAAAACGAAAAACAATTACAAGAGCGTTTTGAACATTGCAGTAAGTGTTTAGACAAAAAATTCCACGGGGAACCAGGACATCGAGCAATCGTTGTTTGTGGTGGTACAGGTTGCTTGTCAAGTGACTCACAAGAAGTGGTGAATAATTTCCTCCAATTAATTAAGGATAATGGTTTACAAGACAAAGTGACAGCCAACCTGGTTGGTTGCTTTGGTTTTTGCTCCCAAGGTCCTTTTGTTAAAATTTTCCCAGAAGATACTCTTTATACCAAGGTCAAACCAGCCGACGTTAAAGAAATTTTTGAAAAAGATATTTTAAACGGTGAAGTCGTCACTCGTTTACTCTTTGTCGATCCTCAAACTAAAGAGCACGTCCAAAGACAAGACGACATTAACTTCTATCGTTTACAAAATAGAAATTATGCCCTTGCTGGTAACGGCGAAATCGATCCAGAAAACCTCGACGAAGCTCTCGGCTTTGGCGCTTTCAAAGGCTTAGCAAGAGCCTTAAAGATGTCAAGAGACGAAGTCATTCAAGAAGTGATTAAGTCCGGTTTACGCGGTAGAGGCGGTGCAGGCTTCCCAACTGGTAAAAAATGGTCCTTTGTTCCAAAAACTCCAGGACCAAAATATATGATTTGTAATGGTGACGAAGGTGACCCAGGTGCTTTCATGGATCGTTCCATCATCGAAGGTAACCCAGTCAACTTAATCGAAGGTATGATGATCGCCGGTTATGCGATTGGCGCTCAAAACGGTTATTTCTACGTTCGTGCCGAATACCCAGTTGCTGTTAAAAGATTAGCAAAAGCTATTCAGGAATTAGAAGAAATCGGTTTATTAGGCGATAACATCTTAGGTTCTGATTTCTCATTCCGCTGCCATATTAGATTAGGCGCTGGCGCATTCGTTTGCGGTGAAGAAACAGCTTTAATTAATAGTATTGAAGGCAAACGTGGTATGCCACGTCCTCGTCCTCCATTCCCAGCAGTTAAAGGTTTGTGGGATAGCCCATCGGTTGTTAATAACGTCGAGACTCTTTCCTGTGTACCTTTAATCTTAAGAGAAGGTTGGGAAAAATTCGCTGCAATCGGCACTGCTGATACTAAAGGCACCAAAGTGTTCGCTTTAGGCGGAAAAGTTAATAACGTTGGTCTTGTTGAAGTTCCAATGGGCACAACATTAAGACAATTAATTTATGATATCGGTGGTGGCATTCCAGATGGTAAAAAATTTAAAGCCATTCAAACTGGCGGTCCTTCTGGTGGTTGCTTAACTGAAAAAGACTTAGATACTCCAATTGACTTCGGTAGCTTAGTCGCTGCTGGTAGTATGATGGGTTCTGGTGGCGCTATTGTTATGGACGAAGACAACTGTATGGTCGACGTCGCTAAATTCTATATGGAATTCATTTGCGATGAATCTTGCGGTAAATGTTCTCCATGCCGTATCGGCACTAAGAGAATTTTAGATATCTTAACTAAAATTTGTGATGGCAAAGGCACTCCTAAAGATTTAGATAATCTTCAAGAATTAGCTACAGTCGTTAAAAATAACTCTCTCTGTGCTTTGGGCCAAACTGCATCCAACCCAATTGTTAGTACAATAAAAGCCTTCCCTGAAGAATATCAAGCCCACGTCGTTGATCACAAATGTCCAGCTCATGTTTGCAAAAACATGATGGAATACTATATCATTCCAGAAAAATGTATTGGCTGCGGTGCCTGCCAACGTGGTTGCCCAACCAACTGTATCCACCCAACTGACATCCCAACCAAACTTCCGAACAAGTTTGTCTTGAAGATTGATGTCGCCAACTGTGTTAAGTGCGGTAACTGTCAAGCGGCCTGTCGCTTCGGCGCCGTCACCAAGAGATAGGAGAATCAAATTATGGCATTAGTTAATATTAAAATTAATGGTCAGCCTTACCAAGTAGAAGCTGGCCTCACCGTCCTTCAAGCGGCGAAGAAATGCGGTTATTTAATCCCTTCTCTTTGTACTTATCAAAACGGCGAATGCTCTCAAGCTTCTTGCCGTGTTTGTTTGGTCGAAGTCGCTGGAGCGCGTGGTTTAGTCGCGTCTTGCGTTTACCCAGTTAACGAAGGTATGGAGATTATTACCAACTCTCAAAAAGCTGTTGAAGCAAGAAGAGCGTCGGTTGAGTTAATTCTTTCAAATCACCAAAAGAACTGTTTACAATGCCCAAAACAAGGCAAATGTGAATTATTAGAAGTATCCAAAATTGTTGGTGCAAGAGACTCAAAATATATTGGACCATCTTCTCCAAATACCGTTGATGAAATCGCTCCAGGCTTAATGCGCAATACCGCCAAATGTATACTTTGTGGTCGTTGTGTTGAAAGATGCAAAAAAGCCCACGGCATCGCCATTTTAGGTTTCGAAAACCGTGGTTTTAAAACAATTGTTGCTCCAGTAGAAAATAGAAGTTTTGCAAAGTCCCCATGTTTACAATGTGGTCAATGCGTGAACGTCTGTCCAACTGGTGCGTTATATGAAAATGAAGAAATCGCTAAAGTTGATGCTGCTTTCAAAGCTGGCAAAAAAGTCATCGTCCAAACAGCACCAGCTGTAAGAGCTGCGATTGCTGAAGAATTCGGTTATCCAATCGGTACTCCTGGCACTGGCAAAATGGTCGCTGCTTTACATAGACTCGGTTTCTATCGTGTATTTGACACCAACTTTGGTGCAGACTTGACCATCATGGAAGAAGCCAACGAATTACTTGATAGAATTACCAAGAAAACGGCGCCACTTCCACAAATTACTTCTTGTTCCCCAGGTTGGGTTAACTATATGGAATACTTCTATCCAGATGTTGCTCCTCACGTCTCAACTTGTAAATCCCCACACATGATGGTTGGTGCGATTATTAAATCTTATTTTGCAAAAACTCATAATCTTGATCCAAATGATTTATTCGTCGTTTCTATCATGCCTTGCACGGCAAAAAAATATGAACGCTCAAGAGAAGAAATGGCTAATGATGTCGATGCAGTTTTAACTACTCGTGAATTAGCAAAAATTATTAAACGTGCCGGTATCGAATGGGATAGATTACCAGATGAAGACTTCGATAAGGACTTAATGGGCGAATATAGTGGTGCTGGTGTCATCTTCGGTGTCACTGGTGGTGTTATGGAAGCTGCTTTAAGAACAACTTTTTATTGGCTCACTGGCGAAGAATATGGTCCAGTCGGTTTCCAAGAAGTACGTGGTATGAAAGGCACAAGAGAAGCTACTATCAACGTTAAAGGTCAAGAAATTAAAGTGGCCGTCACTTCAGGTATGGCTAACGCAAAAATTTTGTTAGACCAAATTAGAAACGGAACCTCTCCATATACCTTTATTGAAATTATGTGTTGCCCTGGCGGCTGTATCGCTGGTGGCGGTCAACCATTCGTCAAACCAATGTTTTTACCAAAAGAAGGCGACGATATTCTTGACACATATCGCTTGAAACGCGCCTCTGTGTTATATGGCGAAGATGAACGCTTAGTCGTCCGTCAATCTCATAACAATAAAGACATTCAAAATCTTTACACCAATTTCTTGGGCAAACCTGGTAGTCATTTAGCGGAAGAATTACTACATACTTCTTACGATATTGAACGTCCATGCTACCCAGATAAAGAATAATTACCAAAAAAACTAAAAAGGGGCGAAATTACTACAAAATTGCCCCTTTTTTATCTACAATATAATTACTGCTTATGAATATTAAATTTTACAACTCTTTAACAAATTCTTTAGAAGATTTCGTTACAATTGAACCAAACAAAGTTGGCATGTATGTGTGTGGTCCAACTGTTTATAACCATGCCCACATCGGCAACATGCGTCCGGTTGTTGTTTTTGATACTTTAAGAAGATTTTTAAATTATGCCGGTTATGAAGTTACTTATGTGAGCAACTACACCGATGTTGATGATAAAATCATTAAAGCTGCGAAACTAGAAAATAAAACAGAAAAAGAACTAACCGATTTTTATATTGCAGCTTACGAACAGGCTATCAAAGATATTGGCGCGATGTCGCCAAACATCAAACCTCGTGTTACTGATTACATTAATCAAATTATTACTTACATTGAAAATTTGGTTAATACTGGTGCGGCTTATGCTATTAATGGCGATGTATATTTCCGCGTCAATAAAATCAAAGATTATGGTGCTTTAAGTGGTATTAATATCGACGATTTGTTAGTCGGCGCTAGAATTGAAGAAAATACCTTAAAAGAAAGTCCCTTAGATTTCGCATTATGGAAAAAAACTAATGATGGAATCAAATGGTCTTCCCCTTGGGGAGAAGGTAGACCAGGCTGGCATACAGAATGTTGCGTAATGGTTGAGAATATTTTCCCACGGCACTATATTGATATTCACGGCGGCGGCTATGATTTAAAATTTCCCCACCATGAAAATGAAATCGCTCAATCGGAAGCGACGAATCACAACAAGATTGCGAAATATTGGTTACATAATGCCTTCATTAATATTGGCAATGAAAAGATGGCTAAATCTCTTGGCAACGCAATTTATGCCAAAGATATGATTGCTGAACACGGTGGTCCAGTCACGCGTTTGGTCATCTTGAATGCGCATTATCGTCAACCGGTTAATTTCACCGAAGATACAATTGCTGAAGCTAAGAAAATTTTTGAGCGTTTGCAAAGCGCTTATAAACAAGCAGCATTGAAACTGCAAACTAATAAAATTGCTTTAGCGGAAGGCAAACCATTATTCATCGATAAATTCTTAGAAGCTTTGGCAGACGATTTAAATACCGCGAACGCACTTTCTGAATTGTTTAATGTCTTAAAGGATCTCAACTCACAAATTAGAGCAAAAGAAACGAATTTTGTTATGCTAAACAATTTATTTAAGACATTAACCGATATGTTCTTTGTCCTTGGCTTAGATATTGCTTATGTATTATTTGATGAAGAAATCGCTCGTCAATATGACCTATACCTTGAGTATAAAGCTAATAAACAATTCGCCTTATCAGATGAAATTAGAAAGATTTTAAGCGAGAAAGGAGTCATGTAACCACCGGCATTATATTTATATGTCACTTATTGAAAAATTACTTGATGCACTAAACATGACTGGCGAAGTTAATAGTACCGCCAGTGTGATCGTTTCCATTGGCGTAATTTTAATTTGTGGTTTCTTGATGACTCGCTTAACTAAATTATTTAAATTACCTAACGTCACCGCATATCTTATCGCCGGCATTGTTATTGGCCCATCGATGATCAATGTTGTGCCACAACAATTTATCGACTCCACAAGCTTTTTGGGTGATATTGCTCTTGCCTTTATTGCTTTTAGTGTTGGCGAATATTTTAAGATAAAAGAAATAAAAAAAGTTGGTCCAAAAATAGTTGTTATTACGATAATCGAAACCTTATTGGCTTTTATTTTGACATTCGTTGTTTGTTATTTCTTAATTCGTTTAGATTTTGCCTTTGCTTTAGTTATTTCTTCCTTAGCTTCGGTAACTGCCCCAACGAGTACGATCATGACAATTAAGCAAACAAAGGCCAAAGGACCATTTGTTAATACATTATTAGAAGTGGTAGCTTTAGATAATGCGTTCTCACTTATTTTATTTTCGGTCGCTATTTCTGTTTCTGTGGCTCTAGGAAATGGCGGATCAGTTGATGCCGGTAAAATCATTATGCCGATTGTTTATAACATCATTTGTTTATCTATTGGCATCGTTTTTGGTTTTATCTTAAAACTTTTACTCCCTTCTAAAAGAACAACCGATAATCGTTTGATTATTGTCGTGGCATTAATTTTGTTGTTCTGTGGTGTATGTGCATTATTTGGCCAGTCACCATTACTTGGTTGTATGGCTATTGGTACGGTTTATACTAACCTGACGAAAAACGAGGACAAAATATTTGCTCAAGTAAATTATTTTATTCCACCAATCATGCTCCTTTTCTTCGTTAGAAGTGGTATGAAATTTAATTTCGCAGAATTAACCGCTACCCACGTTGGCTTTGCTTTACCATTTTTCCTAATTGTAATTATTTATTTCTTTACTCGTTTAATCGGTAAATATAGTGGTGGTTTATTAGGAAGTACCATTGTTAGAACACCACGCAAAACCAGTTTTTATTTAGGTTTAGGTTTATTGCCACAAGGCAGTATAGCAATCGCTTTGGCAACTTCAGGCGCAAGAACGCTATCTTCTGTTGGTCTTGGCGATGCTTCTGATGCATTATTAACTATCATATTAGCGTCAGTTTTTATGTTTGAATTAATTGGCCCACCATTTTCGAAACTTGCTTTATATCTTTCTAACTCATACGAGACTAAATTAGACAACTTAGTTCCAGAAGCCGAAGTAAATAAACAAGTACTCGTTACTGAAGGTACTTCTAAAGAAGTAGAAACTCTTGTTGCACAAATCCAACGCATCTCCGAAGAAGTTGGGTATTTAAACGAGGTAGAAGAGGCTGAGGAAGCATTTACTGACGCGGCTGAACAATATCATGACAACATGCATTATCGTCGAAATTATCGACATTTTATAAATAAAAAATAGGAGTGTAAAAATATGTTAGTATTAGCAGATTTATCAGATTATTCAGCTTTAGATCCATTAAGCCAATTGACAAATGGTTGGCTCAATGAAATTAACATCTGGACAATTTTAATTAGAATTGTTGCAGTATTAATTATCGGTGGTGCTTTTGGTATTGAAAGAAGTAGAAAAAGACATACCGCTGGTTTAAGAACATTTATGCTTGTTTCCTTGTTCGCAGGTATAGCTGGTTTACTTGATGTTTTTATTACCACGAACTATGGAGAGGTGTTCCCAGCAATTAGCGTGGCGATGGTATTAGGAGTCGCAATTATATCTAGCAATACCTTGCTTTATAGTAGTAAAAGCCAAATTAAAGGCTTAACAACAGCGGTAGCGTTATGGTTAACATCAATCCTTGGTATCAGTTTTGGCTTTGGTTTTTATACAGTTGGCATTATTGCTTTCGTCTGTGTTTATGTTTTACTCGATGTAATGACCAGGATTGAAAGACATCTTAAAGATTATAGCAATCATTTCGATATCCAATTAGAACTTAAAAACCGTAACAATCTTGCTAACTTCACTGGTGTTATTAGAAAACTTGGCTTAAAAATTGATGACATAGAAGCTAACCCTGCATATGCAAATACGGGCTTAGGTGTTTTTACTATTTCATTATCAGTTACTTCGGAGCAACTCAAAAAGTATAAATCTCATCGAGAAATTATTGAAACTTTATCTTCTTTAGAATACATTAATTGTATTGAAGAAATAGATTAATCATGCAGAAAGATACCTTTCTTATCTATGGCAAAAACCCCTTAATTGAGGCGATCAAAGCTAATCGCGTCATTAAGGTTTTTTTGGTGAATAGTTTTAGCGATGAAAAAATAGTTACGCTACTAAATGAACACCGTTTACCAATCACCTATCTAAACTTAAGTGAAATGGACAAAATATGTGAAAATGGTGTGCATCAAGGGGCAGCAGCGGAACTTAAGCCATACTCCACGGTCGGCTTAGAAGAAATTATTGCTAGAGCGAAAAAAATAGATAAGCGAATTATCGTCATGCTTGATAACATCGTTGATCCGCATAATCTCGGCGCAATTTTAAGGAGCGCTGATTTTTTTGGAGCAGCGGGAGTTATTTTACCAAAACATAATTCCGTTTCTTTAAACGCAACAGTGGCAAAAACTAGCGCTGGTGCGATTAATTATGTGCCTGTTGCGGTAGTTAATAATCTCAACCAGGCCATAAAAACTTTACAGGAAAGCGGGTACTGGGTTGTCGCTACTGATGGTAGCGCCAAGCAAAGTTATACTGACTTAAAATACGATTTCCCAGTCGTCATCATTATCGGTAGCGAAGGCAAAGGAATCTCTTCACTCGTCCTAAAGAATTCTGATTATGTGGTCAAAATTCCTCAATTTGGTAACGTCAATTCTTTAAACGCCTCCGTAGCAGCCGGCATCATATTATCGGAGGTGCGTAAAACAAATATCTAATCTATTGAAAGGAGATTTGTTATATGCCAAAAAGGCTACCAAAAGATTATCTAACTGATGACTACCTACACTCTTTATGCGCGAAAAACATTCCCGGCGCATATGAAAAATTTTTTCAGAAGTACCAAGTTTTTAGTAGGAAACTTGTTAAACAAATCCAAATTAACTATCCAGGCTCTGGGGTAAGTCTCGAAGATTTACTAGCCGTTTGCGATAGTCATTTTCATATCGTTGTGAAAAAATTTGATCCAAATAGTGGAATTTTTTATTCATTCTGGCGCACCTTAATCGAACGGGAAGTAATGGATTATTTAATGGAAAATTCCTACAAAGGAAAAGCAAGAACTTTTGCAGGAATATATGTATTAGATGAAGAAATGGATGAAAGACAAACTTACTGCGAATATTTGCGTGAGGATGATGACAATCGTTTTTCTGTGCAACAAATCAAAGAACTAAAACTTTTCTTAAAACAAAATTCCACTAAATTTGATGCTAATGAGTTATTGGTGCTGAACCTTAATCTTGAAGGATATTCTTTAAGTGAGATAGAAGCCACCGGTGTCATAAAAAGGTCGACATTGTATCTAACCTACAACAAAGCAGTTGATAAACTTAGAAAACTACTTGGAATTCATTAATAAATCATCGACATATAGTCGTAGTCACAAAGTGAAAGGGTGGATATCATTACATATTTTTTTATGTGCGTGATATAATGCGTAGCATGAGCAAATTAGAAATCAAAAATCTTACTTTTTCCTACGATAATAATATCAATGTCATCGATGATATTTCTTTTAAAGTGGAGAAGGGACAATTCGTTTCAATCATCGGCCATAATGGTTCTGGAAAATCAACTTTAGCAAAACTGATTGTTGGTTTACTAGAAAAAAATAAAGGCCAAATCTTTTTTGATGAAGAAGAAATTACCAAAAAGAATATGGTTAGATTACAAAGTAAAACCGCGCTTGTTTTCCAAAACCCCGATAATCAATTTATCGGCGCGACTGTGGAAGACGATATTGCTTTTGGTTTAGAAAATATAAATTTCCCTCACGAAGGCATGCAGGAAAAAATCGAGTTATTCGCTAAAGAAGTTGGCATGTATGATTACTTAAAAAAAGAACCAAGCAACTTGTCTGGTGGACAAAAACAACGCGTTGCAATCGCCGGCGCTTTGATTTTGCATCCAGAAATACTAATTCTTGATGAAGCGACTTCAATGCTTGATCCAAAAGGCAAGGCGACAGTGAGACGAGTCATTGACCGCTTACACCAGGAGAAAAAAGATTTAACGATTATTGCGATTACTCACGATATTGATGAAGCAATGTTGAGCGACGAAGTATTGGTGTTAAGTCGTGGCAAAGTAATCAAAAAAGGTTCACCAAAAATTGTGCTTCGCGACGAAGAGACTTTACGTTCGTTGCGTTTAGATATGCCCTTTGTTTATCGCTTAGAAAAAGGACTAAAAAGTATCGGCATTGAAGCCAAAGTAGAAACACTCGACCAACTAGTGGAGAATATATGGGCATCAAAGTAAACAATATTTCCTACACATATCAAAAGAAAGCACCAACCGCGACTTTGGCATTAAATGATGTTTCTTTAGAAATTAAAGATAATGATTTTGTGGCATTGGTTGGAGAAACCGGCAGTGGAAAATCAACCTTAGTCCAATGTTTTAATGGATTGATTATTCCAGATAGTGGCGATATCGTTTTTGATGATTTTGTTATTTCTTATAAAAATCGCAAGAGCCGTAAACTTAAAAACTTAAGAAAACGTGTCGGTCTTGTCTTTCAATTTCCCGAATATCAACTCTTCGAAGAAACAGTAGAAAAAGATGTTGCTTTTGGTGTCAAGAACTTTGGTCTTAAAGGTGAAGCTGCTTTAGAAAAAGCTCATCAAGCTTTAGACCTCGTTGGATTGGATTCTTCGTATTATCAACGTCCGCCTTTTGAGTTAAGTGGCGGCGAAAAAAGAAAAGTCGCTATTGCTGGAGTTTTGGTTATTGAACCAGAAATCTTAGTGTTTGACGAGCCAACAGCTGGCTTGGATCCTGAAAGCAGCAAGGAACTAATGGCATTAATTACCAAATTGCATAAGCAAGGTAAGACAATTATTGTTGTTACTCACGATATGGATTTGGTTAATACTTATGCCAAAAGAGTGCTGATGCTAGATCATGGCAAACTTGTTTATTCCGGTCCTTCTAATGCTTTGTTTGACCAAATACAAAATTATGATCGTCTCGATATTCCTTCAGTTATTAAAGTCGCAAAAAAACTCAAAGAAAAAGGTATGAGCCTCCCTTTAGAAGATATTCATACAATTGATGACTTATTAACTTATATCAAGAAATGGAGGGAAAGCCATGTCTAGTATGACTTTTGGTCGCTATACCTTCCGCGAGACCTTTATTCATCGTCTTGATGCAAGAAACAAGATATTCTTAATGATTATTTTTATGATTGGAATTTTCTTCCAATTTAATTTATGGTCAACCGCCTTATTATTAAGTGGATTTTATGTCGTATTATTAATTGTTTTTATGGCCATGGCTCGCATCAATTTCTTAAACCTTTTTAAGTCATTAGGAGGCATGTGGATATTCATTTTGCTATTAATGGCTATTTATATTTTTATTCCTAATAATAACTATTATTTACCGACCGCCTTTACGATTGGTAATGTCGATGTGAAGTGGGACGCTATTTGTCAATCGGCCTATATCATCATGCGTTTAGTCTTGATGTTAGCTCTAACTATGGTTCTAACTAGCACCACAAAACCAATGGATATGACTTATGCTTTTGAATGGTATATGCGACCATTAAAACCAATTCATTTCCCAGTGCATGAAATATCGATGACTTTATCAATTGCCTTGCGTTTTATTCCGACTTTACTTGATGAAACAGAACGGATTATGAAAGCTCAAGCTTCCCGTGGTATTGATTTTAATCATGGTGGTGTGTTTAAGCGTTTTGGAGCAATTATCGCTTTAATTATTCCACTTTTCGTCTCCGCTTTAGAAAGAAGCGAAGAACTTGCAAATGCGATGATTGTTAGAGGGTATGACCCAAAAGGTAAACGCTCAAGATATCGCCTTTTAAAGTTCTCTTATCGCGATATTTTCGCTTTCCTATTAATAGCAGGATTATTTGCTTTAATCATTTATTTGTCAGTAATTGATACCAAGCAAAACCCACTAGATTTAGTGGAAATTATATTTAAAGTAAAAGGGTTCTAGACATGAAAATATTTGGGACGTGTGCATATAAAGGAACAAACTATTACGGCTGGCAAAAGCAAGTAAATCAAGTTAGTGTTCAAAGCACGATTGAAGAAGCTTTGTCACAAATTTATAATACTAAAATTACAATCATTGGAAGTGGCAGAACTGATGCTGGAACGCATGCTATTAAGCAATGCTTTCACTATGAGATTGATAAAGAAAAAGACCTAGAACAACTCACCTATGCTTTAAATAAAATTCTCCCCGAAGACATAAAAATTCATAGTCTTTCTTTGGTTGATGATTGTTTTCATGCGCGTTACTCTGCAAAAAGAAAAGTGTACGAATATCGGCTTGCTTTAACTAATAAGGACCCCTTTATTTTTGATGCTGCATATATTTATCCTTATGAATTTGATCTTTCACTTTTCAAGGATGCGCTTCTACTCTTCTTAGGAAAACATAACTTCCAAGATTTCACTTCAAAAGAAGTTGATGAAGAAAATTTTGTTAGAACCATTTACGATATCAAAATTGAACAAAGCAACAATCAAATAAGGGTATCTTTTGAAGGCAATGGCTTCATGCGTTATCAAATAAGAAACATAATTGGTACAGCTTTAGTTGTAGCAAGTAGCAAAGAAAAAATTGATTTCATTGTTTCCCATCTTGAAGATACAAAAGTTCGTTCTATTGTCGCCTATAAAGCTCCTGCCCATGGTCTATATTTAGTAAATGTAGTATACTAATAATCTCTAGTTTAATCAGTTGCTTACTTTGTAATCATATATAAAAATTATTTCATTTTAATGATATTTTTGTTCAATATTACTCCTATGCGTGGTAATATTTTTAGGCACACTAGTACAAGGAGTTTTTATTTTTATGGGTAGAGCACACGAAGTAAGAGCCAAATCAATGGCTGTTACGGCAGCAAAAAAATCAGCTCTCTTTATGAGAGCTAGTAAAGAAATATATATGGCGGCTAAATCCGGTGTTCCTGACCCTGAAATGAATTTAGCTTTGCGCTCTGCGATTGAGAAGTGGCGTGGCCAAAATGTCACTAAGGACGTTATTGAAAGAGCAATTCAAAAAGCAAAAGGCGGCTCCGCTGAAAGTTATGCTGAAGGTCGCTATGAGGCCTTTGGTCCAGGTGGTTCCCTCTTTATCATTGATACGTTAACCGATAATTCCAATCGTGCGTTTATCGATATTAGAACAGCTTTTACCAAAAAAGGCGGTCACTTGGGCGCGACATTATTTAACTTTGTCCAAGTTGGTTTGTTTGTCTTTAATGGCAACAACCGCGATGAAGTCGAAGAAAATTTAATTCTTTCTGATGTTGATGTTAGAGAAGTTAATGTTAGTGATAACGAAATCGAAGTATTGGTAGAACCATCTGCATTTGCTGTCGCAAGAGAAGTTTTAGGGGGTATGGGTATTACTGAATTTGAAACCGCAGAAATTACCTTTTTACCAAACGATCCTATCGAACTTACTGACCCAGAAGAAAAGCGTTTATTTAACGATTTGTGTGATGTTCTTGATGAACTTCAAGACGTTCAAAACGTCTATCATAACGTCAAGTAATAATTAACCTATAATTTAATAAAAGCCAGTCGTAAAACGGTTGGTTTTTTTGTTGTTTTTCAATTAAAAACAATTAATTTTTTTTGGTCATATTTTATTTATTTAAATAATCATTTGACATCCAGACTTTAAACACGTAATATTTTTATCGGCACAAAAGCTAAATTAGCGAAGTCCCCGGTAAGGAAAAAGTTAGTTTGGTAAAGGAGGATTTAAGTTATGCAACGTCAAACTACAATTGCAAAAACAAACGAAATCCAAAGAAAATGGTATGTCGTGGATGCCACGGATAAACCATTAGGAAGATTAGCCACCCAAGTTGCCCAAATATTAATTGGCAAGAACAAACCAATTTGGACACCTAACGTTGATTGCGGTGACTACGTTATTATTATCAACGCTGAAAAAGTTTCACTTTCCGGCGACAAGGTTAATAACAAAAAATACTACAATGTTTCTGGTTATAACGGCGGCTTGCGTGTTCGTACAGCAGGCACGATGCTTGAAAAATATCCAGTCGAGATGCTCGAACGCTGCCTTCATGGTATGATGCCAAAAGGTCGCTTAGGTCGTCAAATGATAAAGAAACTCTTTGTCTACGCTGGCCCAGAACACAAAAATGCAGCTCAAAAACCTGAAGTTCTTGAGCTCAAATTCTAGGAGGTTTTGGTATGGCAAAGAAAACTGATCTTCAATATTACGGCACAGGAAAGAGAAAATCTTCCATTGCTCGCGTTTATGTCACTGCTGGTACTGGCAAAATCATTGTTAATGATCGTCCGGTCGATGAGTATATGCCATATGCGACTTTGGTTTTAGATTTAAAACAACCATTAGTTTTAACAGGTACTGAAAGTAAATATGATGTACGTGCTGAAGTTAAAGGTGGTGGTTTCACTGGCCAAGCTGGTGCGATTCGTTTAGGTATCACAAGAGCATTACTAGAAGCAGGTTGCGACCGCGCAGTCTTAAAAGCTGCTGGCATGGTCACTCGTGATTCCCGCAAAAAAGAACGTAAGAAATACGGTCTCAAAGCGGCACGTAGAGCCCCACAATTCAGCAAACGTTAATCGTTTCTGTTTCTCAACATTATTAAGCACAAGAAAAGGAAGCTCAAACTTCCTTTTTTTCTTATAAAAAAGCCAACAAAAAAACGTTGATTTTGCTATATCGTTGTTGTATATTATTAGCGCTGTCTTGGAAAAGAAGCGGGCCCATAGCTCAGTTGGTTAGAGCGCGCCCCTGATAAGGGCGAGGTCGATAGTTCAAATCTATTTGGGCCCACCAAAAGTAGGAAAATAAAAGAATCACAATCAAGTGATTCTTTTTCATTATTGGTAATTGCTTTAAAAACATTATTAATAACAAGGAAAAACAGAACGGGTAAACAATATTTATAAGCCCAAAAGGTAATGATGCCGATTTTTTCTACTTAGAATTGTTCATTTTTTACTTTTTATTGATAAATAAGAGTGAGTTTGTTATATTATTTAGGCGCTGGAGACTTAGTTCAGCGGGAGAACGCTTCCTTCACACGGAAGAGGTCGTAGGTTCGATCCCTACAGTCTCCACCAAATTTGCCGTCTTAGCTCAATTGGCAGAGCAGTTGATTTGTAATCATCAGGTTGTTGGTTCGATTCCGATAGACGGCACCAAACCGCAAACTAATGGAGGCAAGCCTCCATTTAATTTTATGCGCCTATGGCGGAACTGGCAGACGCGCTAGACTTAGGATCTAGTGAGGCAACTCGTACAGGTTCGATTCCTGCTAGGCGCACCAAAAAACGCAAACTGCGACAATACCATAATACGTTGTATTATGAGTGCTAAATTGTCGCTTTTTTGTTTGCCTGCTATTGTTTGAGACATTGATTGTCCTCAGCTTATGGAAACAAACAAAGTTTGAATAACTGATATGTGGTTAGATAGTTTGAACCGATTAGGTGCAGGTTCATTTGTAAAAAGTCCAATAAATGGGGGCAAGTAA
>CAZSEU010000019.1:0-20624 GCA_964606005.1 uncultured Staphylococcaceae bacterium
GTTTATATCCACTCCAAATTTCTTAAATAACCCTTACTGCGCTTGTTTATTGCCAATCAAGGTTGTTAGTCGTGCAATTCCCCAAACAAGCAACGAACCGACGCTATTGGTGAGAATAACGGCAATTAAATTCCAGAGCATGCCGATATTCCAGTTAAATGCCATTCCAAAGAAAAACATATTAGCGATGCAGTGTTGTAAACCTGTAGCTACGAATAAGGTAATTGGCACAATAATGCCGATAATTTTCATTCCAAAGTTATCAAATTTCTTATAAGAATAAACAGCGATATAAACCATCGCGCCACACAAGACACCTTCCATGAACACTAAATCCGAAGATACTTTGTTGTTAGAAACAGTGACTGCTAAATCTTGTAAACCGGTGAAATTAAGAAAAACAAAATGTAACAAAACACCAAGAGCAAAAGCACCAACAGTATTTCCAAGCAAAATAATTGGCAGATCAATTGATCTTTCTTTAATTTTGCTTCTTTCATCAAGGAAGAAACCAACCCTTCCGGTATATAAAGCCAAACTGAGTAAACAAATAATGATTAATCCGACTGAAAATAATGCGGATGCTGCAAATTTTGCAACGCCCAAATTGGTGGGCAAATAATAAGTGGCAAGTAAGAAAATAAACGACCCTACTCCGACCGCGAGCCCGGCATAAATTCCGGACACAAACAACTTCAAATACTTTTTCATGCTAAAACACTGGTTTGTTGTCAATGAATGCTTTAATGTTGGCTCCACTATAAACTGGGATTCCGAGGGCTTCTAGTCTGCTTCTTCCGCCTTGAAAACCCTTTTCAATAGCGACTGCTACGCCCACGACTACTGCTCCGGCTTGTTTGCATAAATCAACCAACCCTAATGAAGCATTGCCTTCCGCTAAAAAATCATCGACAATTAAAACTTTCTCTCCTTCTTTTATATATTTTTTATCAACAGTTACGATAGATGAGATGGAGCGAGTAAAAGATTTAACTTCGGTGGTATATAAATTATTGCCTGTAATGGCAGATTTGCTCTTTTTTACAAAGGTAAGGGGGAGGTTACCCATCTCTTCCGCGACAGCGAAAGCAATTGGCAAGCCACTAGTTTCAATGGTCAGAACCCGATCCGCTTTAAAAGTACCGGCGATTTCTTTTGCAAGAAGGCGCATTAACTTTACATCGATTTGATGATTAACAAACGAATCAACTTTCAAAATATCGTTGTTAAGAATGTAACCATCTTTTAAGATTCTTTCCTCTAATAGCTTCATAATTACTTGTGGATTTCCTCATTCCATTTGTCGATGTCTTCCTGAGTGGCAACATAAACATATGGTGTGTTTCTTTCAATCTCATTATAGTCAAGGCCGTAGCCTACTAAGAAATGATTTTCTGATAATATTTGGCCTACATAGTCGATTTGAACTTCGGTAGAACGAGCATATACTTTATCAAACAAAGTGACGACTATAATTTGTTTTGGTTTGTAATTTTCTTTGATGTGTTCAATTAAATATTTCATCGAAACGCCAGTATCCACTACGTCTTCAACAATGACGACAGTTCGACCTTTAATCTCGATTTCAAATTCCCTTTTTAAGTTTATTTTGCCAGTAGATTTTGTACCACTATAGGAAGAGATTTGGATGAAATCAGTCAAAATTGGACGATCAACACGCTTAATTAAATCAAACATGAAGTTCAAAGCACCCTTCATGACACCAAGAAATAGCGGGGTTCTTTCCTCATTTCTTAGTTTGATAGTTAATTCGCCACCAATACGGCGACAAATCGCTAATATTTCTTCTTCCGTTAATACAATTTTATGTGCCATATAAACCTCTATTCCCATTCGATTGTCGCCACAGGTTTGTTGGTGATATCGTATAGAACACGATTAACACCTTTGACCTCCGCTAAAATGCGATCTCTAATTTTGCCTAATAACGCATAAGGAATTTCCTCAATTGTCGCTGTCACCGCATCAACACTATTCATCGCACGAACGACCACTGGCCATTCATAAGTCCGTTTTCCATTTTTAATGCCAGTTGATTGGATTGGTGGTACAACCGTAAAAAACTGCCACACCTTTTGATCTAAGCCAGAAATAGCGAACTCTTCTCTAAGAATAGCGTCACTTTCTCTAACTGCTTCTAGTCTATCTTTTGTGATTGCGCCAATGCATCTTACCCCTAGGCCTGGACCAGGGAAAGGTTGACGATACACCATGTCATGTGGCAAACCTAAGGCTTCGCCAACTTGACGTACTTCGTCTTTATACAATAATTTGATTGGTTCAACGAGTTTAAAACCTAATTGTTCGGGCAACCCACCAACATTATGATGAGCCTTTACGCCATCGCTTTCCAAGATGTCGGGATAAATAGTGCCTTGACCCAAGAATGCAATCCCATCAAGTTTTTGTGATTCTCTTTTGAATACATCTATGAATAAGCGGCCAATGATTTTGCGTTTTTGTTCTGGTTCTTCAACACCTGCAAGAGCATCAAGGAATTCGTCCGCAGCATCAACATAAATGAGGTTTGCTTTAAGTTCGTTTTTAAACACTCTAATCACTTCTTCGCTTTCGTTTTTTCTTAATAAGCCATGATTAACGTGTACACAAACTAGTTTTTCACCAATCGCTTTAACTAATAAAGCTGCGCATACCGACGAATCAACTCCACCCGACAACGCCAAGAGGACGCGTCCATCTTTGACAGTCGCTTTAATTTCTGCGATTTGTTCGGCGATAAAAGCATCAGCCAATTGTTTTGAAGTGATGCGCGCCATATTTGGGTCTCTTACATTTCCGCTCATAGTTTCTCCTTAATTTTAATAATGAAGTTCAAATGGTTATTACCATCCATTATTGTTGATTATTGTCGCTTAATTAGCGTCAAAATTAAAAGGTTATGCTTTATTTTAATCGCAATCAGGTATTTGTCTACCGACTTTGATGCAAAATGAGAAAACAATAATGCTTTTTTGTTACGTTACAACACTTAGATGACAGAAGTAGGAAGACTCACCATGCTACTGGCGAGGCTTGGTTTATGTTAATAATATTTGTGGATTAATTTACCACTATCGAAAATAAAAAAGTTCCTACTAAACTATCATAAATAGAGTAGGAACATTTATAAAGTTTAAACTTATCTTTTATGACTTTTTATTAATATAAACCCGGTTTGTATAGACCCTTGTCAACCAACGCTTTTAAGGATTTGACCACGCCTGGTTTATCTTCTTTATAAGTGACACCGAACCAGACACTAGAAGTGGCTAATAACCTTAATTCTGCCTTACCTTCACTCACTAGTTCATCAATGACGGTCGGAATTAAAAATTCAGCTTTCGGAACATTGATATTATCTTTTAACCAAAGTGGAAATTTTTCTTTTAAGTGTTTAATTAAATCAACATTAAAAGCGAACAAATTCATTGACACCAATTGTTCAGTTTGAACATTAAATGCTTTGCTTCCATCTAGGGGCTGGCAAACGATGTTGCCATTTTCATCTTTCGAAACAGAAGATTCAACCAATTTAGTTAAGAAACCTTGTTCGTTACCAAAAGTAACGCCTCTTTTTACCGCACCGTTTTCAGTCATGGTGTTAACAATTTTAAAAGCGACATTAGCGTACTTACCAACACTATTTTTTGGTAATGATTTTAAGTATTCATAAGCAACGCGATAAGCATCTTGCCCATAAAAATCATCACCATTAATAATGATAAAATCTTCTTTGATTAAATCTCTAGCAGCATAAATTGCGTGGGCAGTGCCCCATGGTTTTTCTCTCCCCACTGGGCACACAAAACCTTCTGGAAGATCGTTGATATCTTGAAAAGCGTACTTCACTTTGATTATTTTTCCCGCACGTTTCCCAATCGTATTTTTGAAATCTTCATAGAAGTCTTTTTTGATAATGAAAACTACACTATCAAAACCTGCTCTTTTAGCATCATAAATAGAATAGTCCAATAAAAAATTATTGAACTCATCCATGGGTTCCATTTGTTTTAAACCACCGAAACGAGACCCCATTCCGGCGGCGAGTATGACTAGTTGCATATGGTGTAATTCCTTTCAATTAGAAAAATAAAGCAGCTGCACCAATTTTACCGGCGTCATAACCAAGTACTGCTGGCACAACCGGTACCTCTGGGGTAAATTTATAACCATAATTATAAGCTCTTAAGTACTGATTTACACGACTTAATAAAAATTCTCCGGCATTAGCAACACCGCCCGACAAGACGATGACATTTGGTCTAAAAATATTGCAATAGTTTAATAGGCCTTCGCCTAAATATTTCACGAAATAATCGATAACTTTTAAAGCGGCTGGGTCGCCTTGTTTAGCGGCACCAAAAGGCACTGTACCATCAACAAAGTTTAAGTCAGGAGCTAATTTCCACATCGAGGAATTGCGATTTTCTAGCATCGCTTTTTTGGTTTCGCGAGCCAAAGCAGTTGCAGAAGCATATGCTTCCAAACAACCATTTCTACCACAGGTACATTTTTCGCCATCAACCACAATGGTCATATGGCCAAGTTCGCCACCCTTAGATTCGTTACCTTCTAATAGTTTGCCATCAACAACAATCGCTCCGCCAACACCAGTACCAAGCGTTACCATAATCATGGTGGCATAATTTTTGCCAGCACCGAAACGGGCTTCGCCTAAAGCAGCAGCATTTGCGTCGTTAATTAATTTAATTGGGTAAGGTAAAATTTCATGCATTAGATCAGCAACGCGTACGTTTTCCCATCGTAAATTATTAGCATAATTAACTGTACCGGTAGAAACATCTAATGTTCCTGGACTACCAATACCAATACCGACAATTTTGTCCTCTAAACGATGCGAGGCTATATAATGTTGTACCAAAATAGTTAGCTTTCTTATGCAAACTTCACCCGGTTCCCATTTGCTAACCGGCATAGAAAAAGTATCATAAATTTTGCCGTCACTATCAACGGCGGCACCTTTAATGGATGTACCCCCGATATCAATACCAATAGCTACCATGGGCAATTTCTCCTTACTATAATTCTTTTGCTGAATAAAAGACAAAGTTATTATCGGTATCGATATAACCGACTTCTTTATCCTTTATCATGATGTAACCATCTTCATCAACAAAACCGACTTTAACATTAGCGCGAAGAATGTCCCCATCTGGGGTTAAATCCGCAAATTTTTGACGATTGATAAATATCCCTTCACGAGCTATATAACCAACCATCGTCTTACCTACAAAGACATTTCTACCGTAACATTCAACGATTTGCATGTTAATTTCCAGTTTTCTCAACGTACGGACCAACTTTTTGTCCGCTTTCTACTTTGACACCATCAAGTTTGGCGAAGCAAATACTCGCTACGTTTCCAATTTCAACATTGTTCATTTCTACATTAGGTCCGATTGAACAATCTTCTCCAATGACAGATTTTCCAAGGATAATGGTGTTAGGATGAATAACTGTGTCTTGACCAATAACAACATCTGGAGAAATATAGGCCGCATCAATATCATCAATAGAAACGCCAGACAACATTAACCTCTGGTTGATTCTGCGACGCATAATTTTAGCCGCATATGCTAGTTGGACACGGTTGTTGATACTGAAGACTTCCTTCATTTCTTCGGCGACGAATACGCCGACATGATAACCATCGTTAATCAATAATTGCACCAATTCTGACAAATAGAAAAGATGGCGATTATTGTCCACCGACAGTCTTTCAATATATTTGAAAAGAAGCTCGTTGTCAACTATACAGATGCCCGTATTAACCTCATTAATTTCATATTCACTAAAAGTGCAATCACTTTCTTCTCTAATTGCGAGGATGCGATTACTCTTTTCTTCGCGAATAATACGACCGTAACCTTTAGTGTTGTCCAACACCGCAGAAACAACGGTCATATCATATTTGTTTTTTTCATGAATGCGGAAGATGGACCGCAATGTATCAGCTTCCACGAGTGGCGTATCGCCATAAATAACTAAAGTTTGTCCTGGTTTATCTTCTAAAATTGGTTTGGCTTGCAAAACCGCATGACCCGTACCTAACAAACGAGCTTGCCAAACGACATCGGATTCTTTTTCGACAATGCTTTTTGTTAATTCACCGCCAAAGCCAACCACGGTGACAATATGTTTTGGATCAAGCTGCTTAACAGCGTCAATCACGTAATTGATAATTGGTTTACCAAGAATTGGGTAACTAACCTTAGAATGCTCAGGATCACGAGAATTCATTCCCGACCCTTTTCCCGCCGCTAAGATCACTACATTTTTATCCATAAATATACTCCTTTATTTAAGAACTCTTGCCAATTCAACTTGATAATGATCCTCTAACTCTTTCAAAACTTTTTTAAGTAATTTTTTATCAGTGCTTAAAGCAAATACCGCGGAGCCGGAACCAGTTAATTGTACGATTTTCAAACCATAACCTTTCAATAAATCAATGATGGTTTGAATTTCGGGGACAACAGAAATAGCCGCGGCTTGTAATGCATTGGAAATATTTTCGGCGATTACGTCATCATTTCCTTCTGCTAAAGCTTCAACTATTTTATCAACGTCACAAATTGGTAACTCCATTGTATCAGCAATTTGATATATTTCTCTAGTAGGACATCCTGCTTCTGGTTTTACAAGTAGGACAAAATAGTTATTTTTAAAGGTAATTGGGGTGATTATATCCCCAACACCTTGACACCTTGCTGGAACGTTTTTTACAAAAAAAGGAACATCGCAACCGATTGTTTTTCCAATGTTCATTAATTGTTCGTCGCTGGCGCCTAAATTCAAAATACTATTAACTGATTTAAGCGTCACAGCGGCATTAGAAGATCCACCACCTAAACCCGCTTGGATTGGTATAACTTTGTGGATAAAAACACTAAATTTTTGATTAAAATTGTAAATCTTTTGTAGTTTATGAATTGCTGAGGTGGCAAGATTATATTCATATGCGCCGTTAGAAAAATCATCGACGGTTACTAAGTTGTCGCGGTTGGAACTTAATTTAGAAACAATTAAAGAATCGTGGAGCGAAATTGGAAGAAGAATCATATCTAATTTGTGGTAACCATCTTCCCTTTTGCCGACGATGTTTAAGCAAAGATTAATTTTGGCATAACTCCGAACATGTAATGTTTTCATATCAATATCATCTTACCTTCTTGAAATTTATTTTAGTAGACCCTAAGTCACATATTTATATATTCGTAAATGTCGTTATAAGTTTGTGGTGATAAATCCTCAGGACGTGCTTGTGGATTGAGTTTTAAATTTTCACAAAGCGCTATGGCTGCATCTTTATTTTTCACAATTGATAACAAGTTATTAAGAATTGTTTTACGTCGATTAGCAAATAGTTGTTTGCACATTTTATATATGGCAGTAGCTTTTTTCTTATCGGCTTCTGGATTTATATTTATTCTGAATACCACCGAGTGGCATTTAGGGGCGGGGTAAAAAGAGCCTGCTCTAACAATAAATAGCTTCTCAATACTGCCCAACAAATGTATTAAAACAGATGTCGGACCATATTCCTTACCGCTAACATCAATAAAGCGATTAAGTGCTTCAACTTGAATCATAAAAACCATTGTTTCTGCTTCGTTGGCATTAAGTAAAAAATACTGAATAATTTCGGTGGTAATGTTATAAGGAATATTACCAATAACTTTGTTATATGCAGCGACATTTTCTAAGCGAATATCGTTTTCTACGATTTTTAGATTTGTCACATCTTTATTAATTGAGTTTAAAAAACTCGTCATTTGTGAATCGATATCAACCGCGGTAATGTCGGCTTTGGTATCGCACAAAAAGTGTGTTAGTGCCCCTAAACCAGGACCAATTTCTATTACTTTGTCGCCTTCTTTAATAACTAGAGCTTCCACGATTTTTGCGCTGATGTTTGGTTCAATTAAAAAGTTTTGCCCATAGTCCTTGCTGGGTTTAATCCCTAATCGATTTACAAGTTCAAAAATGTTGGTGCGATTAATTTCCATGATATTCCTCAATTAACTTCGTAAGAGTTATTAACTCTATTTTATGATAGTTAAGTCGTTTTACTAATTGTTTTAAATTACAAATACCTAAGCGCAATTTTTGGCAGACAAAACTTCTTAAATCAGCATCGTTAAACAAACCAATTTTTTGTAAATCAGCGGTGGCAATTTTATCTTCTTCAAGAGGCTTATTGATCTCAAAGGGTAATAGTTGTTTGATGATTTCTTCAATCATACATTCCGCGACACCTTTTTTGTTGCCTTTTAAACATTGGTTTATATCGATTTCAACATTGATGGCGTTTTGTAGTTGCGCGTTTAATTTTTTTCTAATTTCTTTTCCGGCTTTATCGGGATCAGTAAAAACAATCACTTTCTTATCTTTTAAGTAATTGAGTGTTTCTTTGGCTAACTCATAACCATTCACTGCGATAATTTCCGAAGCATAATAATTCGAAAGATAGGCCATGTCAGCCTTACCTTCTACCACTAAAATTGCCTTCAAATAGCGTTTCATAACTTATACAAACGGCAGGCATTATCGTACACCACTTCTAACAAATGTTTTTTCGACATTTGTCTGATGTTGGCAATCTCATCAGCGATATATATTAAGTTGGCGGGTTCGTTAACAGTGCCACGCACCGCTTGAGGAGATAAATATGGCGCATCTGTTTCTAATACCAGATTTTCTAATGGCACTTCAAACGCTACTTCTTTTGGTGTTTTTGCGTTTTTAAAAGTGACTGGTCCATCAATGCCAACAAACAAACCTAAATCAAAAACGTCTTTTAATGATTCGACACTTCCTGAATAACAGTGCATGACACCGCCATGAAGCGGTTTATGCTCTTTAAGAATATTGATTGTATCTAAAAAAGCGTCGCGACTATGAATAACAATTGGTAAACCAATCTCATTAGCAAATTCAATTTGTTTGATAAAAATTTCTTTTTGCCTAGTGTGGTTTTCTTCTTCTTTAATATAGTGATAATCTAAACCAATCTCACCTATAGCGACGACTCTATCTTCTTTTGCTAAAGCAAGAATACGGTTTAATTGTTCATCATCTACCCCATCAATATTACTAGGGTGCACGCCTACAGTGGCATAAATAAAAGGAAAACGTTGAGCGATGTTGATTGCGCTTAATGAACTTTCTTTATCCCAACCGATAACAACCATTTTATCAACACCCACCGTTAAAGCACGCTCAATTACAGCGTCTAAATTTTTATAAAGTAGTTCGTCATTTAAATGACAATGGGTGTCAAATAGTTTCATTATTTACCTACACAAAAACGGGCGAATATTTCTTTTGATAAATCGATTTGATTAGCTTCACCCAAAATTTCTAAAACAGCGACATAGGCGTCATAAATTGAAGTGGCTATTAAGTCAATGGTTAAGTCATTTTCGGCATCAGAATAAGCTTTATAAAGTGATTCCTTGGCTTTCTTGAGTAAACCGATTTGTCTGGCGTTATTTAAAGCTGGGGTGGAAAATGATTTTTCATCAATCCCGATTTTTCTTTTTATTTCATCAACGAGTGGTTCAATGTGATTATTTAACGCCGAAATAGATAAAGCTTTGTCAATTTTCTTAAGATCGGCTTTGTTGTAAACAACAATTGGTTGAAATTGTTCTACATAATCTAGGATTTTTTGGTCCTCTTCATCTAACTCTTTTGAACCATCTAAAACAACAATGATTACATCGGCCTCTTGAATAGTTCTTTTAGATTTTTGTATACCAATTGATTCAATTTTATCTACCGAATCACGAATACCGGCAGTATCAAATAGATGTAAAACAATGCCACCGACATTAGCTTCGCCGCTTACAACATCTCTTGTAGTGCCAGCAATATCTGTCACAATTGCCCGATCTTCTCCAAGCAAAGCGTTAAGCAAAGAAGATTTGCCAACGTTTGGTTTACCAACGATAGCAACCTTCACACCTTCATTAATAATTTGCGCCTTTAGTCCGTCATCAATCAGATGAGAGATTTGTTGAATTAAGGTTTCACATACCCCCATCACTTTTTCTTTGTTGGCCACTTCAATATCTTCATATTCTGGATAGTCAATATTCACTTCAATTAAAGAAAGAATATCAGCAAGTTGAGTTTTTATAGGCGCGATTAATGCGCTGGTTTTACCTTCTAAAGAGAGCATGTTTAATTTGTGCGCTTCTTTGGTGGTGGCATTAATGACGTCGTTGATCGCTTCAGCTTGTACCAGGTCAATTTTGTTGTGCATAAACGCACGAGAAGAAAATTCACCATTAGTGGCTAATCTTGCTCCGTTTTGCAAACAAAGTTCGATGATTTGCTTGGCGATCAAAGGTGAACCGTGACAAATAATTTCAATTGAGTCTTCGCCAGTAAAAGATTTCGGCCCACGATAAAGATTCATCACCACATCATCAATTTTTTGTTCGCCGTCCAATATAGAAACATAAACAACAGTTCTTTCTTTGATTTGCAAAATATCTTTACTGCAAATTTTATTAACCACATCAAAACAATCATCGCCAGAAAGTCTAACGATGGCTAATGCCGATTTTATTGGCGCAGTAGCTAAAGCAACAATGGTTTCAAACATGGTATATACCTATATGATAAAAAACACCCGAAGGGTGTTATTTATTCAACGTAAATGATTTGCACTTGCCGTTTCGCGCCTTCACCAATTGATTCGGTGCGAATGTTTGGCATGTTATTTAATGCGTTGTGGATGGTCCTTCTTTCATCAGCTGGCATTGGATCAAATGTGTAAGTTGCTTTTGTTCTTTGGGTTTCGTGCCCAATTCTTCTTGCCATTTTGATTAAGCGGGAATACTTGCTGTCTTTATATCCGTTGATATCGAGCAAAATGCGGAAGCGTTTGTGGAAGTGATTGCTGACCGCGAGTTTAACGAGCTCATTAAGAGCTTGTAAAGTTTTACCGTTTCTACCAATGAGAATTGGGTTGTGAGTGGAATCAAGCGTAATTCTAATCACTTGGTCATCAAGCCGTGTTAAGACTGTGCTTTCAATTTCTAAAGCATCAGTGACGCCCAATAGATATTCTTCTGCAAAGACGATAACGTCGGACAAGTCATAGACTTCAACGACAATTTTTTTATTAAAGAGACCCTTCTTTTTATCGGAGACAATATAAATTAAATCATCTATCGCCGTACCGGTTTCGCCAGCGGCAATCTGAAGAGCTTCTTCAACGGTTTTACCTGAATAAGTTTTCATAATATTTAATTACCTTTCTTTTTAGTTTTATTGGAATTAATTTTTTCAATTACTAGAGTTTGTACGAGTGAGAATAACGCACTAACAAACCAGTAAACACCCATGGCGCTTGGAAGTGTGAAGCCCATGAAAATAATCATAGCCATCATAACATAGGTAACCATTTTCATAGTGTTTTGTTGTTGGTTTTGCGCTGGGTTTTTGCTTAAACTAGCCACTTTTTTAGCTTTTCTTTTTTGAATAATTTGTGGGATTAGCATCGACACCACTTGAATGGCAGACATCAAAATAAAGAGAACTAACGCAGCAATTGCACTACCGTTTGCCCAGTTTGAAGTTTCAAATAACACAGTGTTAATTGAGTCACTCAAATGTAAATTGAACAATGAATCAGATGATAAACTGGCAGAACCTTGTAAGGCACCCCAAACAGAAATGAAGACAGGGAATTGAACAACCATTACCAACAAAGTGGATAATGGATTAATTTTATGCTTTTTGTACAATTTGCTCATTTCCGCAGCCATTTGTTGTTTTTCATAATTGTTGGTGTTGGAATTTGGATATTTGCTTTGAATTTTGGCAATGTCTGGCTGTAAAGCTTGCATTTTGGCATTGCCAGCAGTTTGTTTGATGGTAATTACCAACATCAAAGATCTAACGATAAAAGTAATCAAAAGAATAGCGAGTAATTGGGCAAGACCACCCATTACACCCCAACCTTTGAACGAACCGACAAATGTCTCAGTTAACCATCCAATTGGGTACACTAACAAACCTTCAAAAACACCTTTACTCCAGGCATAGCCCCACGATTTAGCTTCGATTTCGACTTGAATCTTATGACCATCGCGATATTGCAAACCATTAGCGTATCCATAGTACCCATAATCTGCGGTTACAATCGCAATACAAGAACGATAAGTGCTAATTAAAGAACCCATCTCTTTTTTATATATATTGAGATAATCAACAGTTGGTAAATCATCAATGGTAATTCCACTAACTGGATCAGCAGCCATAGTTTTTAGTTTTTGGTTATAAACATCGTAATTGTCCCAAAGCTTTTCGTCATAAAATTTGGCATAACCAAAATCATCTAAAGCGTTAAGTACATCATTAAAATTAACAGCGGCAAAATCAACATTGTTATTGTTTGCTTTCTTTAATGAATCTTCTAACACCAATTGATCCAGCTTAACAAAATAATTGTTAGTCGGAACTTCGATGCCGTTTGCTTCGGCAGTTTCGTTCACTTTACCAATACCACTGGCAGTTGTTGTTGGAACTTTCACCAAATAATAAACGTTGGTGTTACCAGGAAAAATTGGTTCTGAACCTTCAACTTGGTGATCGTAGTAATCAGTTACTCCGTAATCAAACGCATATAAAAAATGCGCCTGGTCTAGTTCGGAGCAAAAAGAAGCAGTACATCCCGAAAGAAGGAGTACGCCAGCAAGAACTGTTAATCCCAAGGTGGTTAGTTTTGTTCTTTTTTTCATTTCTTCTTAAGTCCTATCTTAAAATACTAATAATTCCGCTAGAGCTTGTTTGTTATCATCAAAAGCACGATTAAGGAAGCCTTGTTTAGCAATGATAACAATATCAAGTTGGTGAGATTTATAGTCAATCAACAAATCACATATACTTCTAATTTGTCTTTTAACGCGGTTGCGAATCACAGCGTTTCCCAATTTAACAGACACGGAAATACCAACTCTGGTATATAGCATATCGTTTTTTCGATAATGGATGACAAACGATTGGTTGCGCTGTGCTTTGCCTTTTTTAATCGTTAAAGCAAAGTCATCACTTGCCTTAAGACGATTAATAACTTTCATAATTTTCCCCAATTATTAATCCGCTAATCTCTTGCGACCTTTGGCTCTACGACGAGCTAGGACTTTACGGCCGTTTGCGCTTTTCATTCTCGCGCGGAAACCGGCTCTGTTTTGGTGTTGGATTTTGCTTGGTTGATACGTTCTTTTCATAGAAGAACCTCCTAATACATAGCGAGATAAGTTTAACGGCATTTATTTATAAATGTCAATAAAATGTAGTTTTTTACACAATATTGGTGGCTTTTCAATTTTTATACACAACCATCCACAGCATAAAAATCCACTTTTCCACATAAGAAAAATATTCACTTTTTATCCACAATTATAAAGATGTGGAAATGTGGAAAACTCACTATACTAAGAAAGACATAAAAATTAATGTGGAAAATTGTGCAATCGTCATTTTCGCGTGTTAATTAAATGTGGATTATTCTATAATAGGTCTCACGAAACAAGGTGAACGATATGACAAATTCAGTATCAGAGATGACCAGAGTCTGGCAGCAAACTTTAAAATTAATTGATCAACGTCTCGGCGAGAGACAAATTTTCGATTCTTTTTTCGCAAACACATATATTAATGATGTATATGGTGATGTGATGACGGTTGTGGTTGATTCCGCAACAGCTGAAAGACTATTATCCGTTAAATATGTGGAGTTAATTAAAGAAGCTCTTAACGATGTAACTGAGAAACACTACAATTTGGTGTTTAAACAATTAAAAGAAGTCAAAAAATCAATTATTTCTAAACCAGCCGCTTCTTCAAACGGGCCAACCCAAGAAGAAACTCTCTTCAAAACCTCTAAAATTAACCCTGAATTAACTTTCGACACCTTTGTAGAAGGCGAATTTAATAAGGAAGCATATCGCGCAGCCCTCATGATATCGCAAAGTCCGGGCAAGGTATTTAATCCTTTATTTATCCACTCAAATTCCGGTTTGGGTAAAACTCACTTACTACACGCCATCGGCAACCACATCAAAACCAACGTTATTCCTGGCGCAAAAGTTCTTTACATTGATGCTAATGATTTTGTTGAAGAATATATAAAATTTGTTAAAGGTGAGAAAGAATCCGAATCAATTAAAGACTACTTTTCCACTGTTGATGTTTTGTTATTTGACGATGTTCAGTTTTTAGAAAATAAGGTTAAAACAGAAGAGATGTTTTTCTATATCTACCAAAAGATGGTAAACAGCAATAAACAAGTTGTCATCACTTCCGACCGCCAACCAAACGAGCTTAAAGGTTTGGAAGATCGTTTAATCACTCGTTTTAGCCAGGGTTTAACTGTTAAAATAAACAATCCAGACCAAAGCACTTGTGTCAAAATTCTTGAACAACAAATAAAAAACGCTGGTTTAGAAACCAAAAATTTTGATTCGTCCGTCTTAAACTTCTACGCTGAGAAATTTAGCAGCAATGTTCGCGAACTAGAAGGTTCTTTTAATAGGTTAATTTTTTATACCACTCAAATCAAACAAATTGACAAGGTGACTTTAGATGTCGCCATTGAAGCAGTGCAAAACATTACAGGTATTAAAAATGCCGCTGCACAATTAACTGAACAAAAGATTATCAATATCGTCGCGAGTTATTACAACTTGTCCACCACACAACTCATCGGTAAGACAAGAACTGGTCAAATCACCCTCGCTAGACACATCGCCATGTATTTAATAAGGCTCAACATTGACATCCCTCTCACCAAGGTTGGCCAAACATTTGGCGGTAGAGACCACACCACTGTGATGAATGGAATTTTAAAAGTGGAAAATATGTTGAAAACTAACGATGGTTTAAAGACGGTAATTGATAAGCTGCAAAAACGTTTGAAAAGCAATTAATTTTATATAAATAAAAAATGCAACATTCAACGCGATGTGCTATAATAAATCAACCAAAGTAAAAATGGACTTATCCACATTTACACCAACACAACTACTATAGTAATTAATATATATATAAAATATATAAATAATCGATAACGAACGAAAGGAACTGATTATGAGATTTACCATCAAACGTGAAGATTTTCTCAAAGGCCTAAACGTCGCTTCTAGAGCAATAGCAAGCAAGAACGCAAAAGCTGTATTGGAAAATTTAAAACTCGATCTAGATGAAAGAGGCTTGTTTGTCACAGGAACAGATGAAAACATTTCTATTAAAACTCAAGTGCCTTATCGTTTGGGTGAAGAAATGATTATTAGAAACCACAAAGAAGGCTCGGTGCTAATCAAAGCCAGACTTCTTGTTGAAATTATTCGCAAGATGGATTCTGACGAGGTTACTCTTGATGTAGTTGATTCCACCATTGCCACCATTAGTAATAACCGCTCAGAATATCGTTTAAACTGCGTCAACGTTGACGAATATCCAGATCTTGACCTAGAACCCACCGGCACCCAATTACGCTTGTCTCGCGCTGATTTTGATGTCTTGGTTTCCCAAACAACCTTTGCTGCTTCTCTCAAAGAACAACGCCCAATTCTTACAGCTTTGAATTTAGAAGCAAATGATGGTGTTTTAACCGCTACTGCAACCGACTCTGCTCGTATGGCTCGCAAAACACTTACTATCCCAATGGGTGTTAATTTTGTCGCCAATGTTCCAGCGAAGATGATGATTGAAGTTAATCATTTGTTGGATGGTAAGGATGTTGTTGATATCGCTTTAAGCGATAAAAAAGCATTATTCACCATTGGCACCACCATTATTGCAACAAGATTGATTTCTGGCGACTACCCAAATACCAAAAACATCGTGCCCAAAATGACCAACTACTCATTGGAAGTTAACGCTAACGACTTGATGAAAGCCATTGATCGTGCAAATATTTTGTCCATCGACCGTGAAAACATTGTTGATTTGATGATGAGTGAAGACGGCATTGAAATTTCTGCAAAATCCAGCCAAGTTGGTTCTGCGATTGAAAAAATTGACCTCTTCAAATACATCGGACAAAAACTTCGTGTTTCCTTCAACAGTTCTTTTGTTATAGATGCTGTCAAAGCGCTTGGTTGCACCGATGTGACCTTCGCATTTGTGGGCGAAATGAAGCCGTTTGTCATCGAAAATGCTTCCGATGATTCGGTGGTACAAATTGTCACTCCTGTGCGGACTTATTAAGCGAAAAAACACCATTTTGAGATAAAGCAAACCAAGGGAATATTTTATTCCCTTTTTAATTGTTATGGTTTATAATGTACTTATAGGAGTTTTTGTGACTGAAAAAATTATTAAATTGAGAAAAGACGAAGTTTTTATCACACTGGGTAGTCTACTAAAAATCGGTGGTGTGATCGACACCGGTGGGCAAGCAAAACATTTCCTAAGTGAAAACCCTGTTTTGGTCAACGGAGAACCAGATAATCGTCGAGGCCGCAAGTTGTATCGTGGTGATAAAGTTCGCGTCCTCAATTTGTTTTTTTTAATCTCCTAACATGCTTATTAAAAAAATCACACTAAAAAACTTCCGCAACCACACATTTCTCTCATTTGATTTCTCTAGTAGGCTAAATGCCTTGTCTGGCCCTAACGCCATCGGGAAAACAAATGTCGCAGAAGCAATTTATTATTTATCGCTCGGTCATAGTTTCAGGACCGATGAGGATGTCAGTCTCATTCAAAAAAACACCGATCGCGCTGAAATCGAAGCAACAATCACAGAAGGTGAATTAACTCGTAAAATCAAAGTGGTTATTACGAAGTTGGGGAGAATGATTACCATTAATGGTAAAAACATATCTAAACTCTCGGACTTAGCCAAGTGTGTCAATGTGATTCTGTTTCAACCAAAGGATGTGTCATTATTTGGTGGCCCACCCAAAGATAGACGAAGCTTTATTGACATTTCAATTTCAAAGAAAAGCACAGTTTATCTAGATTACTTATCTCGCTATGACAAAGTGCTGAAAGAAAGAAACAACTTGCTTAAAAGCGAGAAGGTTGATCAAACCCTACTTGATGTAACGACCGAACTAATGGTCAAACTATCAGGATCTATCATCTCCTATCGGCAAATGTATGTGCAGGATATTAATAATATCCTTAACAAAATCACCCGTTCTCTAACTGGTGGAAAAGGAACCTTCGAACTAAAGTATTATCCATTCGTTCCTTATGACGCCAATTATAGTGTTAATGCAAAAAACGCATTTGTGAAAGCAGAGGAAAACGATATCAAACGCAAGATGACTTCAATTGGTATCCATCGCGAAGATTTGTCGATGAGTTATAACGGCCGCGATATTGCGACGTTTGGCTCACAAGGAGAAAATCGCATTGCTTCGCTAGCACTCAAACTCAGTCCTTACTTCCTAATCGAAGATAAAGATAAAAAACCCATCATTGTGCTTGATGACGTGATGAGTGAATTAGATCAAACACATCAAGAAAAATTAATTAAGTTCTTAAGAAAGTTTAATCAAGTGTTTATTACAGGAACAAAATTAGATATTCCTGACTGCAATCACTTATTAATAAAACCAGAGACAAAGGAGGTCGTCTAATGGCAGAAGAAAAAAAAGAAGTAATGGAAGAAATCAAAGTTGCTGAAGCAAACAGTGCTCCAGAAATTAAAGTTTCTGAAATGAACGAAGAGGAAGCACAATTAGAAAAAGCTGACTCGAAATATGATGCGGAAAATATTCAGGTCTTAGAAGGGCTTGAAGCCGTAAGAAAAAGACCTGGTATGTATATTGGCACTACATCTAGTGCTGGTTTGCACCACCTTGTTTGGGAAATTGTTGATAATGCGATTGACGAAGCGCTTGCAGGTTATTGTACTGAAGTAACTGTCGCAATCAATGAGGGTGACACCATCACTGTTATTGATAACGGGCGTGGTATTCCTGTTGACGTTGTTAGAAAATCAGGCTTATCTGGCGTAGAAACTGTCTATACGGTTTTACATGCTGGTGGTAAATTTGGTGAAGGCGGCGGTTATAAAGTTTCCGGTGGTTTGCACGGCGTAGGTGCTTCGGTTGTTAATGCCTTATCTGCGTGGTGTGAAGTCACTGTTCATAAAAACGGTGGCATTTACTACATTAAATTCGAAAACGGCGGCAAAATTGTTGAGCACTTACAAAGAATCGGTGATTGTGATCCAAACAAAAATGGCACCACCGTTACTTTTAAACCAGACCCAACCATTTTCACCGACACCACAAGGTTTGAGTTTGAAATCATCCGCGACAGAATGAGACAAGTCGCTTATTTAAATCGTGGAATCAAAATAATTGTTGAAGATAGAAGAGAAGCCAATCCTGTTCGTCAAGAATTCCGTTATGCTGGCGGTATTAAAGAGTACGTCCTTTTCATCAACAACCACAAAAGTAAATTATTTGACGAAGTCATGTACTGCGAAGGCAATACAGCTATCCCGTTAAATAACGGCAAAGAAGCCCATATCTATGTTGAAGTTGCTATGCAATATGACGATGGTTATTCATCTAATATTTACTCGTTCTGTAACAATGTCCATACGCACGAAGGTGGCATGCACGAAATTGGTTTTAGAGATGCAATGAGACGTGTTGTCAATGGCTACGCAAAAGAATATAAATTTCTAAAAGATGGCGATGATGATTACACATTCGATGACATCACCGAAGGTTTGACTTGTGTTATTTCTGTAAAACACCCAAACCCACAATTCGAAGGTCAAACCAAAACAAAGTTGGGCAACTCCGAAGTGAGAAGAATTGTTTCTCAAGTGGTTGGAGACCAATTAAATCGTTTCTTTTTGGAAAATCCAAAACTAGCTCGCATTATCATGGAAAAAATTGCCACCGCAGCCAATGCGCGTTTGGCAGCTCGTAAGGCAAGAGAAGAAATTCGTCGTAAGGGCGGATTAGAACTCAATACCTTACCTGGTAAATTAGCTGATTGCTCTTCTAAAAATCCAGAAGAATGTGAATTATATATCGTCGAAGGTAATTCTGCTGGTGGTAGTGCAAAAAACGGAAGAAACCGTGAGACACAAGCTATCCTTCCACTTCGTGGTAAAATCTTGAACGTCGAAAAAGCTCAAGCGAAACGAATTTTCGCTAATGCGGAAATTGGCAACATGATTACCGCGATTGGTGGCGGTATTGATCCTGAGTTCGACGTGACAAAAATTAGATATCACAAAGTCGTCATCATGACCGACGCTGACGTTGATGGTAGCCACATTCGTATCTTACTCTTAACGTTCTTCTATCGTTTCATGAGACCATTAATTACTAATGGCTATGTGTATATCGCACAACCTCCACTTTATAAAGTGGAATATCATGGTAAGCAATATTATGCCTACAATGATGCTCAATTAGACAACATTAAACAAAAATTAAAATTAAAACCAGGTTATCCATTCCAACGCTATAAAGGTCTTGGCGAAATGGATGCAGAACAACTATGGGATACAACCATGGATCCTGCCCACCGCAAGATGATTAGAGTTACTCTAACCGATGCTATCAAAGCGGAACAAATCTTCACCGATTTAATGGGTGATGATGTGGAACCACGCAAAGAATTCATTCACACTAACGCTAAGTTTGTGAAGAATCTTGATATTTAGGGAAAGGAGTGGTGACTATCATGTTTGATGAAGAAAAGAAAGTTTTAGCGGAAGAAATTGAAACTACTGAAGAGGTAGAGGAAGTTGTCTCACCCGAAAATGGATTTGAATTAGAAGAAGGTATTGTTTCTGGTTTAACTGACGTCGATACCGTTCCTTTGGTCCAAGAATCATTCCTTGACTACGCGATGAGTGTTATCGTCGCTCGTGCCATCCCTGATGTTAGAGATGGTATGAAACCAGTTCACCGTCGTATTGTTTATTCAATGGTGGAAACCGGGAATACACCTGATAAACCATTTAAGAAGTGCGCCCGTATCGTCGGTGAAGTCATGGGTAAATATCACCCTCATGGTGACTCCGCCATTTATGGCGCTTTAGCCAGGCTAGCCCAACCTTTTGCTATGCGTTATATGCTGGTTGAAGGTCACGGTAACTTTGGTAGTGTTGATGGCGATGAACCAGCGGCCTATCGTTATACCGAAGCCAGAATGGCTAAGTTAGCTCTTGAAATGGTCAGAGATATTAATTGCAATGTTGTCGATTTTAAAGATAACTATGACGGCGTTGATCAAGAACCAACCGTCTTACCAAGCCGTATTCCAAACTTATTGATTAATGGTAGCAGCGGTATTGCTGTTGGTATGGCCACCAACATTCCTCCACACAACTTATCAGAAGTTATTGATGGTGTAATTGCTATCGCTCGTAACCCTGAAATTTCTGTTGAAGAATTAATGGATTATATCAAAGGTCCAGACTTCCCTACTGGGGCCATTATTTTAGGAAGAGGCGGCATCCGCGGAGCCTATGAAAAAGGTACTGGCAGTTTTGCCATCCGTTCAAAACACCACATTGAAGAACGTGGCGAACACGGTTTAAAACGTATTGTTATTGATGAAATTCCTTATGG
>CAZSEU010000020.1:0-9559 GCA_964606005.1 uncultured Staphylococcaceae bacterium
GTATTAGGCACGCCGCCAGCGTTCATCCTGAGCCAGGATCAAACTCTCAAAGTTTTATCTCTAGTTCAAAATATAATTATCTGGTTTTGTTTAATTTAAAAAATAAATTGACGTTTAATGTTTGTACATCTGTTTAGTTTTCAAAGATCAGTTGCACTCTATTACTTCGTAATATCGTTCAGGTCTCCCCGACGCGTGCTTTGATATATTAGCACTTAGTGTTTACGCAGTCAATGACTTTTTGATTATTTTTTTCTTTTTTATCTCGGTCATTTAAGGCGTAATTTCAAGCGCTTCCTCTATTATACTTATCTCTAATTTCTTGGCAAGAGGTTATGCATTATTTTTTTTAATTTTTTTCTCACGCGCGCCTTATATAGGTTATAGATTTAAAGAATAATTAAACTGTTTTGTAAAATAGTTTGATTTGGCGAGAATATTTTTATTTTTGTGTCTTAATAACGCTTTTAAAGGGTGCGAGAAGGGAATTTTATCTAACGACATATAAATTATTAAAATAAATAAAAAGCCACTTTGAAGTGGCTTTTTAAGTAATGGTTATATAACTTACTTTCTTCTTGAAGAGAAAATTGCTAAATAATAAACAACTCTCACTAAGATGGCAATAAAGTCACTATAAAGGATGAAAGCACTATATAACACGAGGTTGTTATTTTGTTTATCACCGGTTTCGGCGATTTTCTTAATGCGCCAGACATCATACAAAGTGACGAGCATCAAAAACGCAAAGATCATTAAGCTACTAACTATTGAAAGAGTAAAGCTCGCTTGGTCAAATACGCGAGTGAGGTATAGGATGTAATTAATTAGTGAAAGAATAATTGCTCCAAAAAATAAAGAGGACAAAATTACTCTAATTCCCATTAATTGACCTTTAGTTTTATAACCTATTAAGGCCATGACACCAAATACCAAAGCAGTAATACCAAATGCTTCGACAAGTAAATACCAATCAAAGATGAAGGTAAAAGAAGAAAGAAGTAAACCCATAACCACGACATAAATCATTAGTGGGACGAGAATATTGCTTTTACCGCGGATAAATTTAATTGGTAAAACAAACGACATGATGAGCAAAATGATGGCAGAAGCGCCAAGCACGACCGTTAAGGCGTTGACAGCGTTAGAATCTAAGTTTAAATTTCCATCAATAATTGTCGCTCCGTTAAGTAAGTAAGCTTGGAAACCATAGCCAAACCCCGCGGCGACGACAGTAGTAATCAACAAGCAGAGAAACATCATGCCGAAAACACGTGACAAAAACAAACCTTTTGCAGTTTTATCGGCAAAATTGTAGCTCTTAATTGGGCTGCTACTAAAGTTACCGTTATTTTGATCATCGAATGAATCAAATACTGGCATCGTTAATTCCTCCTTTATCTTTTTTAAATTTAAATAATGTTATTTAATAAGGCTTCGTACGAATCGATTTTTAAGGAAGCACCACCCACTAATGCACCATCCACATTTGGACAAGATAAGTAGGCTTTGATATTTTCAGGTTTGACCGAACCGCCATAAAGAATTCTAATTTCTTCAGCGATTGGACCAAACATATCTTTCAAGACATCACGTATGAATTTACATACATCTTCTGCGATTTCAGTTGAAGCATTTTTACCAGTGCCGATTGACCAGACTGGTTCGTATGCGACGACGAGCGTTTTAACTTGTTCAGCAGTTAAATCTTTTAAACCATCGCGGACTTGAGTGCCAACGACGTCCTTGGTTTTGCCGGCTTCGAATTCAGTTAATGTTTCGCCAACGCAGTATACGGGTATCATCTTTTCTGCTAATAAGGCTTTGACTTTGGCATTACATTTTTCATTAGTTTCATTATCATAGGTTCTTCTTTCGCTATGACCAACTAAAGCCCAATTAATGCCAAATTCCTTAAACATTGGAATAGAAATTTCTCCAGTAAAGGCACCACTAGTTTGAAAGTGGACGTTTTGCGCAGCCACAATCATGTTCGGATTAGCATTTTCTTTGACTGTCGCTAAAGATAAATAGGTTGGGGCAACACCTAGGTCAATATTATTTTCCTTCGCTTTATTCACTAATGGTGAAGAAGCGATAGCAAACTCTTTAGCTTCGGAAGCGAGTTTGTTCATTTTCCAGTTGCCGAGTAATAATTTTTTTCTCATATTAGAGCACCACATCAATACCAGGTAAATGACCGTCGTTTTCAATCATTTCAAGCGCGGCGCCACCACCAGTGGAAACGTGGGAGAAGTCATCCATGAAGCCAAATTGTTTAGTCGCAGCAGCACTATCACCACCACCACAAACGGCAAAGGCTTTTTCGTTTTTGGCGACTGCTTCACAAATGGCTATTGTGCCTTTTTGGAAACTATCTTGTTCAAAAACGCCCATTGGTCCATTCCAGAAAATCATCTTTGCTTTTGCAATTTCAGAAGCGAATAATTCTCTTGTTTTTGGACCGACATCCAAACCTTGAAAACCTTCAGGAATACTAGCAGTTCCAATAGTTTGAACTGTTGTTCTGACGGCTGGATCGAATGAATCAGTGACGACTGCGTCAACTGGTAAAACGATTTTGCCATTAGCTTTTAAGTAACAATTTTTTGCATAGTTTAATTGGTCTTCTTCAAATGGAGAATCACCAGTACTATGACCTAATGCTTTCAAGAATGTAAAAGCCATCGCACCACCGATTAACACCTTATCGCATTTTTTGAGTAATGAATCGATGACTTTGATTTTATCAGAAACCTTAAAGCCACCTAAAATGGCGACGTATGGACGGTCAGTGTCTTTGACATTGACACATCTGGTAAGGTTAGCAATTTCTTTTTCAACTAAGTAGCCAACAGCCACTGGTTTGCCTTCGGCTTTTAAAATTTCAGGAATGCCGTAAGTAGAAGCGTGCGCTCTATGAGCAGAACCGAATGCATCCATGACGAAGGCATCGCCTAAGCTTGCCCAAATCTTGGAAAGTTCTGGATCATTTTTTTCTTCTCCTGGTTCATAACGGGTATTTTGGAGCAACAAGACATCCCCATTTTGTAGTTTATCGACCGCTTCGACAAGTGCTTCACCACGTGTTTCAGGGACGAAAACGACTGGTTTACCTAATAGCTCACCTAAGCGGACTGCTACTGGGGCCATGTTGCCTTCTTTAATTTGTTTAGCAAGTTTGGCAGGATCGTCTTTTGCTAATTTGTGTTGCACTTTGCCAAGGTGAGACAATAAAATCACTTTCGCACCTTTAGCAATTAATTCCTTAATTGTTGGTAAGGCTTGAACGACACGATTGTCATCACGGATTGTGCCTTCTTTAAGTGGAACGTTAAAGTCAACACGCACAATAACGCGTTTGCCTTCAAAATCGTTCATATCTTTAACAGTTAACATGTTAAACTTCCTTTCTTACTAGTAACGGCACCCACAAAGAGTAAGGTGCCGTTTTTATTATAGTTTTTTGAGTGCTTTATTTAAGCTCCGAGAAATACTTAATCGTACGGACCATTTGAGTAGTGTATGAGTTTTCGTTGTCATACCAAGAGATGACTTGGACTTGATATAAGTCATCACCCAATTTGGACACCATGGTTTGGGTGGCATCGAACAAGGAACCAAATTTCATACCGATCACGTCGCTAGAGACGATTTCGTCTTCGTTATAACCAAAGGATTGGTTGGCTTGAGCTTTCATGGCGGCGTTAATTTTTTCAACGGTCACATCTTGACCTTTAACGACAGCCACTAAAATAGTGGTAGAACCGGTTACTACTGGAACGCGTTGTGCGGAACCAATAAGTTTGCCATTGAGTTCTGGGATAACTAAGCCGATAGCTTTAGCAGCACCTGTGCTATTTGGCACGATGTTAGCAGCACCAGCACGAGCTCTTCTTAAGTCGCCTTTTCTATGTGGGCCATCTAAGATCATTTGATCACCAGTATAGGCGTGAATTGTGCTCATAATACCAGAGACGATTGGGAATGCGTCATTTAATGCTTTGGCCATTGGGGCTAAGCAGTTGGTGGTACAAGAAGCGGCGGAGATAACTTGATCATCTTTAGTTAAGACCTTCTCATTAACACCGAATACGACGGTTGGTAAGTCTTTGCCCGCAGGAGCGGAGATAACGACTTTACGAGCACCGGCTTTAACATGGGCCATGGCTTTGTCTTTGGATGTATAGAAACCCGTACATTCAAGAACAACATCAACTTTTAATACGCCCCAAGGTAAATCTTCGGCTTTTGGACGAGCATAGATAGTAATTTCATTACCATCAACAATGATAGCGCCCTCTTTAACGATGGTCTTGCCATCTTCAGCATATTCTGGTTCTTTGCTGTCGACGGTGTGTTTGCCTTCGCCGTAGAAACCAGCATAACCGCCCTGAGCGGTATCGTATTTTAATAAATTGGCAAGCATGGTTGGTGAAGTCAAATCGTTAATCGCTACGATTTCATAACCTTCTGCACCAAACATTTGTCTGAACGCTAAACGGCCAATACGACCGAATCCATTAATTGCTACTCTGACTTTTGACATCTACTAATGCCTCCTTAATTTGTCACTGCGATTATATATTACTTATATTAAATATAAGTTGCAAGCAAAACGCTTTTACCCTTATATAAAAGCAAATAAAAAAAGTAACCATGAGATTTTATTCATCTAAGACACAAATAAAGAAAAGGTAGTTAAATAAATAAGGCAAGATATAAGCATTAAATATTCACTTATATCTGAAGAAAAATGAGATTAATATCGATTTTTCGAAATAATTACAAAAAAATCAGCATGATTGCCGAAATATTTAATTTGCCACTTGATAAGTGGAAAACAAAGCAAGTAGGTTGATTTTGTCTCGATATAATCAAAATGAAATCAAATTTCCTTAATACCTTCAAGAAGAGTCGATAAAGTAATTTGTAGGGCTAGAGCAATGCGGTTAAGAATCTTTAGGGTTGGATTTCTTGCCCCTCTTTCAAGGTCATTTAAGTAATTGCGATTAATGTTCGCTTCTAAAGCCAGTTCCTCAATTGTCCAATTCTTTTGTTGTCTTAGGAAACGGATACGATAGCCGAGTTGTCTATTTATTGTCATTGCTAAGCCTTTCATATAACGCGTGAATCGAGCGGAAAAGATGATTAATGTTGCTCTTAGAAATTGGTGTTTCAAACTTATCACTCATTAAATCAGCCAGTTCTTGTAAAGAAGCGGACTCATTTGCGAGCCGAAATTTACATAGTTCTCTTTCTTTGATGTTGGTGATGTTATCGACACCCAAAGCCCTATCGATTAATTTAATTTCTTCGACTTGACGAAGACCAGTTTCAATAGTGCGGCGCATGTTCGCTGTATCCATATTAGTTAAACGATTAGCGTTATTCATTAAGTCGCGGTTTGCTCTAACATCTTCGAATTCTAAGCACGAAGAAACCGCACCAATAACAATTAAGAAATTGCTAATTTGGTCGCTCTTTTTAAAGTAGATGACATATTCTTCTCTTCGTGAAGTAATTTTTGGTTCGATGGAACTATTTTTATATTTTGCAAATAACTTAGCGAGCCATTTGGCGTAGTTATCGTTATTTAAGGAAATTTCTAAATGATAATTTGAAGTAACTGGAGAATTTATCGAACCCGCGGCTAAGAACGCCCCGGCTAAATAGCCAGAAATCGTATCATCATTATTAACGATGTTTTTACTTATTTTGCCTTCTAAAAATGATATTTCTAAGTCTTCCATAATTAAATCGGTCGCTTCACCGACTTCAATAATGTATGTCTTGCCTTTGCCAAAACCTTTTTTGTCGCGAATAATGAGCCGTGCATTGACACGATATAAATCGTTAATACATTGATAAATAAATTTACCAATCTTTGCATTTTCAGTATTTAGTTGTAGAAGTGTTTTTTTACCTCTAAAAACTAACGAACCATTAATTCTTATATATGCTGAAAGAAGGGCTCTTAAGCGATCGATCGAAGGATAGGTGTTGTTGACCAATTCTTCCTTAACTTGGGAAGTAAAAGAGTTCTTACTACGCATACTCAATATATTTTACCAAAAATAAGTGTCTTTGATACTAAGACATTAAAAAAGCCATTTTCATGGCTCTTAAACTTTTCCTAAATAAGCAAGAATGGCTTTTGAAACCATCATTCCATCGACTTCTGCAAGATATATTTGTCTTACATCACGCGGTAAGATATCGCCTCCTGCGAATAAGCCGGGAACTTTAGTCGCTTTAGTTTTATTTTCTACAGGAATGGTTCCCCATTCATCAAGAACACCAGCAATTTTTACAAAAGTGGAATTTGGAATTTGTCCCACTAATGGGAAAGCTCCTTGCACTTGTAAAACCTTTTCTTCTTTAGTTTCGACATTTTGAATTTTTATCGCTTCGAGTTTGTCCCCTCCGATTAATTCAATTGGTACGTAAGGAGTTAAGATAGAGACATTTGGATAGGATAGCAATTCGTCAACGAGTTTAAGGTTGCCACGGAATTCATTACGACGATGAATTAAAAAAACGTGACGCGCGATATCCGTCATGAAGATTGCTTCCTTAAGCGCGGTATTACCACCACCAATAATTAAAATATCTTGTCCTTTAAAGAAATGGCCGTCACACAAAGCACAATAGGAAATGCCATGAGCGAAAAACTTTTCTTCTTTTGGTAAGGCTAATTTCTTTTCTTTAGTGCCGCTAGCTACTAAAACAGTTTTTGCCGCATACGTATCGTTTTCGCATTGAACAATAAATAAGTCATCTTCTTTAGTTAAAGAAGTAACGAAGTCACCAATCATTTCGACATTAGCATCATTAAGACGATTAAAAAATTCAACCGCTAAGTCAGGACCTGAAATCATTTTATAACCTGGATAATTGTCAACTCTGGGAGCAATATTGATTTTTCCTCCTGGAGTAGAACCTTCAATGACCACGACATCAACACCAGCATTTTTTAAGATAACCGCGGTTCTAATGCCACATGGTCCAGCACCAATAATTATTGTTTCGAATGTTCGCATAATAATAGTTCCCCCAATTGTTTGTATGATTTTGCTTGATATTTTGCTAAGTTTACGAAATTAATTGTTCTTGGTCCCCAAGTGACTAGCAGACAGTCCACGCCCGCATTGGTTGCGGTTTCATAGTCAATATCGTTATCACCAATATATAAAACTTCGTAGCTTTTTTCGATATTCATTTGTTGCATCGCTTTTCTTATTCCATCTTTTGCCGGCTTAGGATTAGCGACTGCATCAGCAGGAATAACAACATCAAAAAACTCTTTTATATGACATAAATCAAGTGAATATGTGAGCATGGCACTACCTTTATTTGTGACGATGCCAAGTTTATAACCTGCTCGTTTTAAGGCTTTTAAAGTATCGATTTCGTCTTCATAAGGAACGACCGTTAAATCATAATAAATTTTCGAAGTTTTCACAAAAGCGTCACACAGTTGCTCAACCGGATAATTAGGAAACTCTTCGGCCATCGTTTTTTTAAGCGGCGGACCAGAAAAATAATAAATTTCTTCGCGAGTTCTTTTTATTTTTGGTGTGTAACTTTCATATAACTTGAAAAAGGTTTGCACCACCATTTCATCGGTATTGCACAAAGTGCCGTCTAAATCAAAAAGAAGTAATTTATACTGCGACATGTTTCCCCGCTTTAGTGGCTTCAACTAGTTTCATAATTGAAATTGAAATTAAAGAAACTAAAGAAATACCAATGATTAACAAAATTACACCAACGTTAAAACTGTTATATTCTACTTTGGCAACGAAATTGTTGCTGGTAATTAAATAAATACCGACCGCTAATAAAATAGCACCGATGCCACCGATAATAGTTGTTGACATAAAGTAAGTTTTTTTCGCATTAGGTAAGGCTTTATAAGTATTGTTTTTCTTGGCGATTAGGTATCTAATCACATGGTTAGCAACAATTAATAAGACACCAATAACAACGGAGGAAAGACTCCAAATCCATGACCAATAGCCGTTTTCGCCCATTTGGAAACCAGCACTTCTAAGCGGTTCCATTAATACACGAGTCAAACCATACCAAATAATATAGCCAGCGCCTAAGTCACCTAGTTCAGTATATTTTCTTAATAAGCCACCAAACACCTTTGAAATAATGAAGTAGCCAGCAATATTAGCGACAGCTTCAATTAAGAAAAGCGGTACATACATTTGTCCACTATCGGCAAAGCCAGAAATGCTGGAAAATGCGCCGTTACGCCAAATGACTTCTGGCAGCCATTTCCAATAAATTAAATCGCTTGGTAAACCATGAACTTCGCAGTTAAAGAAGTTGCCAAGACGACCAACGGCTTGAGCGATTAAAATTGTAGGAACAATAATATCAATCCCTAGGAAAACGGATTTTCCCTTATTGCGCCATAGGAAAAATATTACACCGGCAATAATGCCTGTGACAGCACCACCTAAAATAGTTAAACCACCTTCCCAAACTTGGAACATGGTGTACCATGGTTGACCGACGAATTCGACTGACCAGTTACCGACAACGTACCAAATACGAGCGCCGATAATCCCAGCAGGGAAAGCCACGATAAAGGTTGATTCTAAAATACCGTGCTCACCATATTCTTTATACATATAGTGATCGCACAGAAAATAAACTAGGATGGCGCCAGTTAAAATACAAAGCGCATAAAAAGCAATGTTAGGACGAGCTTGACTATTTGGGGTGACAAAGCCATCAGTAAAACTAAAGCCATTAATTAATGGATAAGTTAAATATGGGGCTAGGCCATTTGTCCAAACAAAGAAGAAGACTAAAGAAGCAATAAAACCAATCAACATGAGGCGATATAACCATTTATCGAGTTCCTTAGGTGTTTCTTTATTGTAGTAGTGAACGATAAAACTGTTAATGGCCACAAGTAATACGCTAGGGAATAGTAAGCCACCAATGACTAATTGAACAACGTATTGTGGAGTAGGATCAGCTTCAAGCCACATGTAAAAGCCAAATGACATCACTAAGAAGGCAATCGCGGCAGCGCCGATAAAAATTAATTGCTTAATAATAAAAGGGCGAAACTCTTTTTTTGTTAAGGGTGACTTCGTGAAAGTCACTGCTTGATAAATGCCATATCCAGCAAGGGCGGCAAAAGCCACCATAAAGATTAATGCGAGAATCATAATTATTCGTAGTGCTCCTTTTTCAAAACTTTTTGTAAATATAAACCAGTGTAAGATTTCTTGTTATTGGCGATTTGTTCTGGAGTACCGGTAGCGACTAATTTTCCACCTTGGTCGCCGCCATCTGGGCCTAAGTCTATCACATAATCGGCAACTTTGATAACATCGAGATTGTGTTCAATTACTAGCACTGTGTCACCATTATTAACGATTCTTTGTAAAACTACTAATAGGCGTTTCACATCGTCAGTATGCAAACCAGTTGTTGGTTCGTCTAAGATATAAAGCGTTTTGCCAGTCGCTCTTCTTTGTAGTTCGGCGGCTAATTTAACGCGTTGCGCTTCACCGCCACTTAATGTCGT
>CAZSEU010000020.1:9659-20398 GCA_964606005.1 uncultured Staphylococcaceae bacterium
TCAAATCCACTAATTGATTTAACTTCGCCTGCTTGCACTTGTTCGTCACCAAAATAAGCTTTTAAGTGATTAAAAAGAGTTTGATTAATGAGCGAAGATTTTCCACTTCCCGATACACCAGTCACAGCGACAAAATCACCAAGTGGAATAGCGACACTAACATTTTGTAAATTATTACAAGTCGCGCCTTCAATTTTGATGAAATTACCATTTCCTGGTCGGCGTACTTTCGGAATGGGAATATATTTTCTTTCAGCTAAATAAGCTCCGGTAATACTATTTAAATTTTCCGCAATTTCTTGAGGCGTACCAGCAGCGACTACTTCGCCACCATGGATGCCTGCTCCTGGGCCAATGTCTACAACATAGTCAGCATTTCTAATCATTTCTTCATCGTGTTCCACTACGATTAAGGTGTTACCGATATCACGCATCTCTTTCATCGTCTTAATAAGCTTCTCACTATCGCGAGAATGTAAGCCAATTGAAGGCTCATCCATCACATATAAAACGCCAGTTAATTTGCTGCCGATTTGCGTAGCCAAACGAATTCTTTGGCTTTCACCACCACTTAAGGTCATGGCTAGTCTTGTTAAAGTTAAATATTCTAATCCAACATCACAAAGGAAAGAAGTGCGACTACTTATTTCTTTTAAGACTAGGTCAGCGATTTTATTTTCTTCTTCATTTAAATAGGTAGGTAACTCCTTGGCCCAAATTTTAAGTTCCTTCAATTGTAAGTTTGATACTTCGTAAATGTTTTTATTAGCAATTAAAACACTCAAAGCTGCGGGATTTAGTCGCCGACCATGGCAAGTTGTACATTCGCGATCAGACATATAAGTTTCATAATATTCTCTCATCCAATCGGATGTTGTTTCGCTATATAATCTTTCAAGCTTAGTTTTAATTCCTTCAATAGATTGATGACGGTGATTAATGTTGCCGCTTGAAGAACGAAGTGTATACTGATGGATTTGTGGCGAACCAAAAAGGACGATTTTTTGTTGTTCGGCAGTTAGATCCTTCCAAGGTTTATCAAGCGGAATGTTATATAAAGAACATAGCAAAGCAAACTCTTGCCATTCTAGGTTAGTAGTATCAATGATATTCGCATAATGTTTAATCGCTCCACTACGGATGCTTAATCTTTGATTAGGGATAATTTTTTTAACATCGGCTTCGCGTTTCATTCCTAAACCCTTACAGTCAGGACAAAAACCTAAAGGTGAGTTAAAGGAAAATAGTCTTGGTTCAACGCGCGGCACAGAAAAGCCACATATTGGACAAGTGTATTTATCGGATAATACTCTTTCTTCAATTTCGCTTAAAATGACTAAAATTCCCTTAGAGAAATTTAATACAGTTTCGATGGATTCAAAAACACGAGAACGTGATTCTGGCTTAACAATCAAACGATCGACCACAATATCGATACTATGCTTAATGTTTTTTTCAAGTGCAGGTACTTCTTCTAAGGTCAAGATCGTTCCATCCACACGAACACGATTAAAACCATCTTTCCTAATTTTGTCCAGCACTTCTTTTTGTGTCCCTTTTTCTGCATGAACGATTGGGGCTAATAATTGGATTTTTGTTCCTTCAGGATATTTCATGACAATATCAGTCATCATCGTCACTGAAAAGGACATAATTGGTTGATGATGTTCTGGGCAATAAGGAATGCCAATTCGTCCATATAAAAGTCTTAAATAGTCATAAATTTCCGTAACCGTGCCAACAGTACTTCTTGGATTGTGTGATACTGATTTTTGATCAACTGCAATCGAAGGAGATAAACCTTCAATGGCATCGACATCAGGCTTATCGAAGTTACCTAAAAACTGCCTAGCATAGCTAGAAAGAGATTCCATATAACGGCGCTGCCCTTCGGCAAAAATCGTATCAAACGCTAAAGTGGATTTACCACTTCCTGATAAACCACTAAAAACGATAAGTGCTTCTTTTGGTAAAGCGAGATCAATGTTCTTTAAGTTGTTTTCTCTCGCCCCTTTTATAATAATTTTCTTTTCCATACTGATTTTGATATCTTATCAAATATTATCATTAAAATGAATCAATGTATAAAAAAGTTCCCCGAAGGGAACAATTTTCTTTTTTCTGGTCGGAACGATCAGATTTGAACTGACGACCCCTTCCACCCCAAGGAAGTGCGCTACCAAGCTGCGCTACGTCCCGAAATAGTGCACATTCATTATAATTTTAATAATGAAATAGGCAATAATTATTCGATGTAGTTTTTGATAATGTGTTGGACATCGTGTCCGGTCACATAATGGATGTGATCAAAAAAAGCTTTTTCTTCCTTGTCAGGCTGTTCGAAACAATTAATTATTTCAAGCAGCTTGTCTTCTGGAACTGGATGACGGCGACGCATATTTTGTTTAAGCACTAGTTGTTTATCAATATTAAAAACGATTAAATCAATTTCATCATATAGCTTGCGGTATTGTTTCACATTTGCGTAACGATACTTTTTTAAAGTATGGGTGGCATCTAAAACGACTAAACCATTACGGTCGACACTAAAAGTTTTTGTTAAACCATAAAATAGTTCCCATATCAAATTATCTTCGGATAAATTTTGCCGATTATGCAAAACGAGTGTCCGAAGTTGGTCGCTACTAATGATATATAAATGCGTATGCCTTTTAGCTTTTAGAGTCTTAGTAAAATAACTCTTTCCACTACCAGGAGCTCCTGACAAAACGATCAGACGATTCATGGTATTAAGGATTTAGTTAGTCAATAGTTTTTCGATTTCAGCTTGCACATCTCCGCCAGCTATCGCCGCTTCTAATACAGCAATAACTTCAGTTTCGGTTAGCAAACCACTTTTAACCACTTTGCGTGTCGCTTTTTTCAAATCTTTTTTGATTTCTTTGAGCAAAGACTCGTTTTCTTTACGAACGGCAATCTGTCTTTTTACACTCGAGAGTAAGGCTTCAGGAACGTATTGCGAGATAATTTTATCTCCTTCTCTCCATTGGCGGTAACAATAAGTGTGACCGCTAATTTGTTTGACTGATATGTAACCGCATGGTAAATTGGCGATATTTTTGTATACTAAAGCGTATTCAATGATGATTTGAGCGAGAGCTTCGACTTCTCTTAAATCTTTTTTCATATTTATTTTTTTCCTTTAACCTACGAGATTATTATATAAAAATTGTTTAAGTATGTAAATACATTTTATAGCCACAAAAAAGCGGCACCGAAGCACCGCTTTTTATTTAATTTATTTCGATTAGAGACCGAACTTTTTAATGCGTTCGAATCTATCCTTAGCGTAGTTAGCGCTCTTAGATAAGAGTTCGTCGGCCGCTTCTGGAGAAGTGATGTGTGGTAATTGTGAAAATCTAGTTTCAGTCATGACGAATTCTTTGAACTTGCTGTAATCAGGTTCTTTGCAGTCAATCGTTAATGCTGGTTTACCAGCAGCAAGATTTCTTGGGTCATATCTGAAGATTGGAAAGTAACCACATTCAACAGCTAATCTTTCTTGTCTATGGGAGTTGGTTAAGCCACCCTTGATACCATGGTTTACACATGGTGAGTAGGCGATGATTAATGATGGACCTGGATAACTTTCTGCTTCTTTAATTGCTTTAATGGAAGCTAATGGGTTAGAACCAAGGGCAATTTGAGCAACATAAACGTTACCATAGCTCATCGCGATGAGGGCGAGGTTTTTCTTAGCAGTAACTTTACCACCAGCAGTAAACTTGGCGATACTACCAGTTTGTGAGGATTTGGAAGACTGACCACCAGTGTTGGAATAAACTTCGGTATCTAATACCAAGATGTTAACATCCTCTTCGTTAGCGATAACGTGATCTAAGCCACCATAACCGATGTCATAAGCCCAACCATCACCACCGATGATCCAAACGGATTTATCTGCTAAGTCTCTTTCATAGACTAAGACTTCTTTAACTTGTTCGTCTTTACTTTCTTTAACTAAGTTAACGAGTTCAGGAACGATTTTGCGCATTGCTTGACGATCTTTTAAGTTGGCGAGATATTCATCAATTTTAGCTGCAAGAGCTTCTTCAACGCCTCTTTCTTTTGCGGCGGTTAAGATTTCAACTGCATGACGGAGTTTGACGTCAGTAGCAATTCTCATACCATAACCAAATTCAGCATTATCTTCGAATAAAGAGTTGGCCCAAGCAATACCTTGACCTTCTTTATCAGTACAGAATGGAGTTAATGGAGTGGAAGCACTATAGATGGAAGAACAACCAGTTGCATTAGCGACAAGCATATCTTTACCAAATAATTGAGAAACTAAACGATAATAAGGAGTTTCGCCGCAACCAGCGCAGGCGCCGCTAACTTCCATGTAAGGCATCATGAAGCCAATACCTTTAACAGTATTTAACATCGCCGCTGGTAATCTATCAGCTTTGTATGTGACGTGTTTGAATAAGTAATCGGCGGCTTCTTGTTGATGGAATTGCGTTTTGGCATCCACCATTTCAAGAGCAATTTTGCCGTTTTTATTAGCTAAACATTCAGCAACGCAAAGGCCACAGCCAACACAGTTACGAGTGGAAATTTGAATACGGAATTTTAAGCCTTGTAAGCCTGGACCAATAGCTCCCAAAGCATCACGGGCAAATTCTGGAGCCTTGGCTAATTCTTCATCATCCATTAAAACTGGACGGATGGTAGCGTGAGGACAAACAAAACCGCATTGGTTGCATTGAATACAATTTTCTTTACGCCATAATGGAGTTTTATCAGCGATCGAACGTTTTTCTTTGAAAGTGATGTCGTTATTCATCGTACCATCGGCTAATTCATATTCTAAGAATTTGCTGACTGGTAAGTTATCCCCATCAAGGTTACCAATAATGGCGACGTAGTTATCAAAGTAGTCATCACCAGTGAGAACGACTTCGGCTTTTGGTGATAATTGTTTCCATGTTGGATCGACTTTCACTTCTCTTAGGCCTTCAGTACCGGCATCAATGGCTTTCCAGTTCATCTCGACGACTTCTTGACCCTTCTTGGAATAAGACTTTTCAGCGAATTTCTTCATCCATTTGTTGGCTTCGTCATAAGGCATAATTTCTGGACAGAGATAGAAGAAGGAAGCTTGGAGAATAGTATTGGTGTGTCTACCCATACCAACTTCTTCAGCAATCTTATTAGCGTTAATCACAAAGAATTTAATATTTTTGTTCGCTAATTGATATTTAATACGATTTGGCAAGACTTTTAATAAAGTCTCATCATCCATATCGGTATTGAGTAAAAATTTAGCGCCTTTTTTCGCATTTTTTAACATATCGAACTTAAATAAATAAGAATCGATAGAACAAGACACGAAGTCAGCGTTTTGGACGTAATAGGAACTACGAATTGGTTTGTTGCCAAATCTTAAGTGTGAACGAGTAACGCCACCAGCTTTACGAGAGTCATAGGCAAAATAAGCTTGCGCATATTGTCCAGTCGCATCACCGATAATTTTAATCGAAGATTTATTCGCGGAAACAGTTCCGTCAGAACCCAAACCATAGAATAAACAAGAAGTATATTCACCTTTAATATGATAGTCATCATCAACTGGGATACTTAAATGAGTGACATCATCAACGATGGAGACAGTGAAACCACTCCAACGATTGTCTGCCTTCATGAAGTCGAAGACAGCTTTCATATCTTTTGGTTGAGTATCTTTAGAGGATAAACCATATCTACCACCTAATACTTCGACATCTAAACCAGCAGCTTTGAGCACTGTGGAGACGTCTTGATATAAAGGTTCGCCTGGAGAACCAGCTTCTTTTGTTCTATCTAAAACCGCGATTGTTCTCACGGATTTTGGTAAAACATCTAATAAGTGTTTTGCAGAGAATGGACGATAGAGATGGACTTTGATAAGACCGAGTTTTTCGCCACTTTTGCTTAAGTCATCAATGACTTCGGTAATAGTATCGGTTACGCTACCCATGGCAATAATAACGCGATCGGCATTTTTATCACCATAATAAACAAATGGAGCATAATGACGGCCAGTTAATTTGGAAGTGACATCGAAATATTTAATTGCGGTGTCTAATACTTCTTCAACTTTCTTATTTTGGGCTTCACGTCCTTGGAAGTAAATGTCATCGTTTTCCGCACCACCACGTGTGACTGGGTGAGTGTGTGGGTTTAAAGCTCTTTTACGGAACTCTTCAACCTTATCCATTGGCAATAATTTTTTCCATTCGCTATCATCGAGCATTTCGACGTTTTGAATTTCGTGAGAAGTTCTAAAACCATCAAAGAAATGGAGCACTGGATAAGAAGCATCAATGGCTAATAAGTGGGCAACGTTTGTTAAGTCGGCAATATCTTGCACCGAGTTGGAGCAAATCATAGCCACACCGGTTTGACGAGCAGCATAAATATCTTGGTGGTCACCAAAGATTGACAAACTACGAGTAGCTATACTTCTTGCAGAAACGTGTAAGACTGCAGGTAAGAATTCGCCAACCCATTTGTAAATGTTTGGTAACATCAATAATAAACCTTGGCTAGCGGTATAAGTGGTAGCCAAGCCACCAGCTTGTAAAACACCGTGTACCGCGCCTGCGGCTCCAGCTTCGGATTGCATTTCGCTTACTTTGACAACCGAGCCAAAGAAGTTTTTGCGATTTTGAGAAGCGTAAACATCAACGTTTTCCGCCATTGGAGAAGATGGAGTGATCGGATAAATACCGGCGACTTCGATATAGTTATAAGAACCTAACGAGGCGGCAGTATTGCCGTCAACAGATACCATTTTCTTTTTGATTTCGGACATGAAAAAATCCCTCCTAAATAACGAAATTATTATACGTTCATGTGCGTGCGTTTACAATCGAAATCGGTATTTTTGGACTGAATGATTCGGTAATTTTAAAGGTAATTGAATAGTATTCAACAAAAATGATGCCTACTTTATCGGCATCACTTCTATCCTATTTTTTCTTTTTAAGGGCGGTTAGCTCCATAGTCACTAATCGCTTTAAGATTTTTAAATCCTTCTCACTAAATATCGTATTGCGGTCAATTAGCCCCGCATAAGTCATCTTTTTATAAACAAAATCGGCAACCGATTCATACTCAATAATATCTTTTTTTAAGGCAACCACTTTTGGTTGCGTCACTTTTTTATCTTCTTCTTCGATAATATAATCTTTAATTACTGGGATTAATTGTAGCAAATCTAAAGATGTATCCATTTTAAGCATAGGCTCAAAATATGAAAGATTTTCAGCAATCACTTCTGGATACACTCCGATAATGTGAGCTAATCTTTCACAGGTCATGTATTTAACTTTATTTTTGCTCATCGCAGTCAAATACTTCTTTAAAACCGTGATACTTGGCGCTTTCATACTTTATAACCTTCTTTTATTATTCTAAAGCACGATCCGCCATTTCTCAATACAATAAAATCACCAAAAAGGAGATTATTTCTTAATAAATAATGTGATTACTATTAATAAAAAAACGAAGTTAAGAATTCGTTTTTTTATATTCTTAAGCAAATAATGTCGTTTAACTACAACCTAGGCATGTGTTCCACAAATGTTTTCTTATCCAAAATTTTAATCGTTTTATTATCGATTATCTTGATATAGCCTAAGGAGGCTAATTCTTTTAACTTCCGACTAAATGTTTCTGGAGTTAGACCGATTTGAAGGGCCATTGTTTGCTTTGTTAGTTTGAATTTGACTATACCATTTTTTTCTAATTGAACAAGTAAGTGAGCAACTCGATAAATGGCTTTTTGAATGGTTGTGTTTTCAATTAGATCCTCAGCTTTTACTAAGCGTTTTGATAGTTCGCTCATCATTTTAAAAGATAGTTCTGGTGAATCAACAATTAGATTTTTAAACTGCTCTTTTTCGATTAAACAAATAACTGCATCTTCCACAACCTCAGCAGTAGATGTCATTAGTTCTTGGTTAAAAATAGCCGTTTCACCAAAGAAATCACCTGGTTCAAGGACGCGAAGGACTTGTTCTTTGCCTTCTTCATTAAACTTACTAATTTTGACTTTGCCTTGGTGAACAACAAATAGACTGTCAATTACATCACCAGGACTAAAAATAAAACTACCTTTAACAATTTTCTTGTGTGATGCAATTAAGCAAACAGCGTCTTGTTCGTTTTGTGAAAGATTTTGAAAAATCGGAACATTTAAGATACACATTTTAGTTTCTTGTTGTTTGTTCATCTTTTTTTCTCTACCTCAATTTATTTTATAATAAGGTTTTGTTTTTACCATAGCGAAACGCTTACTTAACTTTTGTTTTTAACACATCATAACCAAGTTGTTGGATCGTTTGAATAATGGCATTCACTTCTATTTGACTCTCATCAAAATTGAGTCGAACTCGGCTTGAGTTAAACAACACTTCAACTGAGTTTTTATCAACTCCTTCTAAGTTTAAGAGTCCCTTTTCAATTTTTAGTAAACAAGACGGACACGCCAATGTTTCAAGTTCTAAGATTAGTTTTTTCATATCTGTTCTCCTTTATTTTTGTTTTTAATAATCGCATTCCGTTTAAGATAACAACGAGAATGGAAAACTCATGGACAAGCATTCCAATTGACATTGTCATTCCTTCCTCAAATATTACGAGATAAAGCAAGGTCAAAACAACCGCTATTGCTATTGCTAAGTTTTCCCATATATTCCAGCGGATTTTTTGAGCAAGTCTTTTTGCAGTCACAAGGCGCAAGAAGTCATGTTGCATCAAGACCACATCACTAGTTTCGATAGCGACATCGGTTCCACCTTTCATTGTTATACCAATCGTTGCGCTTGCTAGAGACGGAGCGTCATTAATTCCATCCCCAACAAAAGTGACCTTTTTTCCACTACTTATTAATTCATCGACAAATGCTTTTTTGTCTTCGGGTAACATATGGCCATAACCCTTTGTCATCTTTAGTTTGTGGATTATGCCATCGACTGCGGCTTGATTATCACCTGATAAGATATATGTTTCTTTCACACCTAGTTTTTTTAATCTATTTAAATCTTCTTTCACATAATCACGTAGTTGATCGCCAATAGATACGATTGATAAAACAACATTATTTTCGCTAAGAATTACATAGGATAATCCTTTTTCTTCAAAACGTTTAATTGCTTCTTTTGCTGGCGCGACATCAATGTGGTTGTCACTTATTAACGCGATGTTTCCTAGCAAAACATGGTTATTGTTAATTATTGCCCTTAATCCTTTACCCTTAATAACTTCTAAACTATTAATTTCCATTAAGGGGGCATCATTAACATGTTGAACAATGGCTTTTGCCAGTGGATGCGTTTGTGATTGTTCTAAACTTCGATAATAACTATGTATGTAAGGGTGTTCCACAAAATGGATCATTTCTACAACTTCGGGCGTCCCTTTTGTTAAAGTCCCTGTTTTATCAAAAATAAAGACATCACTTTTTGCTAAGTCACTAATGGTTTCACTGCCCTTAAAAAGAATCCCCTGTTTAGCAGCAAAACCAATGCCAGCCACATTTGACACAGGGATACCAATGACCAGTGCCCCTGGGCAACCTAAGACTAAAATTGTGACGCCTAAAGCTAAATCCCAAAAAATTAAACCCATGACAATGCCAAAAAGAAGAACTGCCGGTGTGTAATAAGTACTAAAACGGTCCATGAAGCGCCATGCTCTTGATTTTTTATCTTGGGCTTCAATGACCATTTCCACAATCTTACCAAAAGTGGTATCTTCTTCTATTGCCGTTGTTTTAACAACAATATAACCATCTTCAACAATGCTCGTCGCATATACACTGTCGGAAACACTTTTTGAAGTTGGTAGAGGTTCGCCATTAATTGATGCTTCATTTAAGTAGCCACTTCCTTCGATGATGACCCCATCAACCGGAACTTTGCTACCGGTTTTAACTACCACACTATCTCCAATATTGACCTCATCTATCGGAACAATGGTCCGCACTCCATTTTCTTTGATCACTTCTGCTTCTAGTGGAGTTAAGTCTGTTAATTGTTTAATTGCCTTCTTTGTATGATTTAATGTCTTTTGTTCAAGAAAAGACCCTAATAAAAATAAAAAGGTAACAATCGCGCTTTCCTCATAATTTTTTATGATAAAGGCACCTGAAACCGCAAGCACTACTAATACATCGATACTGATGACTTTCACTTTTAGTGCACTGATGGCTTGCAGTAATATAGGCAACAAACCAAGGATAGAGGAAACAATCAGCAAAATTTCTGAAACATAAAGTGTATGAACAACATAATGATTGAAAAAAGCATAGGCAATAAAAATGGCCGAAACAATCATTAAACGATATTTGTGGTTATAAATAAAACGGCTAAGCATAGTAACGTTTCTCCAAATCTTCAAGATAGTTAATAACCATTGCATATGTTTCACAAACATCATTTGGAATCTCATAATGGTTACTGACAATTTTTAGCTCATTAAAAATATTAGTAGCACTAGTCTCATCTTGCGCTTTAAATGCTTGGTAAAGCTTCAGATACAAGTCATAAATTTGATGAAATTCAGGGTGATTATCACCGTGAACTTTTTTGACAATTTTGAAAATTTCTAGAATACGCTTATTTGCTAGTACTTCATTAATTAAGTTAGATTTCATATTGGTCTTATCCTCCTTGCATCACCACTATATCAATGGGCACATTATTATTCTTTGATTTAAATCAAGAAAA
>CAZSEU010000021.1:0-19177 GCA_964606005.1 uncultured Staphylococcaceae bacterium
ACCACTGGCACTAATAAGTCACAAGCAGCCACGGTTTTTCCGTCTTCATTTTCTCTCATATAGAATGCTTTGATTTCTTTTGGATAGTTGGTGAGGAAAAGTGGACCTTTAACGATTTGTTCTGTCAAATAGCGTTCATGTTCGCTTTGTAAGTCCATACCCCAATAAATTTTGGTGTTATCAAAATTAACACCATTTTTAACGGCTTCTTGTAAGATTTCTACACCTTCAGTATAGCTGATTTTTTTGAAATCACTATTGGCAACGTGTTCCAATCTTTCAATTAAAGTCTTATCAATCATCGTATTAAAGAAATTCATTTCTTCTGGACAGGCAGCAAGAATGTAATTGATGCAGAACTTGACACAATCTTCAATCACTTGCATGTTGTCATCTAAATCGGCAAATGCCATTTCAGGTTCAATCATCCAAAATTCAGAAGCATGGCGAACAGTATTAGAATGTTCAGCGCGGAAAGCTGGACCAAATGTATAAACATTTTTGAAAGCAAGAGCGAAAGGTTCGACGTGTAATTGACCGGTGACGGTTAAATTAACCTTATGGTTGTAGAAGGAGTTAGGATCTTTAGTGTCATGAGTAACAACATCAAAGACATTGCCAGCACCCTCGCCATCGTTAGTAGTAATTAGCGGAGTATGAACATAAATAAAACCATTATTTTGGAAAAATTCATGAACTGCGAAAGAAAGAACGCTTCTGACACGATAAACCGCTTGGAAAGTATTGGCTCTAGGTCTAATGTGAGCGATGTCTCTAAGAAACTCAAATGAATGACGTTTCTTTTGTAATGGATAATCGTCTTTGACATCACCTTCTAGAGTGCAATCAAGTACATGAATTTCAAATGGCTGTTTGTTTTCTGGAGTTAAGACCAGTTTTCCGAGCACTTTAATCGCTGCTCCTGTTTTTAAAGCGGATAAAACATCATAGTTATTGCTTTCCGCATTGTAGACAAGTTGCACACTCTTAAAATAGGTGCCGTCAGTAAAATCGACAAATCCGATTGAACCATTATCGCGATTAGTTTTTACCCAACCTTCTAGTTCTAATGTATCTAATAAATTGACCTCTTCTTGTTCGCCATTAAAGACGATATCGTATAGATCAAAATTGGTAATTTTTGTTGTTTCCATAAATATACTCCCTCTCAAATATTATAAAGATTTATTATTATAAATCACTTGAATTTTGAAAATCCGCCCAATTTTCGATGCTCCAGTTACTATCGACTCCTAAGTCCATATTAGCAAAAACTTTTCTTTCATATAGGTGTTCAGCGACTTTGGCAATCATCGCTGCATTATCAGTGCAACACCACATTGGAGGAATGATAATATTAGCCCCTAACTTTTGGCATTCGTTTTTCATCTGTTCTCTTAAATAAGAATTTGCTGAAACTCCTCCAGCAAGTACAACTTGTTTCACTTTATATTGTTTTATCGCCTTCACTGCACGACTGACCACGACACTGACTGCCACATCTTGGAAACTGCGGCACATATCCGCAACTCTAATTTGTTCACCCTTTTGTTCAAGATTATGGACAAGATTAATTACATTAGTTTTTAATCCTGAAAATGACATGTCATATGTATCTTGACCAATTAATGGTCTAGGCAAATTGTAAGTCGGTTTTCCTTCTTTGGCGAGCCGATCAATCGGGACACCACCCGGATAAGGTAAGCCTAAAACACGAGCTACTTTATCGTAGCATTCGCCAATGGCGTCGTCTCTTGTTCCGCCGATTACTTCAAAATCAAGATGGTCTTTCATAATGACAAGTTCACTATTACCACCAGAAACAACGACCGCCAAAAGTGGAAATGATAAAACATCATTGTATTCGTTGGCATAAATATGGCCTGCTAAATGGTGAACAGGAATTAGTGGCTTTTGATATAGCATAGCTAAAGTTTTTGCGCACTGTAAACCAACATGTAAAGCACCAATTAAACCAGGGCCTCTAGTGACAGCAAAAGCATCTATTTCTTCTAATTTTACATCAGCTTTTTCAAGTGCTTCTATTAACACTAAAGAAATGTTTTCACAGTGTAAACGCGAAGCGATTTCCGGCATCACACCGCCATATTTTTGATGGAATTCCACTTGGGAATTTATGACATTAGCTAAAAGTTTGCCTTCACGTGTGATGGCAATACTTGTTTCGTCGCAGCTAGATTCAATTGCTAAAATTGTGGCCATAATTTATTTCACCTTTAATATCATATAATAAGCATCTTCCCCATTATCATAATAACGAGGTTTCACCGTCTCAATTGCAAAGCCATGTTTTTTATAAAAGTTTATTGCTGGCGTGTTGCTGACTCTGACTTCAAGGGTGATATATTGTATTTTCTTTGCATAGCAGTCGTTATAAATTTCATCCATTAACGCACTGCCTAATTGCTTGTGTTGTAAGTAAGGATGGATGGCTATTTGACATATCGTCGCACTATCGAACGTTTCCCAATAATCGGAAAAACCAACGACGCGATAGCCTTCCTCATTATCAACAGACATTTCAATTACCCAGAAATTGGCGACTGGATTTTCTTTCATTTCATAAAGTATGTTTTCTTCTTTCCAGATGCCTGAATGAAAACAAAGTTTTTCAATTTGTAAAATAGTAGATATGTCTTTATCTTCCGCTTTGCGGATATTAATAAACAGGTTTTGCATAATTATCTTTCATGTAAACTGGTTTAATAGTTAACGGATTTGACTCAGTTAAGTTATCTTTAAGATTAATCATTTGTTGTAATGTATTATACTTAACGCTTTCTAAGGCTAAGTATCTAGTGTCGCCACTGATACTATAAGTAGAATGTTCGTTAATATAAGCGAGCGCCTCTTCATTTGTTTTAATGCAATCTTCAACTATTATTTCATTACCTTGATAAACACCAAAATATGAGCGGCCTCCACGAGCATTAATTAAACTCACGGTTGGCTTATTATCATCTTTTTGTACTCTTAATGAACTAACGCCATAAAGAGGAATATTTAATGCCGTTGCCATCACTTTAGCGATAGTAATTGCAATTCTTACACCGGTATATGAACCAGGCCCAATCGCCACCACGACATCACTAATGTCTTCTTTTGCAATATTATTTCTGTTAAGAATTTTATCTAATTCTGGAAGCATGTATTCAGATTGTCTTTGCCACGCTTCATAAGAAATAAAATCAAAAAGTTTGCCATCTTTTGCAATGCCAACAGATAAACTTGTATTTGATGAATCTAATAAAATCGTAATCATTTGTTTAAGCTTTCTATCAGTTGTTGATCAGTAGTTGTAATGATGATATGACGGTTATCATCACCAAGATTATTTATTTCAATCGTCGTTGCGTCTTTTGGTAATAAATGAGCAATATATTGTGGCCATTCAACGACTGTTAAGCCAGTTTCGTAAGCGATATATTCGTCTAAACCAATATCAGTATCAACATCTGCAAGACGATAGGCATCGATATGAATTAATGGGCGTTTTCCATCAAAATATATTTTCATGATATTAAATGTTGGTGATTGCACGACTGTTTTAATATTTAAAGCTTGGGCCATCCCTCGGACCAAAGTCGTTTTTCCCGCGCCTAAATCGCCGGTCAAACAAAACACTGAACCAGCACGTGCATTTTCGGCTATTTTATGACCAAGACCCATCGTTTCACTTGCGTGATGAGTCACAATTTCAATGCGCATATTTAGTTTTCTTTCTTAGTACTATCGAGATATTGATTGAAGTAACGAACAATTAAGTCGTCTTGGAAAGGGAAGGAACGATTTTTCATTCTCTCAACGATGGTTTCAGTTTGATATTTAAGAACCACATCTAATTCGTCACTATATGTATAGTTGTCTTTATGATGGGCATATTCTTTTTCGTCAAGCACTCTAATTTCATTATTATGAAATAGTTTAGCGTCCAAGTCATAATCAATATATTTGATTGCGTCTTTATCAACAATGCTTGGAGAAGCGATATTGCAGTAATAACCAACACCATCTTTTTTGAGCATGCAAATGACATTCCACCATTCTTTTTTAGAAAAAATTGTCACCGCTGGTTCTTTAGTAAACCAGCAACGTCCATTGGCCTCAACCACTTTTGCCTTCTTGGTAGCGATAACAATATAGTCAGGGTTATTTTCCAAAACCAAACCGCGGTCCCACACTCTATGCAGGGATCCGTTATGCTTGTAACACCGTATACTGTACCAGCGCCCAACTTGTGGCATTTTTACTCTCCTGCAAAGGCTTGTAAAATCACTTTAAGATTACCGCATGCTTCTTCAAAAGCTTCGGCGTCAAGTGGTTTATCAAATGGAACCGACATGACAGCATCGTCATAACTTAAATAAGCGGCATATCGACCACCCCAAATTGCAATATTGACATTCAATAGGTGATTAGTGACATTAAGTTTCTTAATTTTCTTTAAAAACTTTTCACCGAGCACTTTTTGATAATCACTGCCCTCTGGGCCATAGATAACGAGATTTTCTTTTTCTTCTAAAACGAGTAAATCACTCACTGCATTTGGTAAGTCATTTGGTTCTTTATCACTTTTTAAAACTACGATGTAGCGGCCATCAAATTGAAGATCGTTAGGCATACCGACATAATGACCAACAAATAAAGGCGGCAAAGGTTTTTTACGGTTGACGGTTCTTAACAAAGCAGCTTCGCCATAAGTGAAATGATGACCTTTGTAGACACCATTGGCCACATTCCGCGAATTAATGTTTACGGCTTCGGCATAAATACCATCGCTCACTAAATCGACCATTTCTAATTTCTTCTCGCGTTCAAAAACCATGTCAGAGAAAAGTTCGCCTTCGAACATTCTGCCATTAAGTTTATTAACCACTAGTTCGACATAATTTTTTGTCTTGTCTGGGAATTTCTTGCGGTTAATCACGTAATAGACGATTAAACCAACAAATAAGAGTGCCACTAGGACGTAGCCAATGATTTGTAATACTTGGTTTTCAGAAACAATCAAAAACATGATGCCAGCAATAATAACGACAAGACCAAACATTAAGATGTTGCTTATTTTTCTTGATTTACCATAACTTTGATAAATATCAGAGCGAGCTTCTTCAATGCTTTCTTGATAAGATTTTTCGGTCACTTGACCTTCATCGACTTCAGCGGGCTTATTTTCGATTGCTTCAGCGCAATTTTCACATTGTTCTTTTAATTCTTGTTCTTCCATAGGAAAGCCTCCGAGTTGTAATAACTATAACACAACAACATTATAAATGTTAAACGTTTGTATATTTTGTAACCTAATCAAATGCATTTTTTGTTTAATAAATAGGCAAATAGGCTTATTATGATTATTGGGAGCTGAACGAAATTCGGCTGAGAGGATCCTTCTTGGGGTCGACCGTACCTGATCTAGGCAATACTAGCGGAGGGAATGAAATAAATTTTTTAATTCCCCCCTCATCTAGCATTTGAGGGTTTTTATTTTTTTTGGAGGTTTTTTATGACTAATCGAAACACAATTCGTACCATAAGCGAGATTGGTATGCTAGCAGCTTTGGGTTTTGTATTTGATGAACTGCAAGGGATTTTGTCAAAAGGTATTTTTATTAATGGCGGGTCTATTGGTTTTGCGATGATTGCCGTTTTGTTTATGGCATATCGTCGCGGTTTGGTGCCGGCATTATTAACTGGTTTAGTGATTGGGTTTTTAGATGTTGCTACCAGTGCTTATATCATTCATCCGGCACAACTACTTTTAGACTACATTTTGCCATATGCATTTGTTGGTTTGGCTGGTTTAGTAAAACCATTTTTTGACCGTTCAGAAGCAAAAGCTCAGCGCATTAGTTGGTTGATAATTGGAACGATAATTGGTGGGTTGTTTAAACTTACTTCTCATTATTTAGCAGGCATTATTTTCTGGAGTGATCCAACTTACTTTGCTTGGGATTTAAATAGCATGAATCTCTATCTATATTGCTTTATTTATAATGCGGCATTTATTGGTCCGTCAATTGTTATTACTGCTCCATTACTGGTCACTTTATTTGTCACAGCTCCGCGTATATTTACTGTGCAAACAGGTGATTTACCCGTTGAAGAAAAAAGCAAAAATACATTGCCGTTAGTGTATTCGCTTGGCGTTAGCTTGGTTGGTGCGTTCTTCTTTATTTACTTTTTATTTCTTTATATTGCAAGTTTCACTAATGGAAGTGGTACAGATTATATCGACTATGAATTTAATAGTGATTACTTAATTCTTTTTATTCTTGGTTTGTTTGCGTTAATAAGCGGCATCATATCGACTTATCGTGTTTTTAAGAATAAATATAGTGGTTTGCTTCTTTCGGGAATATGCAACGTAATCTTTTTAACTTCACTAATTTATAGTTTGGCTAGATTAATTAGAATGTATGTTAAAACATTGGACCCTACTATTTACTGGGTTTGGTCAGCTATTTCCTTAGTAAGTTTGTCGATATTTGTTTTCTTATTTTTTAAGAAATTGCTCGCAATAAAAAAATAAAGTTATTTAATATTTGACCATTTTATTTCTGTTAGACCGTTGGATTTTAAGTATTCATTACTGTTTTTAAAATGATTATTACCAAACCATCCACCACGATTAGCAGCTAGCGGGGAAGGATGAACACACTCCAAGATAAGATGTGTCGGGTTATGCAAATAAGCTTTTAACTTGCGTGCTGGTCCACCCCAAAGCAGAAAAACCATTGGACGGTGTTGGTGATCTAATGTCTCTAATACTCGAGCAAGAAATTGTTTATATTCATCAATGTTATGACTTAAAGCCTGATGTTCCCTAACCGAAAGAATAGAATTTAAAAGTAAAACACCTTGTTGTGCTAAATAGGTTAAGTTGCCAGATTTGTAATTCATAGGGCATTGGAATTCTTGGCTAATCTCTTTATATATGTTAACTAATGATGGGGGAACAGCAATTCCATCAGGGACGGAAAATGATAAACCCATCGCTTGATTAGGTTCGTGATAAGGATCTTGGCCAATAATGACTACTTTAACTTTGTTTAAAGGCGTTAAGCGAAATGCGTTAAATAATAGTTTGCGAGGCGGATAGCAAGTGTGGTCGCTATATTCATTATTCAAGAAGTGATTAAGTTTAATACAAAATGTTTCATTTTGTATTTGGGTGAAAAACTCATTCCAAGTAGAAATACTTTTATTCATGCGCTAATTTTAACATTTTTATGTCTTTATCGACTATAAACTTTTATAATTGGGTAGAACAATTTAAACTAAGTTTATGAAAATTATTTATTTTACTACTGCTTGTCAAAAAGATGATTATGTTTCGCTTTCATTAGCATGGCGTTGCGCTTTAAATAATTCGATTCAAAATTTACACAATCGTTTAATTCGCATGCTCGGACTAACTCATGAGGTGGAAGTCATTTCTTATAGACCATTTTCTAGAAAGCTTTGTTCGCTCAAAAAATTAGAAGCAGGAGAAAAACTAGAAGGTAAAATTGCTTGGCACTATGCGCCAGTTAAAAGGCACCGTATAGTACGCTATCCATTGGCTTTTTTATATACCCAGAAATTGCTGAAAAAAATAAACCTAAAAGAGGCGATTGTTATTACAGAAACACTTAATCCCAAAGTGTTAGATTGCGCGAAGTTTTTCGCTAAGAAATATAACCTACCTATTCTTGGTGTGTGTCACAACACTCCCAGTGGCATAAGTGGAACAAATAAAGCCTATACTACTTCACTATTAGAAAAAACGAAAAACTTAAATGGCTTTATAACCACTACTCCGGGACTTAATGATTTATTTAATCCACTACTTTCACCAAGTCTTACTTTTCCTGGTATATTGGAAAACAAATATCAAGAATTAGATTGCAGTGCATATGGTAAATATTTTTATTATGATGGCAGTCTTGAAGAAAAATTTGGAATTTATGAATTAATTGAGGCCTTTAAACTACTTAATTTAGAGCAATATAAACTGGTACTTTCTGGCTATCACGCTGAACAAGAAAAACTTAGAATAGCCATTGGGAAAAACAATAACATTGTTTATTTAGGAAATCCTAATAGTGATGTTGTTTTATCATTGATTAATCATGCATATATAAACATCAACCCACGTCCTTTTACAGAGGATTTTGATCGTTATTTAATTCCTGATAATCTTATAGATTATTTGGGCGCAGACAATGCTTTAACGTTAACTGTGAAAAATCATCGATTCGATAAAGATTTTGTTGATGATGTTGTGTGGGCAGATTCTAATGATGTCGAAGAATTAGCACAAGCAATGAGAACTTGTTTATCTTTAACTAAAAAACAAAAAGAATTCATGGTTAGAAAATCTAAAAGTGATGCAGTAAAGCTATTTTCAATGGCCAATACTAATCGTAGAACCATAGCTTTTTTAAGGCAATTCCTTAAGCAAAAAGACTAATTAAAGCAATAATTTGCTTTTTTGGTCTAGAAAGAATAAAATCTAAGCGATTCGAGATATTTATATGGAAAAAGAAGAAGTGAATTTACAAGAAGTACTTGCGAATAATTTAATTCATTATCGCAAAGCTAGTGGGCTTACTCAATTAGAGTTAGCGCAGGAGTTTAATTATTCAGATAAATCTGTATCCAAATGGGAAAGAGGAGAAGGATTTCCAGACATTTTTGTTTTGAAATCACTTGCTGACTTCTACGGGATAAGAGTCGATGATTTTTTTATTAAAGAACATAAACCGGTCAAAATAAGTGCCTACCAAAAACACAAGCAAATTTACTTGCAACTTTTTTCTCTTGGTTTAGTGTGGCTGGTCACACTTGCTGTTTTCATTCTCGTTAGACTATTCAGTTCACCTGATTCTACTTTTCAACCATGGTTAATTTTTATTTATGGGGTGGTAACTTCTTTCATTGTTTTAGTCGTTTGGCATTCCATCTTCCATTTACGTTTTATTAGAGTTTTTTCAGTTTCTGGGCTTATTTGGTTAACTGCGGTTGCGATATTTTTGACTTTTGAAACGATGACTGACATTAATTTATATTTGGTTTTCTATCTTGGTATTCCTTTGGAAATACTAGAAATACTATGGTATCTTTTTAGAAGAAAAGTCCATCAACGTCGCGCAGTTAAATAACTCCCTAGTGGGAGTTTTTATTTGACCAATCGTTACAAATAAAAAATAATACGCTATTGCGTACTATTTATTTTATTACTTATCGATTATTCGATTGGATCGCCATCGATATAAAGAATACCAAGAGTTAATGGACCGCAGTGGCTAGTAATTGTCGCACCAGCATTTGTCTCATAAACTTCTTTAAAGCCACGTTCTAACAAAGCATCAGTAGCCGCTTTTATCATTTCTGGAGTGGCTAATGTATGAGTGATGAATGCATACTTTAGGTCTGGTTTAACCATTTCGGCAACGACATCTTCGCTATATTGTTCAATAACTTGAACTCTTCTACCATAATATTTTTTTGCTGGAACCATTTTGTTATCAGCAACCACGATTTGTGGTTTGATTCTTAATAAGGCCGCACTAACTCTGGCTATGCCTGAGCATCTTCCACCTTTATGCAAGTATTCTAAAGTGTGAACAACAAAGCTGGTTTTAACTTGTGAAGCACGAGCATTAACTTTCTTTACAATTGTTTCAACATCTAAGCCATTATCTATTAATTCGCGGGCGTAAAGTGCTAATAAACCGATCCCAGATGATAAGTTCATTGAGTCAACGATATGAACGTTTTTCATTTCCTCGACCGCGACAATCGCATTATTATGTGAACCAGAGAAACCTGAACCAATAGTAATATGAATAATTTCATCATAACCATCAGCTAGTATTTTCTTAAAGTGTTCTTGATAAGTATAAACATTGATCGCAGAAGTTTTTGGTAAGATATTTGTCTTATCGACAAAATCAAAAATTTCCGCACTTGTAATTTCACCATCAAGATAAGTTGTTTCACCAAGTAAGACAGTAAATTGGATGAGGTACAAATTGTACTTCTTCAATAGTTCTTTGGATAAGTCAGCAGTTGTTTCAACAGATAATGCAATTCTCATAATACCTATTATAACTAAAAAAATACTTGCCCAGCAAGACAAGTGTTTTTTTCATTAATTACCCAAGATGGTTGAATCAGATAAGATATCGTTATTGCTGTTGGTGACAAACAATTTTAACAACGCCTCTATGGTTAATTTTTGTTTTTCTTCGCCAGTGACGTTGGCAATAATTTGTCCCTTAGAAAGCATAATTAAACGGTTGCCGTATCTAATTGCGTCCTTCATATTGTGTGTGATCATCACTGTGGTGAGATTGTTTTCAGTGACAATTCTTTCTGTTATTTGCAAAACTTTTTCCGCGGTTTTAGGATCTAAAGCGGCAGTATGTTCGTCTAATAGAAGTACTGGCTTGGTGATATCAAAGGCGCGAATCGTTTTATCATAAACGGTAAATGCTTGTGCAAGTAATTTTTTCTTTTTTTCTTGCGTAATAGATTTGTTAGCTTTAATTGCGCTATTTGTTTTTCTAAAGCTATTTTTCGCTTCGATAAAAGCTTGATTAATGACGTTTTGCGCGGCTTTCTTATCGCCATCACAAAATCTTACATAATCCTTTTTAATACGCGCGTGAGCAGGTTTATTTCTAATTGTAGCCATTAATAAGGTTAGGGCCTGTCTTTGACCGCCAGAAAGCAAACCGACCTTTTGATACAAACGCTTTTCTAAACCTAAATCTAAAGTTTTTAAATCATTAATAAAGGTTTGAACATCACTTTTACGGTAAGACCAACGAAATAATGAGCGCGTGCGTCCGCGTCCATAGGCGAGCGCAAGATTTTCTATGACTGTCATATCCGAGGCGGTTCCAACCATAGGATCTTGGAAAACGCGTCCGAAATATGGCGCTCTTTGGTGTTCTTTCATTTTGGTGATGTTTGCATTATTGAACAACACTTCACCTTCATCAGCAACAAGGCTACCAGAAATGATATTTATCAAAGTACTTTTGCCCGCACCATTACCACCGATGACGGTCACAAAATCGCCTTCATTTAAAACCAGGTTTAAGTCATTGAAGACTTTGGCTTCGTTAGGAGTGCCAGCGTTAAAGGATTTACTAATGCTTTTTAGTTCGATCATTTTTTTACTTCCTCCACGACTAATTTCTTTTTCTTTTGCTTAAATAGTGGAGCAATATACTTTTTATTAACGTAAGGTACACCTAAGAATAAAGCAACCACAATGGCAGCTAGCATCTTTAAGTAAGTTGTATCAAGACCAAGAAATACGACGGTTTGATAAACAATATGGTAAATTACTGAACCAATGACGACACTCAGCATTCTTACTAGGAAGTTTGGGGTAATTTTTTTCACTAATGCCATTCCAATAACAACCGCACACAAGCCAATCACAATTGCTCCTCTACCCATACTAATATCGGCAAAGCCTTGATATTGGGCGAGCAATGCACCACTTAATGCGACGATGCCGTTTGAAATCATTAAACCAACGACAATATTTAATTTCGTATTAATACCTTGAGCCTTAGCCATCCTTGGATTATTACCGGTTGCTCTAATAGATGCTCCGAGTTCTGTCCCGAAAAAGACATAAAAACCAACTACTAAAATTAAAGCAATAAGAGAAATTTTCCATAGAGCATCAGGAACACTAAGTTGAGAGAAAATTAAATCAAATGAACGAGCGCTAATACTTATATTAGAGCTATTATCCATAATCTTTAAATTAATCGACCATAGCGATAGTTGTGTTAATATACCAGCCAATATAGGCGGAATGTCTAGTACTGTATGTAATAAACCAGTAATTAAGCCGCATATTAAGCCAGCAATAAAACCTAGTAAAATACCGACCCAGAAATTGCCACCTGTAAAGATGATAATGGCACATACCGCACCGCCAGTAGCAAAAGAACCGTCTACTGTTAAGTCTGGAATATCTAAGATGCGATAGGTGATGAATACACCTAAACCCATAATCCCCCAGATGATGCCGAGGGTTATAGCTCCAGGTAAAGATGATAAATAAGCTAACATGTCATTTAATATCTTACTCGATTTCTACGTAAGTGGAAGGGACAACAATACCTAATTCATCACAAATTTCTTTATTATACTTTTTAACTGGGTTTTCATCGTAGGCAATTGGCATAGTGGCGATGTCTTTTCCATCTTTTAAGATCTCTACGGCCATTTGACCAGTTTTAAAGCCTAGACGGAAATAATCAATCGATAAGCTAGCGACACCACACCCTTTAGCAATATTTTCTTCACCAGCCACAATTGGCAAACCCATTGGACGGCAAACGGCATCAATAATATTAGTATTATTTGCAGCAGTATTGTCTGTTGGGATGTATAAAACATCTAAGCCAGTAACATTAGCAGCAAGCACGCTTTGTAATTCATTAGAATCAGCAAAAGCAATCCGTTTTGTCGTGAAACCATCTTCTTCTAATAAAGTTTCAACGGTGTTGACTTGATATAAGGAATTAGCTTCAGCGCTACAGTATAGTAGACCGACTTCTTGTGCTTCGGGGAACAATTCTTTAATCATCGCGGCTTGACCATCTAATGGTGCTAAGTCGCTTGTGCCAGAAATATTTCCGCCCACTGTTCCGTTAAAATTAGCAAGAGATAAAGCCACACCATATTCAGTAATTGAAGTACCAAGTACTGGAATGGTTGTTGTGGAATTAGCAACTGCTTGTAAAGCTGGAGTGGCATTTGCCATGATGAGATCGACGTTTTTAGAGACGAATGAGTTAGCAATAGTAATACAGTTGCCTGATTCGCCTGCGGCGTCTTGTAGGTCAAATCTGACATTGTTTTCGCCCATTCCTTCTTTTACAGCTTGCATGAAACCGTTCGTTGCTGCATCAAGGGCAGAGTGCTTAACTAATTGACAAATGCCAATCACTTTTACGTTAGCATTTTGACAACCAATAAGTGCTGGGATGGCGAGTAAGGGGATGATCGATAGTAATTTTACTTTTTTCATTTCTTTTTTTCCTCCTATGTAGAAATAAAAATTGGTGCCGCGTTGTGGCACCAATGTATTTATCCCTCTTACTATCGGTGCCACTGATTATGAGTAATCAACAACACCATTAGCCAAAAAGCCAAGAATTATTGATTACTCCTTGGGTAATAATAGTAATAATAAGCGTAGACTTTACAGGCGTTTTTCATAATTTTATGGTGTAAGTTTAGCACGTTTTTGTTTGTAAGCAACATTTTTTTTATGAAAATACTTAGATAGATGATAAACGTCGCTTTTTATTAATTAATAAACAAAAAAGGCTAACTCACGAAGAGCTAGCCAATTTTTTTGATGTTGAGTAATTACTTATTCAGTAACAGTAATTATCTTGGTTGCTTCTAAGCCACTCCATCTAGCAGTGACTTCAAATTCACCAGCAGTGGTTAATTTTTGGCCATTAGTAATACCTGTGCCGTCAATCCATGTAACTTCGGAAGCTTTGAAAACTGCGGAGTAAGAAAGGTTCTTAAGAACGCGTTTTGCGGTCCATGAACTTCTATTGAAGGTATCACCAACTTTGAAGGTATTACCGGTTGTGGCGGAATCAATGAATAAAGCCACTTCTGGATAATACTTGTAACCGTTAATGATAATACTACGAGTACCCCAACCCATGTTGAGATAGATATAAGCATTTCTTTCATAGAAGCCACCAGCTTCTTGAGTGATGATTGAGCCATAACGATCAACATTACTAACCATGTTTAAACAGTCCTTAATGTCTTCGCCTGTAATTGGGTCTTTACCATTATCAATGGAAGAATTGTACCAATAGCCTCTAATGTTGGTATCTCTAGATTTGCCAGCGAAAATACCGTCATCCCAGAGCCATAAGTAAGCATAAGATTCAGAGTAGTCACCTTGATAACCTTCAGCATAAGAGCCTTCAAAGTAATAAACAATGTTGTAACCTTCTCTGTTGCCATTAGTGGTACTAACTCCAGTACTTGAATTTAAGAGTGGATTGGTGAAGTCCCATTCGGCTTCTTCCTTAATAAGAACATCATCAGGATTGAAGTCATAATCATAAGCAGTAGCAGCAGCTTTGATTTCATCGGTGATTGGATCGATCACTTCTTCTCCAGGCACGATGATTGGGGCAGCTGCTTGTGATAAGCTATTTGTCACCAAAGAGCCTGTTAAAACAGCAGCAATTACAAGAACTGCGCCAGAGCCAAGTGTGACTACTTTCTTTGTGTCTTTGAAGTCAACTTTCATATCGTTGTCAGCTTCTTCTTCGGATTTGTATAAACCCATGAAGACAGCAACGATACCTGCGATGACGATCACAAATAAAGCAATCAAGTAGAAGAGACTAAGTCCAAAGTCGCCGCCTTCGTAACGAACGTTGTTAATTTCGCCGGCGATAAGGACTGGGATAATAATCACTTCTTTATAGAGAGCGACACCAAACATACCAACAGCAATAGCGTGGATGAATCTGTATTGTGGCAAACACAAAGCCACTAATTCAACCACGAAGCCAACGAGTAAAAAGATACCGATGGATTCTGGAGCTTTGCCAGCAGCAGAGTTAGGCATTGCGCCCTTATAAGTTAAGAAGAAAATGATGCTAACGACTAAGGCTAAAACAGCATTAGCGAGAACGATGAAATAGGCAATAGATTTGTTTTTCAAAAAGTTTTTAATCAGTTCCATATTCATATCCTCCTATTTAGCGTCCACAACAGGTTTTTTCTTAGAAATGATCTCAGAGAAAACATATAAGCCGACTAACGCAGCTGTAATAACAGTTGTGCTAATGACCATACCATTAACGACATTCTTCCACCATGGATTGCCTAAGTCGGCTTCAGAAACTCTGAGACCGCCCATCCAGGATCTGGAGATAGCGTACATGACATATTTGTTTGCTCTTTGTAAGGATAACAAGAGAGTACCGTCATCATTTGAAGTGACCCATTGTCTGAGTTGAGTGCCACGGTTACCGTCGAGACAGAATAAGTCTGTACCACTGTAGAGCATGGCTGGACCATTGGAATATTGGTCAGTATTGGAGCCAGTTAAAGCATCGTCAATAATTAAACCTTTATAATTCCATTCGCCTCTCATGACGTTCATCATTAAAGGTTCGTGAGTAGCAGCATATTTGACACCGATTCTATTATAAGAGGTCATGATGCCTAAGCCTTTACCTTTAGTTAATGCGCCTTCGAAAGGTCTTAAGTAAATTTCACGGATAGTTTGTTCATCTGCGAAAGTAGAAATTCTTTGTCTACCATTTTCTTGGTTGTTTAAGAAGCAGTGTTTAATGTTCATAATTAAACCTTTTCTTCTCGCTGCGCCAACGACGTTAGCGGCAGTTAAGTAGTTCATTACGCCATCTTCAGACATATATTCAGAAGCACGTGAACCATAAGGGGTACGATTGAGGTTTGCGCCAGGAGCGTTAACAGCGGCGACACCACAGAATAATGCTTCTTCACCATAGAATCCACCAAATTTGGATTGCATTGCATGGTCAAAGGTAGCGGTATAAACTGGACCGGTTGGGAAACCAGTTGCCCATCTCTTATCACCATATTGGAATCTGGAAAGCAAGCCTTCAGGACCTTCGGCAACGGAGTTACCTTTCTTCAAGACTTTCTTAACGTCTAAGATACCGCGGTTATCAGAGACAGAGATGATTAAATCATCTAAGGTCATTTGTTTGATGAATGAATCCCAAATTTCAGCGCCGTCTTTGCCAACAAATTTGCCTTTTTCGACTGTGCCTTCGAGTGGAACATCTGCCATATCGGCGAAAGTGATTAATTCTTCTTCACCAAGATCATTGATGTAAGGAACATTATAAACTGTGCCATCACCTTCGGAGTATTTTGGGCCATCGACTGGTTGAGTATAGTATTGAGCCATGTTCATTGCAGAAGATGGAGCTGGGTTAGTTGTAATTCTGGTTGGCCATGTGCCTTCCCAGTTTTGTCTATCAAGATATTGAATCTTGGTAGCGGCAAAGTAGTTATAATCTGCATCATCGAATTGATTTGTCACTTCGTATTCAGAATTATAAATGGACATTCTGTATTTATCGAAATCTTCTTGGATTTCTAAAGTTTTAACAGCGTTGTCATTGCCAGCATAGGATTGACCTAAGTGGTCAACCAATGAAAGAGAAGCATCTTTATAATGTAAAATGTTATTTAATGCTTCGTGAGCGCCATTACCTAATGCAAAGTAGTATGTACCGCCTTCTAAGACGTAGTGTTTGTTTACTTTGTTATCGTAAGTGGCTAAGAAATATCTATCAAATTTAATAGTTGTTGTGGCAGTTTGGCCGGCTTTGACGTCGACTTTGTCATAATTCATTAAAGCGATAGAAGCTTTGCCTAAACCGTTGGATTTGTTGAATTCGGTATATGGGGCTTGGACATAAAGTTGTACGGAAGCTTTGCCATCAACAGTACCGGTATTCTTAACTTCAGCGGTGACTTCGATTTGATCGGTTTGAGCATTGTATCTAATATTGGTAATCTTTTGTTCGAATGTTGTATAGGATAAGCCGTAACCGAATGGGTAGCCCATTTCATCGGCATAGTTCCAATTACCATTGCTATGGAAGACACCTTTACTACCTGTAGCGTTGCCTTGACCTAAGACTGCATCTTCATATCTGGTTTCATAATATTTGTAACCAACATATACACCTTCTTGATAAACAGCGATTTGGCTGTTGCCGAAGTTGACATAGGCTGGAGAAGAGCTTGCGCTAGCAGCGAATGTATCTGGTAAGTGACCAGATGGGTTAATGTTTTTGCCTTCAGCATCTTTGCCCATTAATACGTGGACGATGCCTGGAGTGCCATAATAACCTGGAACACCCATCCAAATGAGAGCATCAACGCCGAGATCTGGATCATCGACCCAGTCAACAGACATTGGGAATGGGGAGTTGATAAGAACGATGGTCTTTTCAAAGACGCCTTCATTCTTAATCATTTCAAGGAGAGCTCTCTCATCAGCGTGAAGGTTTAATCTACCATCGGCTGGGTCGGTGTTTTCAGTACCGATACGGACGAAGGTAACGATAGCTGCATCGCTATATTCCGCAAAAGTTGCTTTTCTTTCATTGGTGTAGAAAGAAACTGCTTGTTCAACGTTAGTGGATGGAGTTGTCATTTGTGATTGGCTGAGACTTGAATAAGCATCAAAGATAGTTCTATTAATATTGAAACCATTTCTTTCAAAAGCTTGATCCAATGGGACAACAAAGTTGGCATTTGGAGCAGCACCACCTGCACCAGAGCGCATGAATAAGTTTTTGCTGCCACGGCCAAGGAGAGAGACATTTCTTTCATCTTCGGCTAAAGGAAGAACTGGTTTGCCACCTTTTACTTCGTTCTTAAGAAGAACTGCGCCTTGTTCGACGGCTTCTTCACAGAACTTGTAAGAATCAGCAATCATTTTTGCCCAACCAGCATCAGACAAAGAACCACTTGCATCCTTATAGGCAGAACCTTCGACCACATCTCCTTCGAGCTGGCCGACTTTTGTTGTGGATAAACCTAGCACGTCGTTAATTAAGCCAGCATATTCATTTGTTAACTTTTGACCAGAAAACATTAATGTACTGACTAAAACACCTACGGCTGATAAGCCCATCCAAAATTTTGGCTTTGCTAAGAGTTTTGCCATAAAAATTTCCTTTCTCGCGTAAAACGCGGTGATTGAACATCAAAAAAATTATTGTAGATATAGTTTTTGAGTCTTCGCTTTTATTCTAACACTTTTAATGCGCATAGTACGTAGGATTATCGTGCGATGAGTGTATAGATTAATATTGCATATGGGAACATACAGGCAAACGAATGTGCGTGATATATTATTTTTATATAAAAATAGAGCAATTACTGCCGCACATACTTTTCGTTTGTTAAGAAGAAATAAAAGCGACCTAATGGTCGCTTAATTATGATTCAATTGCGTTTAACGATAACGACTATTGTTCAAATGGAATGTTAAAAGTATCAATAAAATCTTCGACCGCTCTTAATGATTCGGCGATTGAATAAATAGTCTCACTTTCTTTCGCTAATTGAATAATTTCTTTTTGTTCTACACCCAAACGTTTACGATATTCTTTTGGTGTACAACCAAAGTGTTTCATAAACATTCTATTCATATATTTAGGATCAGAAAAGCCACTTTCATAGGAAATTTCCAACAAAGTTTTTTCTTTATTAGGCATTAAACGAATGCATTGTTCCATTCTTTTCATATTGACATAGTTTTGAAAAGTAACACCAAAAAGCGAGGTAAATAAGTGTGAGAAATGTGTTTGTGATAAGTTTTCTTGTTCGGCCAGATCTTGTAGTCTAATTTGTGTTTCAAAGTTTGCATCGACATAGGAAATGATTCTTTCCACACGAGCGTTCTTTTGTTTAAGATTGGTTTTTTGTGTTTCAGAAATAATTTCATAAGGCACTCGCTTATAGCAAGTTTCCATAACGCGGGCGATACTAGATAAAATCTTCAATTGATAAAAAGGTACTTCTAAAAAATAATCTCTAGCGGATTTAACTAGTTTTTCAATTATTTCTTTAACTTCCTCTTCACTCATGAAATCTCGTAAATTACATGAATTAAAAACTGTTGTTCTTATTTGTGGAAAATATTCTCTTAAGCAGTGATTAGAGATTTGGGTGAAAAGAAATAATGGTGCGTCATTAGCATTGTCTATATCTAAGGAAAGCACTGGGTCACGATAATACGAATGTACTTCACCAGAATTAATCAAATAAGCATCCCCAGCTTTAATCGTGTAAGATTTGTTTTTGATTTTTGCGATGCCAGCACCTCTTAAAACCATAAAGATTTCAAACTCATTATGAATGTGCTCTTTACGTAATTGAATACGGTTTACTAAAAACTTAACGTGTTTAATCTTTTCGTATCTTACGAGTTCTACATCCAATTGTTTCACAGATAGTCGTCCTCCTTCGGTAGGATTTTTATTTTTCATAACGACATTTAAATAAATAAATTGGCCCTCTTAAAGACAATCGTGTTATGAACTATACATTACCTTGCGACATCTGCATTATACAC
>CAZSEU010000022.1:0-17561 GCA_964606005.1 uncultured Staphylococcaceae bacterium
TCATCGATAGTCTTGATAAAATTGGTTGATAAGGTAGCAAAGTAAATTATCCAGATGAAACCAAAGATAACAAAGACAACAAGATCGACAAAGATAGTTTTTATATTTTCCATATCAGCGCTGAATATCATCCCCATAAGAAAATAAGGAATTTGAACAACTAACGCAATCAGTGAAGGCAAATATTGAATAAGCAAATCGTTTTTATTAAATTTTGAGTTCACAAAAAATGTGATGTTGCCTACGAAAATAATAAAATAAGAAATAATCAGATAAGCCTTTACATCGTAAAAAGTATATAAACTACCAAAACAAAGGGCAAAAGTAATCAAGGCGAGTGGGAGTAAATTTAAATATTTTTTCATAAATAACTCTCCTCATTATAAGATGATGAAGAGCTATATTGTGGCATTTGGTGTTCATCAAGAATTTTTCTATAAACACCCTCACGAATAACTCTAATTAATTCGCTACCTTCCTCAAAAGAACATGTATATTTATGTTCAATTGTTGTATTGGCTGTCACGTAACGAGATTTCTTTTTATAAATATATACCGTCATCCCGGTCTCCGTTATATCCATCTTAAGATGATCGGTATTAATTGAATAATGGTTCACTCCCCAAGAGTAATATTCATAATCTTCAGCGCCATGGTCAATAAAAGTTGTTTCTTCGAGAGTGGTTTTAAGCAAACCATCATCATAATCTTTAACCACTGAGGAAAAAGGAAATCCAACAGTGCGTCTAGAATGTATGACACCATCATTTAAAAATGTGTTCATGTCTTCCTTAATAAAATAGCCAGTTTTTTCTGGATAAACGCCAACGATACCTAAATTGGTAATTGAACCAATCGATAAAAGGACACACCCAATCGATACACCTAATATGACTTTACTAGTTTTATTCATTTTTACTAAACCTCATAAAACATGTGCTTCTTTTACTGACATTGTAGCACATTATTTGTATTTTGAAAGTAATATTGAATAATACGCTTAATACACTATTTTATGACTTGATTTTTTAGTTTTTCTAAATAGATATTAACTTCTTCTCTGGTATAAAAAACATGAACATTGACGTCTTTGAATTCCTCTAACAAAGCCTCTTCTTCAGCGCGATTCCTCGCTTCATAGTTTTTAGTCCACTCGATAAGTGCTTCCGCGTCTTCGGGACTTTCGACCCAAGGAATATCGTCTCGTTTTTGTCCGATACGATCCCTAATGCCTTTGACACATACTTCGCGTGGCATTTTCAAAAAGAAAACATCGGTCGCGTGTTCTAATCTTTTTCTTAATGAAAGGTGATAATTTCCATCAATTATCCACTTCTCTTCTTTTAAATAAGGTAGCATCTTATCTATAAGTTCATCTTGGCTGATGCAAGTTTTATCACTCTTCCAATATAGACAATCTAGGTGAACAACTGGCAAGTTTAATATTTTGCCTAGTTGTTTTGATAAAAATGATTTACCCGCACCTGGGCATCCAATGATTAATATTCTTTTCATGTCTAATATATTAAGGGGGGATAAGAAAAATTAAAAGACATAAATAAATATTTTATCTTCCTCTATGTCTTTAAGACATTTTGTTTTATTATAAATGACATGAACGAGCTATTGGAAAAAATTAAAGCAGTTATTGAACCCAATATTCCTTTGGTAAGCAATTTGAGTAATGTCAGCGCTTTACTAAATGAATTACCCAATATTAATTGGTGTGGTTTTTATTTAAGAAAAGATGACTATTTATATTTAGGTCCTTTTCAAGGTGAAGTCGCATGTACGATTATTCCTTTAGACAAAGGAGTATGTGGTTATTGCGCATCTACTAAACAAACTATTATCGTTCCAAAGGTAAACTTATTTCCTGGCCATATCGCTTGTTCAAGCGCTTCTAAAAGCGAAATCGTCACTCCGATTATTAAGGATAATGAAGTCGTTGGTGTCATCGATATCGATGCTCCGATAGATGATCGATTTAGTAAAATAGAAGCCGAACTATTAGAAGGCGTCGCAGTTTTACTAAAAGATTTATTTTAATAAAGTTATCCATTGGTCACTCTTTTTTATTAACTCTACTGTTTAATATTTGTTTAGGAGAGTTACTTTTTCATAAGGTAGAAAAATTAAACAAGCTAGTTTCCTGACTATCAACTCTATTTGGCATAAGATTATGTCAATTAGGAGGTAAGGATTATGTCTTATTATACTTTAGTTACTAAAATTCAAGTTCCACCATACACTAGAAAACAAGAATTATTTAACTCCATTAGTCATTTTCTTGGCTTACCTTTGGCCTTGTTTATTTATTTCTTTGGTTTAGGTCATTATCTGACTAGCGAGATTGATTATTTTGCCTATACTGGCTTAACAATTTTTTCTATCACTGTGGCGATGGTCTACGGCTTTTCGGCGATTTACCATAATTTGCCTGCAGACACTTTAACTAAAAAAATATTCCGCATCGTTGATCATGCAGCGATATTTTTACTAATTGCCGGTACTTATACGCCAATTTGTTTTTATATGATTAGCCAAGGCGATAACATTGGGTTATTAATGCTAATCATTGAATTTGGTGCGGCAATTGTTGGTATTACCCTAAATGTCTTACTTTTTCATAAAGCTTGGGTGAGAATTTCTTCATTATTTTTATATATATTAATGGGATGGTTAGTAATGTTTGTCGGTGGCTTTTCTTATTTAGATTTTTGGCCGTTCGTCTTTATATTAATCGGCGGTATCATCTACACTATCGGGGCCATTAGCTATGCTATTGGTAAAAAGAATTTATACTTCCACTGTATTTTCCATGTTTTTATTTTGGTTTCCACCATCGCACAGATGATTGGAGTACTTTTACTCTTTGCTTAACTCTTTTTTAATGTGATCGACAAATAAAGAGATGATATCGATATTGCTTAATTTATAAAGCATTCGACAGCCGACCGGATCTTCAATTTCGTTGAAAAGATATTTTTCTCCAACTAAGAAAAGATCGACACCGATGAAGTCGGCTTTTAATTCGTGAGCAAGCATTTCGGCTTCTTTAATAAGTTTTTCGCTTGGATTATATAAAATCACATCTCCTCCTAAAGAAAAGTTGTGTCTAAAGTCTTTACTATTGTGCCTAGCGACACTGGCGACATATTTTTGATTAACTAAATAAATTCTTAAATCACCATCGTTAGCGATAAATGGTTGATAAATAAATTTCTTAGTTGGGTATTTAGCTAATAATCTAAGCCGCTTATTATCATCGTTAATTAAGAAAACTTCTTTACCGCCATGGCCATCAACGCTTTTCATTATATACGGATAACTTAAATCGTTAGGAATGACTTGTGTATCAATGCTTGGTAAGCCAAGATGGTTAAATAGTTTGCATGAAATATGTTTGTCGTTAGCAATTTGATTGGTGGTTGGAGGATTAAACACTCGCGTATTTAAAGCAACCAGCTTTTCGCTAATCGTATAATTGCGACCACGATAAATCGCATAGTCGATTTGCTGCTCGGCTAAATATCCGTCAAGCTCCTCTTCGTCTATATAGGTAAGAGAAAAGCCTTCGCTATTAAGTTTTTTTAAACATAGGTCAATAAAATAGCGATTTTTCTCGCTATCGGCATGCTGATAAATAATTATTCCTTGTTTCATAAATTTTTAATAATGTACTGGCAAATGTAATCGGCCAAATCTACACCAGTCGCTTTAAAAGTTGAGGCAAACTGGGGGTTAGAATTAACTTCGCAGATAATTGGTTCGTCATTTTCGCCAAATAGCACATCAACTCCTGCAAAATCTAGTTTTAAGGCTTTGGTTGCTTTAATTGCTAATGCAATGTAATCGCTTCTTGGGTCACAGGCAATGCCAGTACCCCCAGAAGAAATATTGCTTCTAAAGTCATTTTTGTTTTCGCGGTACATACTGACGACCGCGTTACTACCAACGACATTAATTCTGACATCTCTACCATAAGAAGTAGCAACAAACTCTTGCAATAAGAAATCTTTATAACCGATACGATCAATAACCGTATTGAGTTCTACTTCGTTATTCACTAAGTAAACTTGATCACCAAAAGAACCATAGGCTTCCTTAACAATTAAAGGAAAACCGATTTCGTTAATGACATTTTGTAAGAAGCTACGCTTATTATAGTTTAAACCTTCAAATGTTTTTGGGGCAAGAAAGGTGCGTGGTATTTTAATCCCATTTTCTTTTAATCTTTGATACATCAACATTTTGTTGTCACTATAAGCTATTGCTTCCGCATTATTAAATAGTTTAATGCCTTGCGTTTCTAAAGCATGGGCTAAATAGTAATCTTTATCCCAAAAAATGACAAAATCAGGTTTTTGAGCGAGTTTAAAGCCGACCTCAAGGGAAATATCTTCTGCGGTTTTTACGCTTAAAATAACGCCCCTTTTTCTAAAAGAAAGTTCGAGCATTTGGTATAGTTTTTGGAATTTATCCAAATTCATAAATGTGTTGACGACCAACCAACCCTTATACATTTAACATTTTTCCTTTATTCTCATTATTCTATATTAGATGCACAAAGTGGTAAACTTTTTATGAAAAAATGTTAACATTATTCTATGAATATCCTCGATTATTTAACTTCTTATCAAGACATTTCATTTAAACAAAGCCCTTTTAATGAACTTGATGCTTTAGCGCTAACTTCGTTATCGTATTTTCCATTTGATAAGCTAGCGAAGAAAAAGGATGTGCTTAATACTAAGCAAATGAAAAAGCTTCTCGCTATTTATCAAATTCCTGAAGGCACAAGTGAAAGACATTATAATTACTATCGTATTCTGATCACTTTGCTAACAAGTAAACGTTATGCAAAAGCAAAATATGGCTACTATCGTAAACAAAAAGATAAAGCCGAAGAAAAACAGTTCCAAGCAGTAACCATTATTTTACCGAAGTTAGTCTTTCTTTCTTTTGGTGGAACGGATGGCACTTTAACTGGTTGGAAAGAAGATTTCAATATGGCTTATTTAGATATCGTTCCCGCGGAAGTGGAAGCAATTAAATATGCAGAAATGGTTGCAAAAAAGTTTTTTATTAGAAAATTTATTTTTGGTGGCCACTCTAAAGGTGGACGAATTGCCCTCACCGCCGCTAAACTTTTTTATAAAAAGAAAAAGCTGGTCAATATTTATACTTATGATGCTCCAAACTATCCGAATAGCTTTTATGATGATACATATCGTCTTATTTCCCATAAAATACACGCTTATGTGCCTCCAGAATCGATTATTGGTCGCTTGATGATTATGGATGAGGAAAAGACGATTATCGCTTCTGATAAGACGCTTTTATATCAGCACGATTTTTTAAATTGGTTAATTGAAGATAATGCTTTTATAAAAGAAGAACTTTATTCAGACCGTTCGACTAGAATTGTTGAGTTCATTAATGAAGTGTTTCTATCCTACGATAATCACTATAAACAAGTCTTCGTTGATGCTTTATTTAATCTGCTTGAAAAATTATTAAACGAAAATTTACCTAACGATAATGAATTTGTTTCTTATTTTAAGAGCAAATTTTCTTTGATTGTAAAAAGTTGGAAAGACACCCCTAAAGAAGGTAGAGAAGCGATGAGAAAAGTGTTATTTAGCATCGGCAAAGAATACTTAAAGTATAAGCTTAAGAAATAAAAAACACTGGTTGCCCAGTGTATTATTTTTCGAAATCTTCAATTGTTTTAAGGTAAGTGTCGTAATTATTTTCGTTAACGACATCATCGTGAATAGTTAATAGCACTTCTTTCATCAAGTTTTCAAATTGTTCGCCATTAACATATGTCACTCCTTCTTTTGGGTAAAAGGCTAACTTCATTGGAATTTTGCCCTTTTTAAGTGGATAAGCGTAATCGCCTTCTAAGAAACTACCATTAGTATGAGCAATAAAGGTTTTGTCATCAGCCTCACTATCTGGTGGCACCATTGATTCGCACACAACACCGTATTTAATTGTTTTATATGATTTAACACAAATCTTTTCGATAAACATCTTGCCATAACCATGACTTCGGTAAAAGGGCAGAATTGTAAAATAATCAAGGAATAAAAAACTTTTGTCTTTAGGCAAGAAACCAAAAGCAAAGCCAAGCAAAATACCCTCTTGATCTTTTAAGAGAATTAAATCGTATTGTTGAGTGAGCATCAAAGCAAGGATCTTTTCTTTTTTAATCACTAAATTTGCAGGAAAATTAAGTCTAAGGTAATCCACAATTTCGTTTAAATCTTCAACGTTACCGTGATGAATGACGATTTCAGAATTAGCTTCATAATTAGGAATTTGATCAATATAGCCGGCGATTACTTCTCCGGTATGAGGATAATCGGAATGAATCGTGGAAATCGCTTCGTTAACAAAAGCGCGTAGCATTTCTTTTGGAACAAAGTCTTTTCCATCTACTGGTCTAAACATCAAACTAAGTTGAATGCTCCTGTTATTCTTATATGGTGAACGATACGGACAATATAATTCGCTAGCCCCAGACTTAAGATAAAACTTACGTCTTCTAATTCGGTCACAATTTTCCGCTTTGCTTTTACTAGATTCAATCTCAAAAAGAATGCCTTGGGGATTACTACCTTTTACTTCCTTTAGTAATAAATTAAATATTCTAGTACCATGACCGCAGTTTTGGTATTCATCAAGAATATGAATATAATCAATAAAGATGAAGTTGTTATCAGCGTTAGAATAAACGATAGCATAGCCAATAATTGATTTATCGCAATCTTCTTGATGAGTAAAACGGGCAGTAAAAAGACGATACTGACCTTTGATTAACAGTTTGATCATCTGGTTTTTATCTTTTAGTTCTTCTGCAGGAAATTCTTCTCTTAAAAGCTTATTAATAATTGAGAAAGAATCAATATCAGTCTTTTGTTCAATCGTAATATCGTTTAAGTAATTTCTTACATAATCTTGAAATTCTTTTTTAAAGGGACCAGGATTTTTTGTGAACCAACGATAATGAAGTTTATTTTCTTCAATTAAAACCGGTGACCAAGTAGAAAATAAATCTCTTTTGCGTTTTCTTTTAGAATTAGACAAGTCATAAATTGTTTCTAAGAAATTCCATACCATATAAGCATAGGCGCAATATTTAAAATAAAAAGCGCGATCTTTATCGAGGAAACTATCATAATCACAAGTTTTAATCGGATCGCGTAATGAAGGGTTTTCTAAGCCTTTTTCTAATATATTAGCGTAAGCTTTATCGAAAAGAACATACGATTCCTTGCGGTTTGATATGGCAAAAAGAATAACGGATATAAGGGCGGATGCAAGGGCTAAAACCGCGGAAACTATCGCTACGACAGTTTCTGAAGATAAATCGAAGGCGGTTAGGAACATAAAATAAATTCACCTCTTTTTGTGTAAACTTGTATTTATCATACTTCAACTATTAAAGAATAAAAGAGGTAAAGATAAAAAAATCACAATAATGATATAAGTCTCGTAAAATTGCGTTTTTAATAGCCGCGCGCGGCTAAATCTTCAACAATCATGTTCCAAAAGGCGTATATCTTTTCTCTTTTCTTTTTCTTGACCATGAAATCAATAATTTCTGTATGTGAGACAGATTCATTAAACGGATTACCTTTATATACACAAAATTGCGCAGATTCCGCACTTACTAAACCGTCGCTTTCTTTGTTTTTTTCTAAATGGTGGAAAAAAATTAAAGGAATGCCCATCACAAAGTCATCACGACTCCGTTTTAGTTTTGTCGAATAGCTTTGACAGTAAATCTTGCTACATATTTTAGAAATTTCTTCTTCAACACTATTGATTGTCGATAATTGTTCACACAACTTATAAGCATTTGGTTTTCTATCACCCAAGATTTTAAACCATAAGTTAATCCAAAAAGCCGTAATTCTTAATAACCATTTTGGAAATTTTAATATTTTGCTCGCTAAAGGACTACCTTTATGAGGTGTGGAAAGCGTTGTTAAAGAAGCGACCTGCTCATACATTACAAAATGTTCAATCATGTATTTAGAGTCAAGTCCACCTTTAGAATGGGCGATGATATTAACTTTTTCGGTATTATTTTCTTTTAATACTTTTTCGACTTCCGCTTTTAAGATTTCGGCATTAGTTTCAACGGCGCCGAAGCTATCGACTCGACTTTTATAGACGACATAACCTTGTTGTTTTAGCATCTTATCAATACGACCAAAAGACTTAACTAGACCAATGTCCTTAATTAAGAAGCCGTGCACAAGAATGATTGGATATTTTGTTGCCATAAATGCTTATAGGGTATTACACTTACATAATATATAAAATGACGCCTAATTACTAAGGCGAAAGTAAAATATTTACGATGATAAAGTTGTGCTCTATTAAAAGGTTAAGTAATCGACCCGAAACATGATATTAACGACAAGGGTTTTTGATTGCCCTAAGTACTCGCGTTGTTGATTACTTTCATATAATTTAAAACCAAGTTTCTCTTGCACACGTTTAGACTGGTGATTTTCGATAAAGTGCCCGCAAATAACAAAATCAAGCTCAAGTTGTTTAAATATATAATCGATAACCGCTTTACATCCTTCGACCATTAATCCTTGTCCCCAATATTCTTTTGCTAAAACAAAGCCTAGTTCAACTCCTTTAAGAGCTTCAAGAAGAGGAAAATCGCTTTCTTTATACTGGTCTAAACCAATTGAACCAACTACTTTATTTTGATATACAATCGCAAAGGTATTTTGGTTAGCGATGAAAATATCCAATATTTTCTTACTTTCGTCAATATTTGGATGATGTGGCCAACCTGCCATTTCACCAACTCCAGGCACCTTAGCATAACTATAAAAGTCGTCTAAATCAGAAAATACAAAAGGTCGCAAGGTAAGACGAGAAGTTTGCAAACTTACATCTGAAATATTGATAGAAGCATTCATAACTATTATTCTTTATTGAGTTTTATTAAAAAATCAATCGCCGCTACTGGCTCAAGCGGTTTGCTAATAAAATAGCCTTGTATTAAATCGCAATCATTCTCGATTAAATATTGCATTTGCTTATCGTGTTCCACCCCCTCGGCCACGACCACTTGGCCGAGTTTATGCGCCATTTTGATAATATCGCCAGTAATCGCTTCTTCTTTAGAAATAATCATCAATTTATCGATGAAGTATTTATCAATTTTTAAACTATCGACTTTTAAGTCGCGTTCTCTTGCCAAGGAAGAGTAACCTGTTCCAAAGTCATCGATCGTAATCTTGATGCCATAAGCACGTAGTTGCAACAAGATGTTGTTAATTTGGTTAAGGTCATTTGAAAATACCGATTCGGTTAATTCGATTGTAATCTTATTTGGATTGACACCCATTTCTTTAATTAATTTGATTAGATCTTTAACAAAGTTATTGGCAAACATTTGTACAGCACTAACATTAACAGCTACATGAATTTTAGTGTAACCCAAGTCTTCTAGCTTCTTTAAGAAGGTAAATGATTGCCTAAAGATATTCCAACCTAAAGGAATAATTAATTTACTTTCTTCTGCTAAGGGAATAAATTCAAGCGGAGAGATCATTCCGAGTTTTTCATGTTTCAAACGAGCCAATGCTTCAAAAGAAGTGATGCGCTTAGTTCTTAAATTTAAAATCGGTTGAAATACCATATATAAAGCATCATTCCCACCATTATTGGCAACTTCTGTTAATAATTGTTTGACTAACTCTTCGCGTTCAACGCGTGATTCGAGTGATTCATCAAAAACACAAATTCCAATTTCGGTTTTATCCAAATTGATAACCTTGCTAGAAGCCATTAAGGCGCGTTTTGAAATATAGTTTATGTTAAGTGGTTTATCGTTTTCGATTTCCAAAATGCCAATACCGGCACCAACGCGTTCTACCTTTAGTAAGTCAGACAACTCTTCTTTAATCTTCAGAGCAAAATCAACGAGTTCTTGAATGTCTTTATAACCTTTTACATAGTAAACCAATCGGTTTTCATAAGATTTATATAAGGTGCGGTTTTTTGTAGAATATTGGTTTAAGCGTTGCGCTACTTTGTTAAATAAATTTGCGACATATAAGAAACCATAAGTCATACTTATACGTTGAAATGTACTGAGGTTAACACTAATTATTCCACGTTTTGGTTTGTTTGGTTTTTTATCATCGGCACGCATTCTATCGTGTAAACTGCCAACATTTAATAAACCGGTTTCTTCATCATGCTCAAAAGTGTATTGAAGTTTTAACTCAGCCGCTTTTCTTTCAGAAATATCAAGCATCATGCCTTCAAGTGCTTCAACAACACCAAACTCATTATAAACTGCTTGCGCGGTATCTAAGACCCAACGTTTTTCTCCTTGAGCAGTAATAATTTCATATTCATAACGGAAAGGAAGCTTTTTTAAAAGTGCCGCATCCCATTCTTGAGAAACTTTTTTACGATATTCTGGAGCGATTATACTTCCGAGAGTTATTTCTTTTTTTACAACGAATTGTTCCATAGAATAACCGGTCAAACCAAAGCAACCAGATGAAACAAATTGCGTTTGCCAATCGTTATCTCGTATAACTCGATATGCCATACCAGGAAGATTGGAAAAAAGAATTGACTTACTTCTTTCGCTTTCATTTAGCGAATCAGAAATTACTTTTTCGTTGGTAATATCTCTTAATAAGCAAAGGTGTAGCGGATTATCGTTATTACCATCTAAAAAGTGATTAATCGTCATATATGTCCAAACATAACTACCATCAGGTTTAAGGAATCTCTTGTTTAATGAATAACCTTCAATATCACCTTTTTTGAACTTATTAAACATGACGATATCCGCTTCTAGATCATCTGGATGAGTAATGTCTGGCCAACTAATTCTTTCTAGTTCGTCACTACTTCTTCCTAAAATCTTTTCAAACATAGGGTTCATGTTGTTATCGCCAAATTTTGATTTGGAGACAAAGCGTTTGTCTTCGACAACGGCGATACCAACGACGGCTTGTTCAAAAATACTGCGATATAAAGTCGCGGTTAATTCATATTTATTACGCACCGTTTTAGCTTGGTAATAATGAAATAGCGACCGGAAGGAAATAATGACAAAGCAAAAAAATAATAACGAAATAATTAAATCAGGAACTAGTCTGCTAAGTAAACCTAGATTCCAGTCATTAATATCATAATCAAGTCTTAATAAACCCACGACTTCATTCGTATCTTCATTAATAATTGGAGCAATTGCGCTATTCCACTTTTTACCGCGGTCTAATAAAGACATGACCATGACAGCTTCTTTAGTTGTATATGCGACGCTGAACTTTTCTGGAGCATCAACAAAAACTACTCCAGGAGTGATGAAGTCATTTGCTTGAGGGGATAAATAGTCAACGAGATAAATAATTTCTGCGTCAACTTCTTTTAATAAATATGCTGCTTTTATTTTGTTTGGAACAGTGACCAAGCCATTTATGTGACTTTTTAGGTGTTCATACTCAGTTTTATTTATATCGTTCTCATTTCCTTCTAATGCTTCCATTTCATCATAATGAATTTGTAAGCTGAAAGTGGTTGCACTGCGAAGAACGGAAGTTTGTTCATCTTGATTATTTCTAATCCAAGTAATTTGCCAATAAGTAACCGAAAGAATCGCGGTAAAAACAAGTATTACGGCCATTAACAAGTAACGATACTTGTAAAGGAAATGGTCATCTGGTGCAGGCTTGTTTTTCCCCATCATTGCGCCTCCTAATTAGACTTGGTGTAAAGGATATTTTCTCTTCCTAATAATAAGCGCTATAGACATTGTGACCACTAATTGTTAGGCCTCTTTGATAAAAGGATTTTTTTCTACAAATAGCAATGAAATGCTAGTGCTTCTTTTAGCAATATCCGCATTTTCGCTGGCGATTATTCAATAATAAGCTTCTAAATGAAGCTTATAGGTTTGAAGGTCTATAACTTTATTGCAGCTTGAGGCAGTTGACTAACGATGAGTTAATTAATAATATCTTGGAACCAAAAATATTCTTGCGCTCACAACCTTTTAATGAAATATCGCTAAATAAAAATTATCATTTCTAAGAAAAAATATCAATATTATCATTGATAGGACATAAAGCACAACAATAGGAAAATTCACTAAAAAGTAAGCTAATTCTAATTATTTTACTTCTTTTTCCTTAAAAAGAGCTTGTGAAAATATTTTTGTAAAACCTAAAGATTTATATAGTTGATTAGAAATTGGGTTTTCTTGATCGACATTTAGCGATAAATATATACCTTTTTCTAAAGTTTCATTAACGATATTAGCGACGACTTTTTTAGCAAGCTTTTTACCGCGATACTCAGGTCTAGTATAAACATAGGCAATTCGTTTATCTTCGCCAGTTGATTCGCTCACTGTCGCCATAGCAACAATTTTGCCATCTTCTTTGATAATACGAAACTCATCGAGTTGTTTAATAATCTTTTCTTTATTCTCAGTTGGAGTTAACTGGACTTCGATAGCAAAAGTACGACACAATTCCACTAGTTCATCAACATCTTCTATGCTCGGTTTATTAACACAAGCACTTGAAGGATAAACACTTTGTTTACAAAGCATATAATCCATCGCTAAATGTTTATAGTAATTATTACCTTTTGAATTAAGTTGATTAATGATTACGTCTCCTAAAGGCAAGATGCATAAAATATCTTTAATTACGTATTGTTGTTGTAATAAAAAATCAACCATTTCACTAACTAATTGTTCGTCTCCATAAAATAAAGTGCTATAAGGAAGTTTGCGAAGAGCAACCAACTTTTTATTGTTGGCTTCCGCCATTATGGCGTATTCTTCTTTATTCGTTTCTTTTAATAGTTCGCAATCAATTCTAAAAAATACAGCGGTATACATGTTTGTTAACAGAAAGTCTTTGTTTTCTAAGTAGAAATGCTCGCCTTTTTCGTATACTGTAATCATGAAATTTCCTCTTTTTTCAACTTATTATTTATTATACCGCTCAAATAAACACAAAAAAAGTTTGATAGACACCAAACTCTTTTTTATTTTTTTCAGTGGGACTTAGTTTTTTTCTTTATCACATGGATAAGACTGTTCAGCAATCAACTTATCATTATTTATTACGTTATAAAAAGTATATCCACCGACGAAGTTATAAGCATCAAACCCGTTTTGTTTTAAGATGCGAGTAGCTAAATAACTGCGCAGTCCACTTTGACACATGACGATGACTTTTTTGTCTTTTGGTAGCTCATTAATTCTTCTTCTTAAATTGTCTACTGGCAGGTTAATAAATCCTTCAGCATAACCTCTAGCATATTCAAATTCTGATCTAACATCTAAAAAAGTAATGCTACCATCTTTTGGCATAGTTATTAGTTGTTGATAATTAACTTGATTAACTTTACCAGTTAAAACATTTTCAATCACAAAGCCAGCTAAGTTAACTGGATCTTTTGGTAAAGAAAAAGGTGGAGCGTAAGCTAATTCTAAATCAGGCAAATCGGTTGCTTTTAATTTAGCTCTAATTGCTGTAGCAATAACATCAATCCGTTTATCGACGCCGTCCATGCCAAAGATTTGCGCGCCTAAGATATCATGAGTATTTTTATCAAAAACAATTTTCATCGTCATCGCTTTACTGCCTGGATAGTATCCGGCTTTTGATTTAGGAGAAAGCACCACGCCTTCAGCGTGATATCCTAATCTTTTAGCGGTCGTTTCGTTTAAACCAGTGGCGGTAATTACTTTATCAAATAACTTAATAATCGAAGTGCCTTGCGAACCTTTGTAGTGCGAATCTAGACCACATATATTATCCGCGGCAATTCTACCTTGTTTATTAGCCGGTCCTGCTAAAGGAATTAGTGTTGGTTGACCAGTAATATAGTGGTTAATTTGTATAGCATCGCCAACCGCATAGATATCTTTGATTTCAGTTTCCATTTTGTCGTTAACGATAATGCTGCCCTTAATACCTTTGTTAATACCTAAATTATTCACTAACGCCGTATCTGGCATAACGCCGATAGCTAAAACCACCATTTCAAAAGGTAATTGTTCACATTCAGTTTTGACGAGCAATTTATTATTGTCTTTTATAATCTCACTTACTTCAGTTTGAAGTTTAACTTGGACATTATGATCTCTTAAAGTAGCATGGACAAAAGAAGCCATATCTCTATCGAGCAAACTCAATAACTGGGCACCCATTTCGTAAATGGTAATACTTTTACCAATATTAGCGAGATTTTCCGCTAATTCGATGCCGATAAAGCCACCACCGATAATGGCAACACTATTAACATTATGTTTATTGACGTACTCTTTGATGGCAAAAGTATCTTCAACATTTCTAAGGGCGAACACTTCGGGTAGATCGACACCTGGGATACTCGGTTTAATCGGTTTAGCGCCAGTAGAAATGACAAGTTTATCGTAAGCTTGTTCGAATTCTTTATTATTAGTAAGGTTTTTAACCTTAACGACTTTTCTTTCTGGATCAATATTAATGACCTCATGTTTAACTTTTGCGATAATATTAAAACGTCTTAGTAGTCCAGCTGCATCTTGTACACTAAGCTGGGATTCATCAGTTATGACATCACCAATATAGTAAGGTAAGCCACAGTTAGCATACGAAACATATCCTGATTTTTCATAGATGATAATTTCTGCTTCTTCGTCAAGCCTTCTAATTCTAGTCGCAGCGCTGGCGCCTCCAGCAACTCCTCCAATAATGACTACTTTCATCTAGTTACTACCTCCCCAGTATAATCAATAATGCCACCTATATTTTTTGCATTCATATAGCCAAGTCTATTTAATATTGCCACTGCTCTACTAGATCTGGCACCACTATGGCAGTAAACAAAAATAGTAGCTTCTTTGTTAAATTTTAATGGTGCGGTTTCAAGTTTATCAACGGGAATATTAACGCTATTAGGAATATGGCCTTCCTTATATTCTTCTTTTGTTCTCACGTCTAATAAGACAGCGTTAGGTGTAGATTTTAATTTCTGAACTTCGCTATTGATGTTGTTTTTCTTAAATAAATCAAAAATGCCCATGGGTAAGTTTCCTCCTCTATTAATACCTTCAACTTAATCTTATGATTTGTAGTTATATTAGTCAAAAAAAGTGCTTCTAAATATTAAAACAAGATGAGGCCAGTAGTAACTTTATCTATTATTTAATTTAATAATTCGGCGATGCTATATATTTTAGTGTATTTAGTTTCAACGTCTGCAGAAGGGTTGGCCGCAATTAAGATGGGCGTAATTCCTAGTTTTTCTGCAGCTTCTAAGTTTTCTTTTCGATCATCAATGAATACAGTTTCTTTAGCTGGTACACCGCACTTATATAATGCATCAAGAAACATTTTTTCGTCGGGCTTAAATACGCCAACATCATAACTAAATGTGAAGGTTGTGAAAAATTGAAAAATACCCAAGTGGGTTAATTGAGTAATGATACTTGGCCATGTATCGGAAATAATTCCTAATTTGAAGGTTTTAAAAAGTTGACTTAAGGTTTCTTTTACCTTGGGATAAAGAAGATAGTTATTCATATTGGTAGCTCTATCCTTAGATATTTCGAATATTTGAGCAATGTTTAGCCCTAGACTTAGTTCGTCGGAAATAATTTGATAAAAGACACACAAAGTGGATATTTCTTCTTCGATTGAATAAATTTTATGATTCTTTTCGTTATAGGCAAATCCCTTTAACAAAGCGTTACGAATAGTAACTGAATCAAACATATCCATTTTATCTTTTGCATATTCTAAAAACTTATTGGTGAACATCCAATGGCCTGAAGCAGGAGCATCTAATGTATAACCAACATCGAAGAAAATAAACTTTTTGTCTTTTAGAATGTCGTGCATAAGTAAATAATGCGTTGATTTTATCAATAGAATAAAAATTAATCAATATTTGTTTATATAAAAAGTACAGAACCAGAAAGGGATGGTTCTGTACTAGTTTCATATTATTTACGTGCTTTTTTTATTTTTTTAGAAAGGATCAAAGATAAGAAAAGCAGACTTTAATCAATGTTTATTATAGCTTGTTGGTTTACTTTAATAGTTTGATAATATCTTCCTCAATTTCCATTGGTTTTACTTTTGGTTCGTAACGCATGAGGACATTACCATTTCCATCAACTAAGAACTTAGTAAAGTTCCAAGCAATACTTTTACCAGTATTAACAGGTGCTTTATCTTTTAAATACCTATAAAGAGGTGCTTCTGATTTTCCGTTGACATTAATTTTAGCGAACTGTGGGAATTTAATGCGCCAAGACAAGATGCAAGCTTCATGAATTTCTTCAGAAGTTCCGGGAGCTTGGCCTAAAAATTGGTTACATGGGAAGTCTAAAATCTCAAATCCCTTATCATGATATTTATCATGTAAATCCATTAATTCTTCATATTGCGGAGTAAATCCACATTTGGTGGCGGTATTGACGATAAGAAGCACCTTACCTTTAAAGTTTGATAAAGGAACTTCATTACCTTTGTAATCTTTCATTACGTATTCATAAATCATATTTATTACCTTCTTTCTTATTATTTTTCTTTTTCAAGATGATTGATAACTTAATTATAACAACACAAAAAAATAATGCTTGAGAGATGCATTTTTAAATTTTCTCAGCATTATTTTTAAATGCGCTTATTCTTGCACTAAGACTTTTAATATCTCAGCAATATAGACGTTATGGTATGAGTTATTGTTATAGGCGTGACCACTTTCATTATCGTAAAAAGCTTTAATAATTGATTTATCAATAAAGTTATTTTTTTCAATTTTTCCTTTATATAACTTTCTAGCAATAATGACCGTTTTTGCTTCTTTAAATGCTGGTACACCATCGATAAAAACAGGCGTTAGTTTTGTTTTAGATATTTTATCTTCATCTCTACCAGAATGGCTACCTAGATAAGCAAGATCCTTTTTATATTGTTCATCAAAGAATGTTAAGGAAAAACAATCGTTTTCATCAACGAACTTGTCAGTGTATCGGGCCGGTCTAATGAATACTTCAACGGTTGGTCTACCAGTCACTGATTGACCCCAAAGCGCTCCGATATGTCCCCATGATGCGGTCATAGTGTTGAATGACTGCTCTGTTCCTGCAGTGATTAGCATCCACTTTTTACCAATCATTAAGCATGGGTTAATTTCGATATTATCGATTGAGATTGTCTTAAATGCCATATATGTTTCTATCCTTTGTTATTAATATTAAGTTCTCTTATCATTTTACATAAGTTGTCAATAAAGAGCGATTAGTTATTAAAAGTGTTACCTTTTTGAAGACAAAAAGTGACCACTCTTGGAGAATTCCAGCAATAAAACGTTTTTTTAATTTCTAATCCTTAAATCTATATAAGTTGCCAACCAGCAAAAAGCGTAAGATCTTCATTTTCTTCTATTGTAGGTGCCACTGCAAAATCCCATTTGTTAGCGCACTCCAGTTCTGTATACCATCCAGTAAATTGATAGCCGTCTAAAATAGGGTCTGGTGG
>CAZSEU010000023.1:0-16887 GCA_964606005.1 uncultured Staphylococcaceae bacterium
CGATTTCTTCACCGGTTGCAGATGCTAAGGTTTCTAAACCAACTGGACCACCCTTGAATCTTTCGATAATAGTTTTTAAGTAGCGAATATCAACATCATCTAGCCCTAATTCATCAACCTTTAAAGCCTCTAAAGCTTTTAGTGCTTCGCTCATCGTAATGTGATCTAAACCAGCAAAATTAGCAAAATCTCTTACTCTTTTGAATAAACGATTAGCAATACGTGGAGTGCCTCTAGAACGTTTAGCGATTTCATTTGCGGCAGCGTCTTCTATCGTGGTCGAAAACACTTTTGCAGTTCTTTTCACTATTTGAAAACATTCGTCTGCATCGTAGAAATTTAGTTTTTCGCTAATGCCGAAGCGCGACCGCAAAGGAGCGGATAGATTACCGGCTCTAGTTGTTGCCCCGATTAAAGTGAAGGGTGGCAAATCAATCGTTAAAGTGCGCGCAGCAGTATCGCGATTAATAACGACTGAGAATTTAAAATCTTCCATCGCATTATATAACGTTTCTTCAACAATACGCGGCAAACGATGAATTTCATCGATAAATACGATATCACCACCAGCTGGATTCAAATTGCTCAAAATTGCGCCTAAATCTCCAGGTTTTTCGAGTGCAGGACCATTAACAAAATGGATTTTTGCCCGCATTTCATTAGCGATAATATAGGCTAAGGTTGTTTTACCCAAACCAGGAGGACCATATAACAAAAGATGGTCGAGTGGCTCATCGCGATGTAAAGCGGCTCCAATAAAAACACGTAAATTACGTTTCAAATCTTTTTGACCGATATATTCGTCTAAAGTTTGTGGACGAAGAGATAACTCTTCTTGTGCTTCGTTTTGATTGCGATTGGCATCTAATAATCTGGACATATTACTTTCTTAATTTGGATAATGCGAGTTTTAAGATTTCTTCACTAGAAGCATCTGGCTCGTTAATTGTGGCTAATATTCTATCAATTGCTGCTCCTTTAAAGCCAAGTTCTTTTAAAGCATCATAAACTTCTTCATATACCCCTGGATCACCTTTAACTTTGGTGCCGGTTAATTCACCTTTTAAGTCTAAAATAATTTGCGCAGCAGCTTTGGCGCCGATACCTGGTAATTTTTTTAAATAAGCAACGTTATTAGCACTAATTGCACTTCTAATACCATCGACTGTCGTGGCCGATAAAGCATTGATAACGGTTTTTGGACCAAGGCCCTTAACTTTTATTAGTGATAAAAACACTTTCTTTTCTTCAATCGTTGAAAAACCAACTAAATATTGATCGTCTTCTCTTATCACGTTGTATGTATAAAGAAAAACATCATTACCAATAGTATAGTTACTAATATGGCTGACTAAAACTTGATACCCGACGTCATGAACATCGACGACTACGGTATCACCATCAATCATTGCTACTTTGCCTTTTAAGAAATAAATCATAATGTTCTCACTCGCTAAAAAACTAATATAAATAAGATAATAAACGCTAGAATTACAAACACACTAAGCGCAGAAGCCAGGATAATTGAATCGTTAGAATTAACCTTCATTATTTATCTCTTTCAAATGGTTCTGGCATCGGGGTTGGCTCGATTTTATGACGAGAAATTCGATTCAAATGCTCGATGCGTGCTTTTGTTCCCTCACTTATTACTTTGCCGGATAAATAATCATCTAACTCGCGATAAGTAACACCCATTTCTTTTTCATCGGTTTGGCCTTTATATAAGCCGGCAGTTGGAACTCGTTCGACAATGTTTTTTGAAATTCCCAACATTTTTGCTGCTTCTACCACTTCACATTTTAGCAAATGCGCAATTGGTAAGATATCACAAGCTCCATCGCCGTGCTTGGTGAAATAGCCAGTATATCTTTCGTCAGCATTATCAGTACCGATGACCAAACCATTTTTAACAGCCGAAATTGCATAAAGAATAGTCATTCTTAAACGAGCTTTTAAATTACTTTGCGCACCTCTATCTAAAGCAATTCCTGCTTTTTCGGCGCTGTTTTTGAATTCTTCAAATAAAGCAGTGCCATCATAAACGATATATTTTATATCTAACGTTTTAATTAGAATTAGGGCATCTTTCATATCAGCGGGACTAGAATCAATCGGTATGATAACTCCAAGAAGCTTATTTTTTCCAACAGCTTTTTCGGCTAAAACTGCACATAAAGAAGAATCAACACCTCCAGAAAGACCAATCACATAAGTTTGCGCACTCACTTTATCTAAATAGTCCTTCAGAAAGAGAACCACACGATCAAGATATTCCGCTAGTTTCATTACTTCACCCTACCTAAAATATTCAAATTCGAAATCTCCAAGTACTACGGTATCGCCATCTTCAGCGCCGAGATTTTCTAAGGCGTCATCAATACGCAGTGAACGAATCTTACTCATTAATATCATCACACCCTCGTCGGTTGAGGTGTTAGTCATTTGATAAAACCTTAGCATTTTTTCGCCACTAATGGTCCAGGTGTGAGCATTTAGACGACTAATGTTAAAGAATGGTTCCTCTTCTTCAAGTGTATATACTTTGTGATCGAGTTCCTCTTCCTCAGCATCAAAAAGCGGGAAGGCAGGAGTACTTATTAATAACTCACTACATTTATATAGTAGTTTGTCAATGTTCTCATCGGTTAAAGAAGAAATCGGAATTATTTCTTCATCAATTTGTGTTTTAAGTTTAGCCAGTTTCTCATTAGCTCCATCTTCATCCATTTTACTAGCCACAATAATTTGTGGTCTTTTTGTAAGAGCAAAGCCATATTCCGCTAATTCTTTATTAATGGTCACATAATCTTGATAAGGATCACGACCAGTTTCAGACATGTCAATCATATGAACAATGACACGACATCTTTCAATATGACGTAAAAATTGTAAGCCTAAACCTTTACCTTGGTGCGCGCCTTCAATTAGTCCTGGTAAGTCAGCCATCACAAATGACGAACCGTCTTTGACGGAAACAACACCTAAATTAGGCACGATTGTTGTAAAAGGATAATCAGCGATTTCAGGTTTTGCGGCACTAACAACACTTAACAAAGTGCTTTTACCAACGCTTGGAAAGCCAACCAAACCAACATCTGCTAATAATTTAAGCTCCAATATTAAACGCTTTTTTTCACCAGGTTCGCCGTTTTCGGCAATTTTTGGTACGCGATTGGTAGAACTTTTAAAAGAACTATTACCACGACCTCCACGACCACCTTTGGCGACTAAAAACATTTTACCGTCTTCGTTTAAATCACCTAAAAAGATTTTGTCTTTTTCGACATAAACGACTGTACCAATAGGTACATCAACGATAATATCTTCGGCATAGCGGCCGTATTGGTTTTTATTGCCACCCTTTTCGCCTTCTTTACCAATAAAAGCTTTACTGTGGCGGAAATTGAATAAGGTGTTCACCGCTTTACTGGCTCTAAGATAAATTGACGCACCGCGACCACCATTACCACCAGCCGGTCCACCCATTGGAACATTCTTTTCACGGAGAAAGGAGATGGCACCATCGCCACCTTTTCCACTTCTAACTTCGATAATCGCGCGATCAATAAACATAACTAAAGTTAATTATACATTAAAACAAAATAAAAAGAACACAACTATGTGTATTCTTTTTGTCTTTTCTTAGTCTTGTGGAACGACCTTGACAACTGTTCTATCTTTGCCAGAACGTTCGTATTTAACAACGCCATTTACTGTAGCGAAGATGGTATCGTCTTTACCTTTTTTGGTATTAACTCCAGGATAAATTTTTGTTCCTCTTTGACGATAGATAATACTGCCTGCATGGCACCATTGTCCATCAGCGACTTTTGCGCCGAGTCTGCGACCAGCAGAATCACGTCCGTTTTTTGTGGAACCGACACCTTTTTTGCTAGCAAAGAGTTGTAAATTTAATTTAAATTTCATCATATTCTCTTCTCTTTTCTACCGAACTACTCATCGGTTTTGATTTCGATAAACTTCTGATTACTTTCGTAGATGGTTTTTAACCCGCATACGATTGTTTCAATCACAGTTTCATCGTGGGCATCTAATGGCATGTTTGTTTTGAATAAGGCATGCCCTTCTCTTAAGATAATTTCATAACTCTTGATGTTATTTAAGTTATTGAAGCCTCCAGTTACGATAGCGCTTACTGCAGCACAGACTAGGTCTTTACCGTATTCAGCACTATTGGCGTGACCTTTCACTTCCAAGAAATTAATTTGATGATTAGATGCGTGACCAATTTCAATTTTTATCATGATTAGCCATTGATAGCTTCAATTACTAAGCAAGTGTAAGGTTGACGATGACCAATGGTCTTGCGCACGTTCGCTTTGCTTTTGTATTTGAAAACGCGGATTTTCTTTTGCTTGCCTTGTTTTTCGACTTTGGCTGTCACTTTGGCACCCACCAAGAATGGGTTTCCAACTTTGATTGCTTTGTCTCCGATTAAGAGCACTTTGTCAATTGTAATGACGGCACCTACTTCGGCTTCAAGCTTTTCAACGTAGATTTTGGATCCAACTTCTACGCGAACTTGTTTTCCACCAGTTTCAATAATTGCGTACATAATGTCCCTCCTATTTTTTATTTCACTAATGACTCGCTATTAAGGTACTTAATAGAAGGTTTGAGACCTTTTCTAAGCGGTTGTAGCTAGTGAGACGACAACGCATGTAATATAACATAAGTTATAATTACGTTCAACTATTTTTATTTTTTATAGTTAGATTGTCATTATTTAGAAAAAACCTTCTTTAGCAAATGAATAATAGCCATTTACAGTTACGATTAAATGATCTAATAACTTGATATCAATTTGTCGAGCCTTGTCTTTTATAAGTGAAGTAAACATGATGTCACTTTTACTTGGCGAAATATTTCCAGAAGGATGATTGTGTAAGATATAAAAATATGAGCCTTTGTATAACAGCAACAGCCGCAAAACTTCTTTATGACTAACAGCAAGCGTGTTGCTATTTCCTTTATATAGCAGTGTCTCATAAATAATTTGCTGCCGTTGGTTTAAAATTACGATGGCCATTGTTTCTTGTTGCAAACACCCTAAAGAAGTTTGATAACGTTGAAACAAAGTTTCACTTGTGATTAATGACTCGTTTTCGCAAGTCAAAAGCGTCTTTTGATTGATGCGCTTAGCGATTTCCATTGTCGCGGTTAAACGCAAGGCTATGACCTTATTTAGCCCTTTAAAAGATTGAAAATATTGATAAGGCTGATTGAGTAGCGCGTTTAAATAGCGAGAAGAATGTAAGATTTCATGCGCAATATCTAAAGCGGAATGACCAATTGTTCCGCTATTTATGATAATGGCAAGTAGTTCCTCATCATTTAACGTTTCGATACCAAAACGTTCCGCTTTTTCGCGCGGTTTGTCCAAAGGTGATAAGTCACTAATTTTGCTCATTAAGCCCAGGAAAATTTCCAGCCGCCGGGTGCAGTAATTGACCCTTTGCCTGAACGAAAGATGCGGTAAACGACTACAGCCATAATGGCGATCGCCATAATTGCCATTACCGAAGCAAGAGTAATTGCTTCACCTACATAATGGTTTTTCATTTCTTCCGTCGTTAGTAATTGGTATTTCATAAAAAAGCCCTCCTACTTGATTAATAGGAAGGCTTCGATTTAGTTGTCTAATTATTAAGCTAAGTTTGCTAATTTTTCTTCTAAAGCAGTAAGGTTTTCGCGATGTTTAGCAAGTTTTTCTTTTTCCAAACTTACTTTTTCTTCTGGAGCTTTAGCTAAGAAGTTGGCGTTACTCAGCATATTTTCACATCTTTTGATTTCTGTTTTTATCGCTTCTATGTCTTTATTAAGTTTAGCGATTACTTCTTCTTTATTGTTGTTATCGACAATGAATAAATCAGCTTCTAAATAGACATGACTTTCGCCCGGATGAATATCGGTATCAATGATAGCAATATCAGAAAAAGTGAATCTTCTAAAATATACTAAGAAATCAGCAAATAGCTCTTTTTTAATGTATAAAGATAGCGATAGTTTTGCATTTGGCGCTAAGCCATTTTGAATCTTAAAAGTTCTAACATCTCTAATGAGGCTATATAGTAATTCGACTTGGTAATCATCGGTATCATCAATAAGCTCTTTTTCGCACATTGGATAACTTTCTTCCATAATGGAAGGAAGGTGATTTGGCAAGTTACCATAAAGCTCTTCGGCGATGAATGGAGTATATGGATAAATGAGTAAAATAATTGATTTTAAGCACTTTAATAAAACTGCTTTAGTAGTTGCTATTTGCAAAGGATTTTCACTACCCAGCGCCACTTTTGACATCTCTAAATATTGACCGCAGAAATCATCATATACAAAGTTATATAAATGCGTGCTTGCAACGTTAAAGTCAAATTTTTCCATGTTAGTAGTTACATTTTCCACACAATAATTGAGGCGGTTAATTATCCATTGATCTATCGGAGAAAAATTCTTTTTTTCTAAACGAAGTTCCTGATAATCTTCCCCTAATATTGAAAAAACATATCTAGCGGCATTCCAAATTTTATTCAAATAGTTTGCGGAAGCCTGTACTTTTTCTTCAATATAGCGCATATCTTGGCCTGGAGTACTATTAGTAGTCATGAAATAACGTAATGCGTCCGCACCATATTGTTCAATGACTTTAAGTGGATCAACCCCATTACCTAAAGATTTACTCATCTTGCGACCTAATTCATCGCGCACTAAGCCATGAATGACAGCTTGCTTGAATGGTCTTAAGTTATTCATCTCTAAACTTTGGAAAATCATTCTTGAAACCCAGAAGAAAATAATGTCATAAGCCGTAGCTAAAACATCGGTTGGGAAATATCTTTCAAGGTCGGCGCTTTTATTCGGCCAACCTAAAGTTGAAAATGGCCATAAAGCACTAGAAAACCAAGTGTCTAAGACATCACTTTCTTGCACCCAATTTTCCTGATCATCAGGCGCTTCCATTAAAACGCGCATTTCACCAGTTTTAACATTATAGTAAGCAGGTATTCGATGTCCCCACCATAATTGACGGGAAATACACCAGTCCTCGGCTTTTTCCATCCATTGAAGAAACACTTTTTCAAATCGTTCAGGAATGAATTCGATTCTGTTTTGTTCATTTTCTTGATTTATCATTGCGTTTTCCGCCAATGGACGCATTTTTACGAACCATTGTTTAGATAGCATTGGTTCAATAACCGCACGGCTTCTTTCGCTATGACCAACTGGGTGAACAATTGCTTCTTTTTTCACAAAGTTACCGTCTTCTTCAATAGCTTTTAGTAAAGCTTGACGACAATCAAATCTATCCATACCTTGATAAACACCACATTTTTCATTCATGGTTGCGTTTTTATTAAAAATAATCGGTCTAGGTAATTGATATTTTTCACCGATAACAAAGTCATTTGGGTCATGAGCAGGAGTACACTTCATTGCCCCAGTCCCAAAAGTGATATCAACATATTCATCAGCAATAATTGGAATGATTTCATGATTAGCAGGATTTATAACCTTCTTTCCGATAAGATGCTTATATCTTTCGTCTGTTGGATTAACCACAACACAGACATCACCAAACATCGTTTCAGGTCTAGTTGTCGCCACGATTAAAGCTTCTTCACCCTCGGTTAAACGATATTTAAAGTAATACATGAAGCCAGGGTCATCTTGGTGAATTACTTCGATGTTGCTTAAAGCCGTCATTTGAACTGGATCCCAGTTAATTATTTTTTCACCTTGATAAATTAAGCCCTTATTATATAGATTAACGAAAACAGTTCTAACCGCGTAGTTAAGGCCTTCATCAAGGGTAAATCTTTCCTTATTATAATCAAGGGCAAAACCTAACTTTGCCCATTGTTCACGAATGCTTTCTGCGTATTCGTTTTTCCAAGCCCATGCCCACCCTAAAAACTCTTCACGTGTGATTTTCGTCACGTCCTTGCCCATATTTCTTAGCTTTTCCATGACTTTTGCTTGTGTAGCAATGCCAGCATGGTCCATGCCTGGGAGCCATAAAACATCATAGCCTTGTGCTTTTTTATAGCGAGCGATAATATCTTGGACAGTGCAGTTCCAAGCGTGGCCGATATGTAATTTACCGGTGACATTTGGTGGAGGAATGACCATGGAAAATGGCTTTTTGGAAAGATCACCACTAGTAAAGTAGCCGCGACTTTTCCACGCTTCGTACTTATCTTTTTCTACGAGTTTTGGATCGTATCTTTTGTCCAACATACTTCTTTCTCCTTAATTAAATAAAAAAACGTCCCTATCTAAGGACGCCGCAGCGTGGTACCACCTTAGTTCGCAAACATCGTTCGCGCACTTCATTAACCTATTATCGCTAGGTAACTATTCCTCCAAAGCGACCTTCATTACGACTTGCTATCGAGCTTCCACCATCCTCGACTCTCTATGAGCGAAGTGAGTAACTACTCTTCTTCATCTCCGGACAAAATAATTATACAAGACTAAAGATTTTTCTCAATGGCTTTTTGTAAAGAAACTAAAGTTCTTGGTTGAAGCGAGGAAGTATAAAACACTTGTTCAGTCGGAATACGATATTCATTTAAGTGTTTATTTAAGGCAGATTTCTCACTTTGATTAAGTTTATCGGTTTTAGTGACGACTAAATAAAATGGTGTTTGATTAGTAAACAAATAATTGATAATTTCCTTATCATCAATAGTTAAAGTTCTTCTACCATCAAGTAAAACCAAAGCGAGTTTGAGTTCGGTATTGTTGTCAAAGTAAGAAGTCATCATTTCACTAAAAAGTTTGTCTAAGTCAATGCCGCCCTTTGCATAGCCGTAGCCAGGTGCATCGACTAGATAAAATTTTCCATCGATATCGTAATAATTTAATAAGCGAGTATGACCAGGTTTACGAGAAGTATAGGCTAATCTTTTGCGATTAGTTAAAGCATTAATTAGCGAAGACTTACCAACGTTAGAACGCCCCACAATTAAAACCTCAGTTTTGATATCCTGAGGTTTTTCATTGCGACTAGGGCAAGACTTAACGAATATAGCGTTCGTAAAGTTAATCATTGTTAGATGAAACACTCCTTGACCGCATCTTCCACTTTTGTCATAAAAATAATTTGTAAGCTATTTTTAACTTCAACTGGAAGTTCATCAACATCTTTTTTATTTTCTTTTGGAACGATAATCTTTTTAATACCACTTCTTAGCGCTGCCAAAGATTTTTCTCTTAAGCCTCCGATTGGCAAAGCTTGACCTCTAAGAGTCACTTCACCAGTCATTGCGACATCTGGAGAAACCGGATGCTTGCCTAAACAAGAAATAAATGCGCATGCCATAGCAACACCAGCACTTGGGCCGTCTTTTGGAACTGCACCTTCTGGTACGTGAATGTGAATATCGTTGCTAGTGAATATATCCGCATCAATGCCAAATAAATCAGCATTAGCTTTGACATAGTCTAAGGCAATAGAAGCACTTTCCTTCATGACAACGCCTAGGTTACCGGTAATAATTAATGAACCCTTACCTTTAAAGTAATTAACTTCAATTGGTAATATATCGCCGCCATATTCGGTATAAGCCAAACCAGTAACGACGCCAATTTGCGGTTCTTTTTCTTTTTGTGTGTCTTCAAAAGGAGGGTTGAGTAAAAACTCACGCACTTTTTCAACATCGACAATCGTTTTTCCAATTTCTGGATTTTTGACGAAATTAACCGCTACTTTACGTAAACAAGAAGCGATTTTTCTCTCGAGTTCACGCACACCAGCTTCTCTTGTATAAGAGCGAATAATGTATTTTAGCGCCTCATCAGTAAATTCGACTTGGTCGATTTTTAAACCATTGAGTTCGACTTGTTTAACAATTAAGTGGTCTTTTGCGATATGCAGCTTTTCAATTTCTGTATATGAAGAAAGTTGAATCAATTCAAGTCTGTCTCTAAGCGGACCAGGAATATTTTCTAAATAGTTCGCGGTACAAATAAATAAGACATCGCTTAAATCGTATGGTTCTTCCACGTAATTATCGTTAAATTGGTTGTTTTGTTCTGGGTCTAACACTTCGAGCAAAGCACTTGCTGGATCACCTTTATAAGAAGAGGCTAACTTGTCGACTTCATCGAGCAAGAAAACGGGGTTAGTGACGCCTGCTTTACGCATGCCTTGAATAATCCTCCCTGGAAGAGAACCGACGTAGGTACGACGGTGACCACGGATTTCTGCTTCATCAGAAATACCGCCCAAAGAAGCCTTGAAGAATTTTCTTCCTAAAGCATGAGCGATGGATTTACCTAAAGAAGTTTTACCAGTGCCAGGAGGGCCATAGAAACATAGGATTGGGGATTTTAAATTCCCAGTCAATTTTTTAATCGCGAGATATTCGATAATGCGTTTTTTAGGAATTTCTAAACCGAAGTGATCGTCATTCAGTACTTCCTCAACTTGTTTCAAATCTTCATCATCGGTAGTTTTTTCCCACCATGGGATAGACATTAAAACGTCCAAATAGCTTTGTATTAATGCGCCTTCGAGTGAACCTTGAGGCATCATCTCGTACTTTTGCAATTCAGCTTTAACTTTCTTTTTGATGTTTTCTGGATATGGGTTTTTTTCTAATTTTTCCAAAATTGATTCGGGAGAATTAGCACCATCACTCGTTTCACCGAGTTCTTTTTTGATAGCTTTTAATTTCTCTCTCAAGAAATACTCTTTTTGGTTCTTTTCCGCTGATTCTCGGACCGTAGTAGCGATGTTTTCTTCGATTTGGGCTTTGGTTTGTTCGCCTGAAAGAAGAATGACTACTCTTTCCATTAATTCTTGAATGTCTTCACATTCTAAGATTTTTTGTTTTTCCTCAGTGGAAGCACTTAGACTAGAGGCGAGAATGTAACATAGTGCAACCGCATCTTTGGTTTTGTTAACCATGTTAAGAGTGGTCTTACTAAGTAAGGTCAACACATTGGGAAGGTTGTTGAGTTTTTCAACTAAAGCGCGAACGATTGAGTCATTAGTAACACTGTCGACTTCTGGCAATTTTGATACGATGCCTTCAGCGACATAGTATTGGTTTTCAGCATCGAAGAATAAAGAATCAATCTTCACTCTTTCAACGACATCAACTCTGACGCGCAAGAGATTGTTCTTGTCAGTAATGGAGACGATTCGGCATAAGACACCTGTTAAATACAAGCTGCTCATATTCACCACTTCATCGTTAGGATTTTTTTGACAGCTAACGAATATGAGGGAATCTGCTTTTAAATGAGCGGCGCGAATAGCGTTTATAGAAAATACACGCCCTGCTTCAATCGGCTGAATGGTCGATGGGAAAAGCACGAAACTACGCGTTGGTAGTAAAGGCAATGATAATGTTTGTGCACCTTCATTCATAATTTAATCTCCTTTCTTAATAGTTTGTTTGACTATTTTAAATTATAAAATTTAATTGTTGTTATCGAATAAGAAACCTTCGATTTTTTGCATTAAGAGGTTTTGAGTAAAACCAGTCATATTTTGACCAATAGCGGATTTGATTTGATCCATGGTCATTTGATATTGGTCGGCTAATTTAGCTAATTCGAATTCAACTTCTTCTTCAGTGAGGGAAATATTTTCCTTCTCGGCAATTTTATCCATCACTAAATATGATTCTAAGCCTTTTTTTGCTTCAGCCAAGAGTTCTGCATCTAAATCTTCTTTGCTCTTCTTAACTAATTCGAGATATTGGTCTATTCCTAAGCCGGATTGCATCAAGCGATCTTCAAGACTTTTTTGACGCGAAGCTTTTTCTTCATCAAGAATTTCATTAGCGATTTCGAAAGTTGATAACTTCTTAATTTCTTCTAATAATTTGTTAATGTAATTAGTTCTTACAGTATTTGTTTTTGTCGTGAGAAGTTGTTTGCGACGATTTTCTCTTAATTGATCGACGTTACCAACATTAGGAAGATTTAAATCTTTAATGAATTCATCATCTAATTGTGGTAAAACACGATGTTTGACTTCGTGAACAACGACGTGAAAAACGGCATCTTTACCAGAGATTTCATCGGGACCATAATTTTCTGGGAATGTAACTTTAACATCGACTTCTTCGCCTAAGCTTGCACCGACTAATTGTTCTTCAAATCCTGGAATAAATGATTTGGAACCGAGTTCTAATTCGTGATTCGAAGCCTTACCGCCATCGAAAGCTGTACCATTAATGGTGCCTTCGAAATCGATCACAACGATATCACCCATTTCTGCTTTGCCGTCTTTAACGATAAAGGTGGCATTTTGACTGCGTAATTCTTCGATTGATTTGTTAATATCTTCTTCGGTAACTTCTGGATCTTCCTTACCGAGAGTGTAGCCGGTATATTGGCCGACATTGACTTCAGGACGAGTAACTAAGACGACCTTGAGTTCTAATTCGTCTTCAGATAATTTAGTGACATCAAAGGCTGGTCTAGTAACTGGTTGAATGTCTTCGTTTTTTAGAATGTCTTCATAAACAGGGTTTAACACACCGTTGACGGCATCATTAAATACTTTACCTTGATCGACATGTCCTTTAATTAAATGCATAGGGGCTTTGCCTGGGCGGAAGCCTGGAATGCTAACGTTTTTTGCTAGATTATTAAAAGCTTTTTCTTGGGCCTTTTTCCAAAGGTCTTTGTCCACATTGACAACGATTTCGACGTGACAATTGGCTAATTTGTTGATTTTTCTTTCCATGAGGTTGTTGTGTCCTTTCGATTTCATGCGTGTATAAATATAACACGTGTATAAAACAAAAAACAAGCAAAAGGCTCTAAGAATGTCATCGTAAAATTGATGACTTAAAATTGATTCAGTTGTTCTTTAATTTTTATCGCAATAGGGCTAATTTTATTCGGGTCTAAATGATGAGTTAGACAAAGAGTTTTTAAATCGTTATCGCTGCTTTGTAAATATTGTTTTGCTAAGTAGCCAAAGACGATAATTATTTCATTAGCCTCAAGTAGTATTTTATCGGGATAAATGTAGATCAAATACGAAGAAAGTAATTGCATAGCGTTTTGAGTGACGGTTGGGTCTTGAAAAATATTTTGAAACGCCATAGATAATAGTTTCGGATCATTAAATCCAGGCACCACAAATGGTTCCTCTAATTGTGCAGGCACAACTTCAATCACTTGTTCAAAATGTAAAAACTTGACCGCTTGATTGTATTTTTTAGCAACTAGTAAGAATAGAGTAAAACTGCGAATAGCTTGACGAGGGTTGTTAACCATAATCTTAGACAAAGTTGGAATAAAAGGTTCAAGAGGCATATTACGTACATTATCAAGCGCTGCCAATACATCATTGTCATTGTCGGAAAGCAGTTTCTTCATGATTTGTTCTTGACCTACTTCTTGATGCATATAACGCTTCTTTTCTTCGGAACGAATGTATTTAGCCATTTCCACTAATAACTCTTCAGTTTCTTGATTTTCATAAGGAAGTTCTTGGTAATATTTTAATTCTTCGTAGGCTTCATCAAACTTTTCAAGAATGCAAAGTAAGTCAATGTGCATTTTGATAAGCAAAGAAAGATGATCCTGCATAAATTTTCTTTTAGTCATGATGGTCTCTAAAGCACGCGCATCTTGGCTAGTGGCTATAAGCGCACTGACACGATAAAAAAGGGCTAGCGAGTCTTCGCTATTTTCGGTGAGTTTAATAACAAGCTCATATTGTTTTTTGTCCATCAGTGTTGTTAGTGAATCCATAATAGTAGTTCTTTCTAAGTATTTAATTAGTATTAGTAACAAAGTTATTTGCTTTGCTTCTTAATCGTTGTCCAGTATTCTTCAAAGCTCTGTTCGTTTTTGTTATCCTGTGGAATATAATATTTGGCCTTCTTTAGGTCATCGGGTAAGTATTGTTGTTTAATGTAATGATTTTTATAGTTGTGTGGATATAAATAACCTTGGCCTTTTTGCTTAGCATCTTCCCCATCAAAATGCGTGTTTTGTAATTGGCGAGGAACATTAATTCCTTTGCCTAAGTCTACATCGTTCATTGCATCATCAATCGCCATACAAGAAGCGTTGCTTTTTGGGGCAAGAGTGATTAATAAGGTAGCGTTAGACAAAGGGAGTCTAGCTTCAGGCAAACCTAGTTGAAGCGCACTATCGACACATGCTTTGACAATGGGAATTATTTGTGGATAAGCTAAACCTACATCTTCACTAACTGAGCATAGTAAACGCCGACAAGCAGCAATGAGATCTCCGCCTTTAAGTAACTTTGCTAAATAGAAGATAGCGGCATCTGGGTCACTACCTCTAAGAGATTTCATGAAGGCGCTTAGATGGTCAAAATGTTTATCTTCTCCGCGATCGTAAGCAATGTTTGCTTTATCAATTAGTTGATCAACCACGGCTAAATCAACGACTTTATTTTCTTTTAATGAAGAATTGATGAAATCTAAGTTATTAAGTGCTTTACGCATGTCGCCATTGCTTGAAAGGGCGAGTTTTTGCAAAGCTTCTTCGGTTATTTCGACTTCAAGTTTATCCGCGGCTTTTGTTAGCCCTTCTTTAATATCTTCCACTTTCAAAGCTTTAAATTCAAAAACTATGCATCTAGAAAGTAAGGCGGGGTAAATGTAGAAATATGGGTTTTCCGTTGTTGAGGCAATTAGTGTGATGTCTCCCGATTCCACAAATTCTAGTAGCGATTGTTGCTGTTTCTTGTTCAAATATTGAATTTCATCTAAATATAACAAAATACCGTGGGTATTAAGTAGACTGTTTGTTTCCTTAATGACACTTTTGATGTCGTCAATTGAAGCGCTTGTGCCATTAAGTTTATATAGTGTTAGACCTGAATTTTTTGCAATAATATTAGCCACTGTTGTTTTGCCTACACCAGGAGGTCCGTAGAAAATCATATTACGCACTTGTCCGCTTTCGAAGTTTTTTCTAAAAACAGTATGCGTATCTAAAAGATGGTGTTGGCCAACCATATCCTCAAGTGTCTCTGGACGAAGATAATCTGCGAGTGGTTTTTGCATAATAAAATAATATCTTTTTTCTTCACAAAATGAAAGATTATGTCTTTATGCTGCTCTGTGCTCTCTTTTTAAGAGAATGTTTCCTATCAAAGGAGTTAATACAACAGAAGTGCCTACTTCAACAAAGAAGTTAATATAAATGAAGCTTAAGAATAAAACCGCGTAGATATTGGGATAATTTGGTCCAACAAAACTTTCTAATAGTGGAACAAAGAATATTAAGCTACCGACGACGAATAAGCCAGTATTTACAAAAGGAACGATTAAACTTGCGACTATAAGTGCTAAAGTCTGATTTTTCTTTTTGAGTAGATTAAAGAAAATGCCAGCCAGAAAGCCACCGAGTGTTACTTTTAGCATAACAGTCAAAATTGTCCCCAATAAACTAACTGGCATAAATAATGCGATAGTCGAAGGAGATAATAAAGTGATTACACCGTTAAAAAAGCCTAAAATCGCTCCAGAAATAGGTCCAGCCAGCACTGCAGCTATAATAACGGGGATGAGTGAAAGATTAATATTAGCCGGACCGATTTGCATGTAATTGCCGAGTATTTGTAAGATAAACTCCAAGGCTAATAGCAAGCCGGTAATAACGATTTCTCGTGTTTTAAATTTTTTAAACATATTTTCCTCCCTATAGGCCATAAAGGTCCCATGAGCAAAATTATTATAGCCTAATTCGTTTTACGATTCAAAATAGATGTATTAGTAACAATAAAATGGTAAAATTATTAAAATATATTGATATATTTAGGCTAACTCATTAGATTAAATGCTGTATGACAAAAATTAAAAGTTTTATTAAACGCAATATCGAAAGACTTGTTGAAGATGAATATCGCGTTGACTTCTTCTTCTTTTTTATTGCGATCACTATTGTTATCGCCTTGCTGGTGTCCAGCTTCTTTAATTATTTGCATGATAACAATAATATTGCAATCTATGATTTACTTTTTGCCGTCACTTGTATTTTAATTATCCTATCTGGTTCATTATTAAAAAGATTTCGTCATTTTATTCGTTATGTCTTTGTGATATATCTTGTTGTCACGTCAAGTTTTTTCTTGGTGATGGGTGGTCCAGATCAAACTCTATTATATTGGGTCTTAATCTTACCATCATTTTCTTATATCGCTTTTGGTTTAAAACTCGGATATATCAGCACCTTCTCGGTTTTAATACTCATTTTATTGTTTTATTGGACACCATTTGGCAAATTAATACTTGGCCCAGAAATGCAAACAACCATATTAAGTGCTAGACTTCGATTTACGATGATTTATTTAATTTGTGCCTTATTTGGTTCTACCTCAGAAGTTATACGCTTTTTATATGCAAGCCAATCAAGGTTAAATAAAGAGAAGCTTGAATATTCTTTATATCATGATTCCTTAACAAACGTGGCTAACCAACGTTATTTAGAAAAATACATCGAAACGACAAAATCTTTATCAGTTCAAGGCGAAAACTTATTGTTTGGTTGCTTATTTATCGATATTGATAACTTTAAAATTGTCAACGATCAATACGGCCATTTATTCGGTAATACCGTTTTATGCCGCATCGCAGATATTCTTTCTACTAAAGAAGAGGCATTTGTTTGCCGTTGGGGTGGCGATGAATTTGTTGTATGTTTTAGAGGTACTACTGAGAATGAACTTGATGAATTTGCTAATTACTATCGTCAAACTGTCGCCATTCAAAAATTCATTGAATTCCCCGACTTTAAGAGCACTATTTCTTTGGGTGTTAAATCAATTTATGTCGATGAACATTTTAACTTCTCTAAGGTGTTAGAAATTGCTGATAGAGAAATGCGTACTGAAAAGCAAAATTCCAAAAT
>CAZSEU010000024.1:0-4066 GCA_964606005.1 uncultured Staphylococcaceae bacterium
GTATTTATATGGAATTTAAAGATTTTGGCGGTCAATTTGTTGGAGGAAAAGTTTTAGATGCGGTTAAAGAAATCGAAAAAGCTTATGACTTTTATAAAAATCATCCAGCCTTTTTAAAAGAATATCAAAATTTGTTAGAAACATATGTTGGTAGACCGTCTTTGCTTTATTATGCAAAAAATATGACAGAAGATTTAGGTGGTGCAAAAGTTTACTTGAAGCGCGAAGATTTAAATCACACCGGCTCACACAAACTTAACAATGTTATTGGCCAAGCTTTACTTGCTAAAAAAATGGGCAAGAAAAAGTTAATTGCCGAAACAGGTGCCGGGCAGCACGGTGTAGCAACAGCTACGGTAGCAGCGCTATTTAATATGGAATGCGAAATCTATATGGGCAAAGTCGACTGCGAAAAACAAGCTCTCAATGTTTATAAAATGGAATTGTTGCGTGCCAAAGTAGTCCAAGTAACTAATGGTACACAATCTTTAAAAGAAGCAGTTGATGCTGCTTTACTCGCCTGGGCAAATCATCTAGACGACACATACTATCTTATCGGGTCAGTCGTTGGACCACATCCATTTCCGACGATGGTTAGAGATTTCCAAAAAGTTATTGGTCAAGAAATAAAACAGCAAATCAACAAAGTTGAAGGAAGAAATCCGGATATGGTCATTGCTTGTGTGGGTGGTGGATCAAACGCCATGGGTGCGTTTTATGAGTTTGTTAATGATAAAGAAGTAGCATTAGTCGGTGTCGAAGCTTCTGGAAAAGGTTTAGACACAAACGAACATGCTGCAACACTCACAAAAGGTCAAGTTGGTGTTATCCATGGCATGAAAACTAAAGTGTTGATTAATGAACAAGGCGAAGTTGCTGAGACACATTCAATTTCTTCCGGATTAGATTATCCAGGTGTTGGACCAGAACATGCTTTTTTAGAAAGCATCGATCGTGTCAAATATGTTTGTGCAACGGACAAAGAAGCTCTTGAAGCATTTGCGTATTTATCAAGGACGGAAGGTATTATTCCAGCTCTTGAATCATCTCATGCCCTTGTCGAAGGCATTAAACAAGCAAAAAAGTTATCAAAAGATAAAATAATTGTCGTCAATCTTTCCGGTAGAGGCGATAAAGATATCGACTATATTTCTAAACTCGCAATACCGAAATAACTAACACTTATTACGAACGAAAAAATCCCCACAATCGCGGGGATTTTTGGTTTGATTTTGAATTAATCTAAATCTGGAATGGATGGATGATATTCTCTTTTTAGAAGGAAGTGATCAATTTTAATTAAGGCTGCTTTGTCATCACCGACAAGGTCAAAGGCGAGTAAGTTGTCGTTTGCATTCTTTTCTTCTTCACCCTGTTCTTTAATGTACCATTGTATGAAGTTTTGAGTTAGGTAGTCTTTTTCTTTAATAGCTACTTCAAGAATATTTTCAATGCTGGCAGTGACGAACTTTTCGTGTTTGAGCGCTTCTTCAAGTGGTTCACGGAATTTTTTGAATTGACGTGTTGGATTATCGATTGGTGCTAAAACAACTTTAGCTCCGATATGTTGTAGATAGCGGATGAAACCCATTGCGTGATCTTGTTCTTCCTTGGCTTGAATTTCAAACCAATTGGCATAGCCGGCTAAGCCAGCGTCATTGTAGAAATTCGCCATTTCCAAATACAGATATGCTGAGTATAATTCGCGGTTGACTTGTAAATTAAGTAAGTCAATAACTGGTTTTGTTACCATATTATCAGTCCTCTTTTCTTATATAATTATCATAACAAAGTTAAAAATAAATCAAAGTGATATGCTCTTAAAAAAATTATTTTTATTAACTCCAAACATAAATATTGTGACTATAGTAAATGGCCTTCCTTATATCATAGTGTGGTATCAAAAAATAACATATGCTTGCCACATCAAAAAATAGAACATCGATTATGGTTGTCGAAGGTAAAATCATCGGTAAAAAAATTAATACAGTTTTTAAGTCAATGAATAACGTATACTTAGATTGAGGACTTTGATATGGAAAGAAAAATAATTCGGCAAGTAACTGGCTATCGAACAACCGATGGCGCAGGTGTTCATTTGGTAAGAGTTTTGGGCAATATGACCGTTGCGGATTATGATCCAATCTTAATGCTCGATTCATTTGATAGCACTAATCCTAGTGATTATATCGCAGGATTCCCCCTACATCCTCACCGCGGTATTGAAACGATAAGTTATGTTTATCGCGGTCAAATGACGCACAAGGATAGTCTCGGTAATGAAGATACTATTGGCGATGGCGAAGTGCAGTGGATGACTGCTGGTTCTGGCATTTTGCACGAAGAAAAATTGCCAGCTTCTAAACGTTTATTAGGAGTCCAACTTTGGCTCAATCTTCCTAAGAAAGATAAGATGGTACCTCCAGCATATAAAGCAATAAAAAATAAAGAAATTGAAGAAATTGAATTACCATGGGGTAAACTAAGACTGCTTGCTGGACAATTTGAAAATTATCAGGGGTATAGTAGTAAATTTTTACCACTTAATTATTACGATATTCATCTTAATCCTGAAGCAGAAGCAGTAATTAACACCAAAGAAGACGAATCAGTAATGCTTTTTACTCTCTCTGGTGACACATATATTGGTGATAAATTAATCAAAGAAAAAACCGCAGTTAAATTAAGTGCTGGCGATTTTGTTACAATTAAGGCTACTAAAAATAACGCTCAAGTGCTATTTGTAAGTTCCAAAGCGTTAAAAGAATCTGTTGCTTGGGGTGGTCCAATTGTTATGAATACTAAAGAAGAACTATATAAAGCTTTCGATGATTTAAGAAACGGCACATTCTTGATTGATGAAGTAAATTACTAAAAGAATAAAGAATTGTTTGTAACACTTTCAATATATAGTTTATGTTTTTATAATAAAACAGATGTCGAGATAACTATTTCATGGATAAAAAAATTGATTATTTAGAAAAGATATGCCCCAAATGTGGGACCATTGTTATTGTTCGCAAGGTCACTTTTCTTAATCAACAAAATAAACCAGGATATTTAGAAGTTGCGTGTCTTGATTGCCACGAAGTATTTGAAATATTTGTTAATGGCGATGTTGATGCATCCACTGTTGAAAAGGGTGCAAAAATCTTGAAAAGAAGATACCGCGAATAGAAAAAAGGTAGATAGATGTTTGATTAGGACTAGTCAAACCTTTTTTGTGTTACTAATAATTAGATTGTGTGCAATATTTTCTCATTCTATTTAGTAAAATTAATAACTTGCGCGTACAATATAACTAAAGAACTTAGCAATATATTTTCGGAGGAAAATCTATGAAATTTGAAATTAAAGGAAATAACATGCCTTATGTCGAAATTATTTTAGATAAAGGTGAAAAAATTCATACCGAACAAGGTGGGATGAGTTGGATGAGTGATTCTTTGTCTATGCAAACAAATGCCGGCGGTAGTTTTGGAAAAGCTATTTCTCGCGTTTTTAGTGGTGAATCAATGTTTCAAAACACTTATACCGCGACAAAAGATAACAACCTAATTGCTATCTCTTCATGTTTTCCGGGTGAAATCATAGCCATTGATGTGAGTCAAAGACCAATCATCGCCCAAAAGCGCGCATTTCTTGCCAGAGAAGATAGCGTTAATATGAATGTTTTCTTCCAAAAGAAAATCGGCGCAGCGTTTTTTGGTGGTGAAGGATTCATTATGCAGAAGTTTAGTGGCAGTGGCATCGTTTTCTTGGAAATTGATGGCTCGCTTATTGAAAAAGAACTTGATATTGGTGAATCATTGCTACTTAGCACTGGCCACCTGGCTGCGATGGAAGATACCGTCAAATTTGATATCGCTGCCGTTAAAGGAGTAGGAAACGTCTTATTTGGTGGTGAAGCATTTTTTAATACAAAAGTCACTGGTCCTGGAAAAATTTGGATCCAATCCGCACCATTGAGCAAAGTGGCAGGATTATCGGTTCCTAAATAAATCGAAGTAAAAAATTAGAATAAACATTTTTGTTTTTAGGCAAAATATATCACACAATTCAAATA
>CAZSEU010000024.1:4166-15525 GCA_964606005.1 uncultured Staphylococcaceae bacterium
ACAACCTAATAACCAAAAAATTGGAACTGAGAAAGTTCCTTTTTTCTTATTGTTGTGACTTTTCGCCTTTTAACATCGACAATATTTTTTATTTGTCATAATTGTGTTGAAATCAATCATTTCGAAGTGTAAAGTACTATCAAGCACTAAAAGAGTGAACAATTTATGAAACAAATTACGATGATGATGTGCATGATGATGTTTACTACCCGAGCGGATAGCACGGACTTTTAGTCATTATTACTGCTAGAAAACAAATAACGCTCGGGCTTAAGAAAAAAGTTCCGAGCTTTTTATTTGTAAAGGAGGTTTTATGATCGAACTAATTAATGTAAGCAAGACATATCCAAATGGTGTCACTGCGATTGAAAACATTAATTTGATAATTAATGATGGTGAAATATTTGGGCTTATCGGTCTTTCTGGCGCGGGTAAATCTACTTTAGTTAGATGCATCAACGCATTAGAGGAACCGTCAACTGGTCAAGTCTATATCGATGACGAAGACTTAAGCAAATTAAAAGACAAAGACCTCAATTATATGCGAATGCGAATCGGCATGATTTTTCAAAATTATGCCCTATTAGAACAAAGAACAGTATTTAATAATGTTAGGTTTCCTTTGGAACTAAACCACACTAATAAAAAAGAAGCTGATGACAAGGTAAGAGCTTTACTAGAATTAGTAGGGTTAAGTGATAAAGCTTCTTCTTATCCAAGTCAATTAAGTGGTGGTCAAAAGCAAAGAGTGGCAATTGCTCGCGCTTTGGCCAATAATCCGCGCTACTTATTATGTGATGAAGCTACTTCTGCGTTAGATCCAAAAACGACTGACTCGATTCTTGAGCTATTACTAGATATAAATAAGAAACTTGGAATTACGATTATTATCATTTCTCACGACATGCATGTTATTTATAGCATTTGTCAAAAAATTGCCATCTTAGATAACTCCCATATCGTTGAACAAGGAAGTGTAGAAAAAGTATTCAAATCTCCTCAAAGCGAAATTGCCAAAAGACTATTGCGCTTTAGGAAGTTGGAGGTAAGTAGTAATGAGTGTTGAGTTACTGGCTAGTGCTACTTTAAATACATTGCTAATGACATTAATTAGCGTAACCATAGCCTATTTATTAGGACTACCACTAGGTGTTTTGCTAAGTGTGACAAGCAATAAAGGAATAAAACCAAATAAAGTAATAAATATAGTTTTCGGAACAATAGTAAATATCCTACGTTCTATACCGTGTTTGCTGCTTATCATTATCTTAATCCCATTAACAAATGTTATTTTCGGCAGAGGAACTTGGAGCGGCAATTGGTATTCGATGATTATTCCGTTAGTATTTGCTTCATTCGCATTTATCGCTAGGATGGTTGAACAATCCTTGTCGGAAATAGATATCAGTGTCATCGAAGCAAGTCGTAGTTTGGGGGCTAACGATTGGCAAATCATTACAAAAGTATTATTACCCGAAGCTAAATCTTCGCTTCTAAGTGGGTTGGCGGTTACAACTGTTTCTGTAATCGGGTATACCTCATTTGCTGGCTATATTGCGGCAGGTGGATTAATCGTTGAAGCATTTAACCTTGGCTATTATGGCAGCGATCAACTCGGGATGTGGATTTGTGTCTTGATCGTTGTACTAATCGTTCAAGTTATCCAAGAAGGCGGACTTTATTTCGCTAAGAAATTAGATAAAAGGAGAATTATAAAATGAAATTAATAAAATTATTACCACTAATAGTGGTTTCCCTACTTACTCTCGTTGGTTGTGATGATCCAGCTAAAACTATTGTAGTTGGAGCAACTCCCTCACCTCACGCAGAAATTTTGTCTTCTCAAGCTGTACAAAGTTACATCAAAGAGCAAGGTTTTAAACTTAAAATTAAAGTGTATCAAGATTATATCACACCAAATAAGGCTCTAAATGATGGAGGCATCGACGCTAATTTTTTCCAACATATTCCTTATCTAGAAGAAGAAATTGAAACCAAAGGATATAACATTTCTGCAGTAGCAAAAATACATTATGAACCATTGAATTTGTATGGCAAAAACGAAGTGACTTCCTATAACAATGCAAAAATATCCATCGTTAATGATGTCAGCAATGTCACACGCGCTTTTGAACTATTAAAAGCTAACGAAATTATTGATTCTTATGATGTCGCTAACTTCAATGCTCAACATCCGGTTTATACATCCACTAATAACATTACTATTCAATGTATTGACCCAGGTTTATTACACCACAAAGTTGAAGATGGTGAGTTAGCACTTATTCCTGGAAACTACGCCTTAACTGCATGGGGAAGCGAAAAGGCAACTCAATATCGTCTGCTCGGTGAAACTGAAGCAGTAGCTGGTCAAAAGGCCAACATTATTGCTAGTCGAACTAACGATATTAATAGTGAAAAATTAAATGTTCTTGTGAACGCACTTGCCCAAGCTTCAGTCGGACAATTTATTCAAGATAGTTATGGTCCGACGGTCGTTTATAGTTTCTTGGACCTTCGCTAATACTGCCAAGAATTCTGACCAAATAATTGTATGGTTGGATTAATGATAATCATTAAATACAGCCATACTTTTCTTATTCGTCCATTGTTGTTAACAAAATAATCATATAAATGAAGTGTTTTTCGTGGTTTGATTAATTCAAGAGGTATTATTTATGAAAAATAATCGTTTAATGTTTTTTACTACGTTATTATCACTTTGCTTAGTCGGGTGCAACACTGGTAACAACAGTTCTTCTCAACAACCAGCTCCAGAAGAAGGACCAGCCGTTTTTATTCTTGCTGGTCAATCAAATATGAATGGTCAAACCGCTCATAGCAATTTGCAAACCGTTTTAACTAATCTTGAAATTGATGATGCTGACGCTTTATTTACAGGTGTCCCAGAAGTTAGAACAAGTTATTTCGGTGTTGGCTATGGTGAAATTTATGGCACAGGCATTTATGCCTCCAACAAAGAAGACCCACTCGCCGGCAAATTCGAAAGCACAAAGGTCGGTATGGGTAGTAATGCCAATAACATGGGCCCAGAAGTTGGCTTAGCTTACAAATTAAAAGAATATGGCACCGAAGATAAACCAATTTATTTCATTAAAATGGGTATTTCCGGTAGTGGTTTTGATCAAGGTACACCAACGATAGGTTCTAACGGCCGCGGTGCTGTTGTAAACTGGAGACTTGATCAGGATCCAAGCCTTTATAATGATTTCTTAAAACCATACGTTGACAACTGTTTGGAACTTATCAAAGAAGAAACTGAAATGGACCCTGTCATCAAAGGTTTTGTCTGGCATCAAGGTGAAAGTGATTCTTCAACTTCTAAGATTCCAGTATATGCTGAAAGATTCAATGCATTAGTCGATCAATTAAGAGAAGACTATGGTGAATACGCAACTGATCAAGACCCAGAAAGAATCGCGGTCATTGACGCTTTGATTTATGATGGTGATAATACAGCTTGGGGTGTACAAACTTCCCAACAATTAAACCAAGCCAAAATTGATAATGCTACTGCAAGAGATTACTATTGTGTTAACACCTCTATGAAAAGAGAAGGTGGCGCGCAATTAAGTATTGGCAGCCCAGGCGGAGACTCAATGCACTATAGCACGGAAGGTTCTTTCAAATTAGGCATGCTTTACGGCGATGCCATCATCGACAATTCTCTCTTAGATTAATCACACTTTTTATCGCTGACAATTGCGACTCATTTGTGGTAAAATTGCACTATGAAAATCGCAATTGTTGGTGGTGGAGTTGCTGGCGTTTTTCTCGCCATTAGAATAAAAGAAGGGTTTCCTTCTTTTTCTGTTACCATTTTTGAAAAAAATGCTGACATTTTAAAAAAGATGCTCGTCACAGGAAATGGTCATTGTAACTATGCTAATTTAGGTTCGACTATTGGAAAATATCATAATGATGAATTTGCAAATAGTTTGTTAAAACAATTTACCCCACAAAACATTGTAGATACTTTTGATCGTTGGGGTGTTCATCCTGATAGAGTAGACGATTTGGTATATCCAGTTACTAACTCTGCAGCTAGTGTGGTTTTAATCTTAAAAAAGCATCTACAAGCATTAAATGTTGAAGTACTTTGTGAACAACCTTTAATTGATTATCAAAGAAAAGATGACCAATACTTGATTATTACCGAAAAAGGTAGTTATTCATTTGATAAAATAGTTTTTGCCGCAGGAGGAGCTTGCTATCCACAACTTGGCACAGATGGTTCTCTATTTCAAATTTTAGCAAAACACAATTATAAAATTACACCCCTTTCTCCTTCTTTGTCGCCACTAAAAGTTAAAGAAAATACCAAACGTATCTCTGGGCAAAGAGCCAAATGTTTGGTTTCTTTATTATATAAGGGAGAAGTTGTTTATCAAGAAAGTGGAGAAGTGCTATTTAAGGATGATGGCTTAAGCGGTATAGTAATTCTTAATATTTCACAAAAGATTAATATGTTGTCGAATAAAGACCGCGTTAAAATTGCCCTTGATTTAGCACCGAAAGCAAAAGTAAATAATAAGGATAAGTACTTAGAATATGTAAATCCAAAACTCGTTGATTATTTAATATCTAATCAGCTCGATATTAATAACTTAGTTTTTAATTTCAAAGATTTTTATGAAACAAAAATTGCGGAAGTGAGCCATGGCGGAGTTGCGCTAAATGAGATTACTGATTCTTTAGAATCAATAAAAGAAAAAGGCATCTACTTCTGTGGAGAAATACTCGATGTTGATGGTATGTGTGGTGGATTTAATTTAATGTTTGCCTTTGCCTCAGCAGAAAAGGTAAAAAAAGCAATTGGAGAATAAATAATATGTATCAATACACAACCATTATCTCAAATAATGATGTCGACTTTCGTTTTGAACTGAAGGTCACGGCGATTTTTCGCCTTTTTCAAGATGCCGCGATGTTAGCTACTCAAGATATTAAAGCAGACTCGATTTCTTTAGCGAAAAGAAATGTTGACTGGGTAATTACGCGCATGGATGTAGAAATTATTCGTCTTCCAAAATGTAATGAGGAAATCACTATTATCACATATCCAGGCAAAGATTTAATGATGGTTTATCCACGTCATTTCTTTATTAAAGATCAACAAGGCAATATCATTATTCGCGCTTCTTCCTTGTGGGCTTTAATTGATGCGACTACTCGAAAAGTGTTGACCGGTCGCAATGTTATATCTCGACTTGAACCAGAAACTTCAGAAGAAGAGTTACCTTTACCTGGCAAAGTAATTATGCCTGAAGAGAAGTCTTATTTTGGACAAAAAGTTATCCGTTATAGCGATATCGATTTTAACTGCCATATGAATAATGTGCGCTATGTTGAAATGTTAATGGATGTTAATGATTTTGAATTTTATGAATCCAATCGACCAAGTTTCATTAGTTTAAACTACATAAAAGAAATTAAAGAAAAAGACACCGTCAGTATTTTCACTAACGATGTCAATCCTAAATTCGTTGAAGTTCAAGTTGACAATAGCCCTTCTTTTGTTGGGAAAGTAACCTTCGTCGAACGATAAAATTTTATATCAAAATAACTTTATGGAAGATTTTCTTCCCTTTTTTAATTTTTAAAGGTTCAACAAGTTGTTCACGAGTAACTTTAAAGTTCACATCGCTTACTTTTTCTCCGTTAAGAGAAATACCTCCTTGTTCTATTAGTCTTCTGGCTTCTCCTTTTGAAGAGGCTAATTTAGTTAATACTAATAAGTCTAATAAACCAATTTCATCCGCCACTTCAGTTGTTGGCATATTGCTATCATCGCCCTCACCAGAAAATAAAGCTCTTGCCGCACTTTGTGCCTTTGCAGCCTCTTCTTCGCCATGAATCATCTTCGTAATTTCAAAAGCGAGAATTTCTTTTTTTTCATTAATTCTTTCTCCTGGCCAATTAACCATTTCATCAATAGTTTCAAGCGACAAGAAAGTAATCATCTTTAAACACTTATCAACGTCAGCATCATCGACATTACGCCAGTATTGGTAAAAATCGTATGGCGATGTTTTGTCTTTATCTAACCATAGTGCACCTTTTACGGATTTACCCATTTTTTGTCCTTCGCTATTTGTTAATAAAGGAATTGTTAATGCATAAGCATCCTTGCCAGTTTTCTTTCTAATTAATTCTGTGCCTGCAAGCATATTGCTCCATTGGTCATCCCCACCAAACTGCATGTTGCAGCCATAGTGGGTATGGAGATAATAAAAGTCATAAGCTTGCATAATCATGTAGTTAAACTCTAAAAATGTTAAGCCTTTTTCCATGCGTTGCTTATAACATTCGGCAGCTAACATCTTGTTAACCGAGAAACAAGCACCAACATCTCTTAGCATCTCAACATAATTTAAATTTTTTAGCCAATCGCCATTATTAACCCAGATTGCTTTTCCTTCACTTAAATCAATAAAGTGGGAAATTTGTTGTTTAAAGCGTTCAATATTTTTACCGATTTGATCTTCGGAGAGCATGGAACGCATATCAGTGCGACCACTTGGATCGCCAATCATGCTTGTGCCACCGCCTATAAGAACAATTGGTTGATTGCCTGCTAATTGTAGTCTGCGCATTAAACACAAAGCCATAAAATGACCAACATGTAAAGAATCAGCGGTTGGATCAATACCGATATAAAATTTCGCACCGCCACGATTGATTAAATTCTTAATTTCTTCTTCGTCTGTCACTTGCGCGATTAGACCGCGACGTTGTAATTCTTCGTAAATCTGCATAATTACCCCTTCTAACAAAAAACCTCTACTCCAAAAAGGAACAGAGGACGCAATTAACGTGGTACCACCTCTATTTAGATAATTCTCGCGAACTATCCCTTCGTGTGTGCTGGACACAGCGCTATCTCGGGCGCACCCGTCTATCCCTACTTGGAATGTTCAGGAAGCAGCTCCAGAATGTATTCGGCTTAAACTATTTATGGATTTTCAGCAACCATCCACTCTCTAAAAAACTCATTTAAGCTTACTTGTTTCCTTCTTTGCTTTACCTTGTTAGCATAGCAAACGCCTTACTAATTGTAAAGTAATTGTCAATAATCAAACATTGAATAAAAGGGTTTAATTATATAAAATATAAAGATACTGATGCCAAACAAAATATTATTCAAAAACGCAAAGATTTTATCAATGAAAAACGCCAATATAACAGAGGGCGATTTACTTGTTATTGATAACCGCATTGCTTATATCGGTAAGGAAAGTAATAAATATGTGCCATTTGATCGTGTTATCGAGTGTGATGGTAATTTACTTATGCCTGGCTTTAAGAACGCTCATGCACATAGTGCCATGGTGTTTTTACGCAGTAAAGCCGATGATGTTGCTTTACAAGATTGGTTATTCAATGTTGTTTTTCCTAAAGAAGAACGGCTTATTTTTAATGACATTGTTAACTTGAATAAACTTGCGTATTTGGAATATTTATCAAGTGGAATTACTACAGTTTTTGAACATTATTTTTATCCACTAGCTTCTGCTGAAACAGCCGAAAGTTTTGGGATGAGAACTGTGCTGCTTGGTGCTTATAATGCTGAAAAGCTTTCGCCCATACAGTTGAACGAACTATACAATCGCTTTAATAACAAAAAAGATTCTCTTGTTACTTATATGATTGGCTTTCATGCTGAATATACAAGTAATGAAGATTGCTTCATAAAAACCAAAGAAGCTTTGGCTTTAAGTCATTCTCCATTTTTCACCCACGTTGCTGAAACAGAACAAGAAGTCAAAGAATGCATCGAACGTTATAATATGCCACCTCTTAAGTATTTAGTAACTAGAGGATTATACGATAATGGTGGTGGTTTATATCACGGCATTTATTTAAACGATGAAGAAATAGAACTAGTTAAGAAACACAACCTTTTTATCGTCTCTTGCCCTGCGAGTAATGCTAAACTTGCTTCTGGTATTGCTCCTTTAACTAAATATATAAAAGCTGGCATTAATGTTGCTTTAGGGACAGATGGACCTGCAAGTAACAACAGTTTAGATATGTTTAAGGAAATGTATTTAGCCGCCGTTTTACAAAAGCTTGTTAACAAAGATCCAATTGCTATTTCTGCTTTTGATATTTTAAAGATGGCTACTGTAAATGGAGCAAAAGCCATGAGTTTGCATGAGGCTGACATATTAGCCGTTAATAAACTAGCCGACCTTATCATGATTGATTTGCACGCTCCTAATATGCAACCAAATCACGATATTATTGCTAATTTAGTGTATGCTGCCAACAAGGGTAATGTTTTATTAACGATGATTAACGGCAAAATCTTATATCATAATGGCGAATATTTTGTTAATGAAAGCAAAAAAGAAATCATAAAAAACGCCTATGTTTCCATTAAGCGTTTGACTGAATAAATTTTACAATATAATTAACCTATATTAATGATGATGGTCATCTTCCACTTTGAATGGAATAAGGCCATTTATTTTTAAGTAAATAAGTAATTTTTTCAAAGCTTTTGCGCGGTGACTAACTTGATTTTTTTCTATTTCATTCATTAATCCCATTGGACGATCCCCGTCTTTTAAGACAAAGATTGGATCGTAACCAAATCCACCTTCGCCAATTGGTTGAGTAGCGATATAGCCTTCGGCAATTCCTTCAAAAATTAAAGGACGATTTTCGACGTTTAATAAAATGATGTTGCAGACAAATTTTGCCGATCTATTTTGATTGTTTTCAAGTCTTTTATTGATTTCTAACATGGCTTGATAATGTCCGCCACAATTAATAGCATAACGCGCACTAGTTAAACCCGGTTCATTGTTTAAACCAACCACCTCGAGACCAGAATCATCAGCGATAATGGGTAAATTTGTAAACTTTTGTACTGCTTGCGCTTTTAATAGCGCATTCTCAGCATAGGTATCGCCTGTTTCTTCGACTTCAGGAACTTTTAGATTCACATCTTGAAGACCATACACTGTAATACCGTGAGGAGAAAGAATAGCGCGTACTTCTTTTAATTTATGTTTGTTATTAGTCGCTAAAACGATTTCAAAATTCATACGTTCATTATTCTAGTAGATATTAAGATAAAAATATATAATTATCGCATGAAACAATTTTTCCAGAAGTATAAGACCACGATTATCAAAAGTTTGATCGTTATTGCGGTCTTTTTGCTCATAACTTTGATTGCTTATCTTATATTAAGATGGTCTGGATTAACTACCGAACAAGATTTCCGTAATTTGCGCGATGAATTAGGCGATAACGTTTATTTTTGGATAGTCATTGGCCTATTACAAATTGTGCAAGTTATTTTTATTCCGGTTTCAAATCAGATCATTACCGTTCCAATTGCCATTGTCTTTAACGACCAATTATGGAAAGTATGGCTAACCTCCTGGATATCGATCTGGTTGGCGACTTTGCTTCTTTATTGGATTGGTAGAGTGGGTGGCGGAAAACTATTAGAATGGCTTCTCAAAGATAAAGAACAGACTGAAAAAATCGTTAATTGGTTAAATAGAGGTTGGGTTTTTTATCCGTTAGGAATGTTGTTGCCTTTACCAGACGATTTAGTAACTATTCTAAGTGGCACTGCGAAAATGAAATTTACTTTTATCTTCTTTTGTTCTTTATTAACTCGGGGAATTGACACAGCAACCAGCACATTTGGCTATGGATTACTGAGCAAATATTGGTGGGGCTGGATTGTTATGGTTGTTGCTTGGCTTCTCTTTGCTTTATTAACTTTTTTCTTTTGGAAATTAAACCAAAAAAGGGTTAAAAAACGTGAGGCTTTAAGAAGTGAAGAAAAACCACAAGAAGAAACTTTATAAAATGCTTTTATTCGATAATATTTTTTTCTCGCCACACTATTATCCCAAGGCCTCTTTAATTAAAAAAATAATGATTTGATGATAAAAAGTTGTCAGTCAAAGGAGTGCAAATTTTCATTTTTTTCTTAAAAAGTAATAGCTTTTTTTAAGTAATTATATTTTTATGTTTGAAAAACCTATCTCCATTAAAATACTTGTTGACTTTAATGTTTTTATGGAGTTTAATGAGACGTTGTTATACATAGAAGTGATAACAATAAAAAATAATAGAGGTAAGTCATGTACAAAGACAAAACAATCGTCTGCAAAGATTGCGGACAAAGCTTTACTTTCACTGCTCGTGAACAAGAATTCTTCGCTGAGAAGGGTTACACCAATGAACCACAACGCTGCAAACCATGCCGTGATGCCAAAAAAGGTCTTCGCAACAATGGTGACAGAAACGGAAACCGTCAAATGTTCCCAGCTGTCTGCGCAAATTGTGGCGCTGATTGCCAAGTTTCCTTCCAACCACGCGATGGTCGCCCAGTTTACTGCAGCGATTGCTTCAGAAAAATGAAGTAAAGCAAACCTGGAATTTTACGTAATAAATTTGATTCCGTTATCACCGCATAGATTATTCTTGCGGTGTTTTTTTATAAAAAAACAAACAAATTTGGAGTGTGGTTTTTATAGTTTTATATGAAAATTAGTGGAATGATAAAACTATTTTTTAGAATCATCATCCCAACGATACTTTTTATTAGCGAGTAGCTTATCTGTTTCACAATTTAAACACAAACCATTGTGGCAGCAAATAAGCTCTCCACAATTGGAGCACTGCCATTTGTCATATTCTTTCTTTAAGAATTGTTCCATTCCAAATTGTTTAATGTAATTGAGATTATCTATCATACTAATTTGGTACTTTGTTTTATAGCGTTTGTCTAAAGACTTTAATCGTTTGCAAGGATAGTTTTCACACTCAAAGCAAAAGCGTACTCTACCATTACCAAGTATTTCACAAGCATCCTTCATGTGTGTACAGTTTTTTCCCCTTGGAAGACAACCAGCGCAATACATTTTGTGGAAACCAAGTTTATTTAAGTCCATTTCTTTAAACTGAGCGGCACGACATAAACTACAGTTCATTCCACAAGGAGCAATCATTTCTTCTCTCATTTTGTTCATGCTTCAACCGCCTAAAAAAACAGTAATGTTAAAAATATATTTATATTATAACATGATGAAGTTCACTTTAAGTTAATACAAAAAGGTGTGAAATTTTAGTCACACCCAAATGTTGTTTGTTGTTATTCTAACAAATTGTTATTTAATTGGAAGTAATTCAATATAGCCTCTTTTGCCAACTGGCTCTAATTGAATTCTTGGATTAGTTTTATCCCATTCATAACCAATAATAGTGGGGTCATACTTTTTTTCTGCCTCCCAAAGATCACCAATAGCTTGTTCGAAGTCTTCTTCTTCAAATGGTTCTCCTTGAAACATCAAGTATTTCGCCT
>CAZSEU010000024.1:15625-16866 GCA_964606005.1 uncultured Staphylococcaceae bacterium
TTGCGAGCTGGTTTTTCAACTACTGTAATAAATACACTTTTTGCACTCATTTGTTTTTCTTTCCTTTCAAATTTACGATAAGCAATGTCATAAGAAGTGAATAATTGTAATGGCACAGGATGATTAGCGTATTCTTTTGGATTACAACCAAACTCTTTATAAAACGCTCTTTGAAAACCATCGACACTATTGAAGCCATGCTCTAAAGCCACATCAATTACTTTTGCCTTTTCATCCCGAAGCTTCAACGCTGCGCTTCTTAATCTTAGTTTTCGGATATAATCGGCCGGACTTACACCTAAGAAATCTAAAAACAAACGTCTAGCGTGCCACGGAGAAAATAAAGACACTTTCGCAACATCAAAAAAAGAAATTTCTTCATACAAATGTTCGGCAATATAATCTTGCATTCTTTGAATCGCAGTGATGTGTTCATCCATTCTCTTCACCTCTTGACGTTTTTATATTAAAGAAAAATAAAGTCGAAAATCTCGACCATTTTTGCTAAATATGAACTTTCATTTATTTTACCACAAAAAAACTAAGGACTTTATTGCCTTAGTATTTTTTCTAATGGTCGATCTTTGCATTCAGCTTTATAAAAGTAATATAAAGATGCGTTGCATAGCTATTTTCGAAGCCTTTATTTATTTTTCTCTTTTAATTTCAAATATTGAGCCAACGCGTTGATAACCAACCTTTTCATAATAATTATCAACATCGCTCATAACATATATAGTTTGGTCAAAATACTTGGATGCAATGTGCTCCATTAATTGCTTGCCAATATTATGTCCGCGATAACTCTTTCTAACGAGCAAGTCATATATATAAACACCAAATCCATCATCCTCGCGCGCTCTAATATAGCCAATTACTATATTACCTTCATACGCCAAATAAGCAATGCTAGAAGCTAATGCTCGAATCAATTTTTCACGTCCATTTTGGTTGTAATAATCAATCCATTCTTCGCCTTCATCGTATAATAAATCTAATAGTCCCATTTCATCGTTTTTATCATAGATTTTGATTACCATAATGCGCCCTCCGTTTGTCTAAGTTTTATTGTATACCAATTCAAAGCCCTTAAGAAATATTTCTCTTTGAGAACATTAACAAATAATATCCGAGAAAATAGCCATCAAAAACAAGTGATATGTCGCTTTACTAGTTCATTAAAAAAACATTACCTAGAGATTAATTAAAGGTTATTTCGGTTGATTAAATCTTTGATTCTA
>CAZSEU010000025.1:0-16136 GCA_964606005.1 uncultured Staphylococcaceae bacterium
GCGTGGTTATAATCGCATCATGACGCAAGACTATCACGAAGATAAAGATATAATTGAAAATGAAGAAAAAATCGATTATATCAACCAAACGATCACTTCTTTCTTAATCAACTTATCTCATAGTGTTTCTTTAGCGGATGAAAAAATTATCGGTAGTTATTTCCATGTCATTAATGACATTGAACGTATCGGTGATCATGCCTATAATTTTTATGAATCTTCTTTGCGTATGGTCGCTGCAGATTTATCATTTTCTGATATCGCTAAAGGGCAAATTGAATCAATGTATGTTGTGGTTGAAGAAATGTTTGAACTAGCTTATAAAATTTTCGATAAAAACTCCAAAGTTGATCTTAAAAAGCTTCACTACTTAGAAACTCAAACGGATGATTTGAAACTCGTTTTAAGTTGTCAACACTATGACAGAATCCAAAACAATCTTTGTAAAATTGAAAACTCTGCCTTCTTTACTTCGTTAATTAGCGAACTAGAAAGAGTCGCCGATCACTTAGTAAATGTTGGTTATTCCATCGTCAACCCTGTCGGCGATGATGAATATGAAAAACTCAAAACGACAAGCGCATAATTGCGCTTTTTGTTTATTCAACCATATAATAAACTTATGAAAAGATATTCGAATTTGATAATTACCGTGTCTTTATTTGCTTTAGCGCTATTTTGCCTTTTCTTTTTCGAATTTCGCCAAACAAAAATTTTATCCGACCCAGTTGCTAACGAACTATTATGTAACGTTATTTCTCGCCTTTCGATTTGCTGTTTGTTTGTTTGGGTGTTGTATATCAAGGGCAACTTGATGTTTTTTTCGGTTAGAAGAGGAGTGTGGCGCCAAATCATTTGGGCGATTCCCTGCTTCTTAGTGGCGATAGTTAATATTCCTTGGTCTGCGCTTATTTCGGGCGATGTAACCATCGTTAGGCCGGAATTAATCGCCCTTTTCATCGTCTACGTGATTACCATTGCCCTACTTGAAGAATTTGTTTTTAGAGGTCTAGTCATAAACGTTGTTTATAACTATTTTAGATACAAACAATATCGCTACGTATGGACAACCTTAGTGGCCTCTATGATCTTTTCGTTTATTCATCTCACTAATCTATTATCTGGAGCGTGGATTGGTGGTGTCTTGCTCCAAATCGCTTATTCATTCTTAATTGGAGCGATGCTTTCTGTGGTCATGTTTAAGACGCGCAACATTTGGTTGTGCGTAATTATTCATGCGGTATTTAATTTCGGTGGATTATTAACCGCTTATATCGCAAATGGCGAACCATGGGATCTTGTGTTTTGGATTTTAACAACCGTCTGTGGTATATTATGTGCAGTTCATATTATCTACACTTTATACAAATTAGAGAAACAACATGTATCCTGATACCTTATTTAATTTTTTCGGACTAGAAGTGGATTTATATACCATCTTCTTTCTTGTCGGATTAATTGCTTGCATCGCCTTTACCATTATCGCGATGAAAAAAAGCGGCTACTCTTCTAGCGCTTCCGATACGATTATTTTAATTGGTATTTTCGCTATTATGGTCGGTTTATTTTCCGCGCTTATATTCCAAAGTTTTTATGACTATTTAGCTGACCCGTCTGCCGGTTTTGTTATTTCCGGAAGAATGACTTTCTTAGGAGGGTTAATCGGTGGGGTGATTAGTTATTTAGGTATTTATTTCTTATTTATTTATGTGATTAATCCGCGCCTTAAAAAGGGCAACATCTTAAAAGCCAACATGAATAAGGGACTATTTGAATTATTACAATTCGCTCCAATTTCCATTACTATCGCTCATGCTTTTGGTCGCGTTGGTTGTGTATTCGCGGGTTGTTGTTATGGCCTGCCAACTGAAGCTTGGTACGGCATTCATTTTGAATCCACGGCGACTGAAGTTGTTCCCACTCAGCTTTTTGAAGCGGCATTCCTTTTCCTTCTCACCGGGGTGATGATAGTTTTCTATTTCAAATATAAAATTAGATATAATCTAGGCATTTATTTAATCAGTTATGGCGTCTGGCGCTTTTTAATTGAATATCTTAGGGATGATGACCGCGGTGGCTTTGTGCCGGGCATGTCTCCTTCTCAGTTTTGGGCAATTATTATGGTAATCGCCGGCATTGCTTTTATATTTATTTACCGCTATTTCTTAAATCAAAAAGACAAAAAAAGCGCCACACAAGGTGACGCTAAATAGTTTAATAATTTAATTAATATTTTTGAAGTACAGGCGATGAGCGTAACCAACTGGTTCTTCAGTGACATTAACTCCTAAAGCTGTTAGGGTTCTTAAGTCCGCTTCGGAAAGTAGACAGGAAGCATGTGCTTCGGAACCATTTAATTTTGGTAATTGCTTTAAGACTAACTCTGATAAGGAGTTGTTGTTAGCTTGAATGGCTAACGCAATCAAAATTTCTTCCGCGCGAATTCGCGGATTTTCTTTTTGAAGTGGCCCGGTTTTAAGATCAGAAATCGGCGAAATAACATGAGGAGAAATCAAGTGTAAACTATCATCAATTTTACCTAGAGTTTTAAGGGCATTAAGTAAAGCAGCAGCGGGAGCACCTAATAATATTGAACGTTTGCCAGTAATTATTTTGCCGTTAGGTAGTTGAATAGCAATTGTTCTTTCTTTGCATTTTTTTGCTTTTTCTAAACAAGCTTTAACAACAGGACGATCATCAATCGTGAGTCCTAACTCAGTCATGATTGCTTCTTCTTTAACAATGGTGTCGTCTTGAAATTTACCTAAATAAACATTTTTCTTCGCTTGATAATAACGGCGAATGACTTCTTGTTTGCATGCTTTACGAGCTAATTCTTCGTTGGTAATTGCAAAGCCTACCATGTTAACCCCCATATCGGTTGGAGATTTATAAGGAGAAGTGCCATATATTTTTTCAAAAATTGTTCTTAGTAATGGGAAAGTTTCAATATCGCGGTTGTAGTTAGTGGCCGAAAGACCATATGCTTCTAAATGATATGGGTCAATCATATTGACGTCTGCTAAATCTACAGTCGCCGCTTCATAAGCCAAGTTAATCGGATGTTTGAGAGGCAAATTCCAAATTGGGAACGTCTCATATTTCGCGTAACCCGATTTTTTGCCGTGGATCATATCGTGATAAAGTTGAGAAAGACAAACTGCCATTTTTCCACTGCCAGGACCAGGCGCAGTCACAACGATTAACGAACGAGTCGTTTCCACATAATCATTTTTAATAAAGCCGTCACTACCAAAAATCGAAACTAGGTTGTGAGGATATCCGGCAATACGATAATGCTTATAAACTTTTATGCCGTTTTTACGTAATTTTGTTGCAAAGGCTTTGAGGACTGGTCCATCTTCATAAAAACAAAAAACGACACTAGAAACGTATAATCCAGCCGCTTTATAGGCATCAATTAAGCGTTCGACTTCTGATTCATAAGTAATACCTAAATCATTGCGAACTTTGTTAGATTTAATATCGTCAGCATTGACCGCCATAACGATTTCCGCATTATCTTTTAAGGTCAATAACATTTGTAGTTTAGAGTCGGGTTGGAAACCAGGCAAAACTCTCGCCGCGTGGAAGTCATCAAATAACTTGCCACCAAATTCGAGATATAGTTTGCCACCGAAGGAATTGATACGTTTTATAATCTCTTGGCTTTGAATTTTCAAATATTTTTTATTATCAAAAGCAATCTTGTTTTTATTCATCTGCATAAGTATCAAAATATCCTTGAATGAGAACGACTGGTGTACCCTTATCGCCTGAGCCAGATGTTAAATCGCACAGAGAACCGAGTAAATCGGTTATTTGTCTTGGGGTGGTACCTTCGCTTGCCATCTTACCGAATAAATCTTTTTCTTTTGTTTTGATTTCATCTCTAATTGCTGCGGCGAGTTTATCGCCAGAAAGATTTTGATAAGCATTATCCGCTAAATATTTGAGCTTTAATTCGTTTGGAGTGCCCAACAAACCCTTGGTAAAAAATGGAGAAACAACTGGATCGGCTAATTCCCAAATCTTACCTTGAGGATCTTTGAAAGCACCATCGCCATAAATCATTACTTCGATGTGTTTACCAGTTTTTTCAAGCAAAATTTGTTGCACTTCTTCCACGAGTTGTTGTGCATCTCTAGGGAAAAGTTTAACACTTTCTTCTGTGGATTTATTTGAGCCATATAAACCATATTTTGAATTATATCCTGAACCATCGATAGGACCATTCATAAGATCAGCAAGAGTTAAAACAACTTTCGCTCCTTTATCGAGTAATAAGCGCTTGGTGGCGTTACGAGTGTGAATATCGCAAGCGATGACGACATCTGTATATTTAAGCACCGCATCAGCGTGATTAGCAAAAACAACTTCCACTTCTGCACCCATTTCTTTAATGAGTTCAATGTAGTAATTAATATAATCAACACCGGTAAATTCGTGAACTCGATAACCAAAAACTTCACGATATTTTTCTAAAGAAAGAACATCACTATATGGATTGATACCTTTTTCATAAATTTCTTCGTCATTAATTAATGCATTGCCGACTTCATCACGTGGATATGAAAACATTAAGATGATTTTTTTAACACCTTTTGCAATGCCTTTTAAAAGAATTGCAAAACGGTTGCGAGAAAGAATAGGGAAAATAACACCAACTGTGCCTCCGCCAGTTTTTTGTTTTACATCTTTCGCAATAGCATCGATTGATGCATAGTTACCTTGGCAGCGAGCCACGATTGATTCTGTGATGGCGACAACATCGCGGTCACGGAAATTAAAGGGTTCGTTAGCAGAAGCTTTCAACACTGCTTCTACTACATGGTTTGTAAGATCGTCTCCGGTTTTTAGAACTGGGAGTCGAATACCGCGGGCGGTGACACCGACACATCTCATTGGCTATTGCCTCCTTCTTATTTTTTCTGAATTTTCTGTAAAATGTTGCGAGCAACATAGACTCCGCACGCACCGGCTTGCGCCAAGCCACGGGTCAATCCCGCCCCATCACCACCGACGTAAAGATTCGAAATCTTTTTGACTTCTAGCTTATTATCGATTTCTGGGTGGGCACTATAATATTTGGCTTCGACACCATATAACAAGGTATGTTCTGTAGCAATACCTGGAGTAATGTGGTCGAGCACTTTAATCATTTCAATAATTGATTGAAGAGTTTTTTGTGGTAAACATAGTGCTAAGTCGCCAGGAATTGCTTCTTTTAATGTTGGCATGACAAAGCCTTCTTTAATGCGTTTAACAGTACTTCTTCTACCCTGCAACAAATCCCCATAGCGTTGCACTAAAACGCTGCCACATGCTAATTGGTTGGCAATTGAAGACACTTTCAAAGCATATTCATTTGGTTGTTTGAATGGTTCTTCAAAGTGATGAGTGACAAGTAATGCAAAATTCGTATTTTCACTTGAAAGAGATGGATCGCTATATGAGTGGCCATTAACGTTAACAACACCCTCATAGTTTTCCATAACGACGTGACCACCAGGATTAGAACAGAAAGTTCTTACTGTGCTATTGGTGGTAGTTTTAAATAAGAATTTGCCTTCGTATAAATGTTTATTAATTTCTTCCATGACAAGGTTTGGACACTCAATACGCACGCCGATATCGACTTGGTTTTGTGTCATTTCAACATCGTAGTGTTCGAACATCTTGGCGAGCCATTGACTCCCCTCTCTACCGACAGAAAGTAATACATATTCGGCCTCGAATTGTTGACCTTTATCAGTAATAACACCAGTAATTTTACCATCTTTAACAACGATGTCTTTAACTGCTGTTGAGAAGTGGCAATCAATTTTATCTTTTAAGTCGTAATAAATTTTAGTTAAGATTTTTAAGTTTTCTTCAGTGCCTAAATGGCGGACTTTACTATGTAAAAGCTTTAAACCAACCGACATTGCTTTCTTTTCGATTTCACGCACTTCAGGAGTGAAAGGATCAGTGATGACTGGGGTCGCACCATAATTTAAATTGATATGGTCGACATAATGAATAAGATCTAATAAATCTTCATCATCCATATAATCTTGTAACCAACCGCCAAACTCTGTGGTGATATTAAATTTGCCGTCAGAATAAGCACCAGCGCCACCAAAGCCGTTAGTAATGGAACAAGCTGGGAAGCATTCTTGGTAACCTTTCGCGTTTCTTGGACATTTAGTTAATTTACGTTCAAGAATCGGACAGCGTCTTTTTTCAATAGAGAGGCCTTTGTCGATTAAACAGATTTTGAGAGATGGGTCTTTTTTAGCTAATTCATAAGCACAAAAATAACCACTAGGGCCGGCTCCAACAATCACGATATCGTATTTCATAGAGTCTCCTTTTGCATGTTTGACTAGAAAAACACTTATAAAGTATAAGCCATTAACGCGCGCTTGTTAATGACTTTTTCTCTTTTTTTCACCAGTCATTTTTCAATATAAAATAAAAGTAGATTATTATAAAAATAATTATTCAACTTATTGTTTGCTATGCTTCACAAATGCAAACAAGAAAAAAGCCCCAAACAATTTTTGTTTAGGGCAGTACAATTTTGTTTTGTTTTGTCTAGTAATTTTCGTCAATGAACTTGGCGATTACTGGCGCTAAGGAGACGATGGATACCACATCTTCTTCTTGTGGGATAGAATCGCTAATTGCGATATCTAAGATGCCACAACGATAAAGTTTGGCCAATGCATTTTTGGAAAAAATACCATGGCAAGCACAGATTAAGATACCCTTAGCATCGTTATTTAATAACTCTTTAGAAGCCGCCATAATGGTGCCACCAGTATCGATGATATCATCAATCATTAAACAGTATTTATTGGCAACAGAAGCGCCTCTAATATTAGTGATCATTGCTTTGTTTGGTTCTGGACGAAATTTATTCATGACGGCAATTGGTAAGCCACCTAATGCGTTAGATAAATTTGTCGCACGATCTAAACCTCCCTTATCAGGAGAAACGATTACTACATCATTAAGAGAAATTTTGAATTTCTTAAGTCTTTTTTGATAATAGTCAGCAAACACTTCGGTTGAAAATAATGGAGTTGCCTTCATGTCTTCAAAGAAGGAAGCCATGTTATCGCTATGGTAATCAATGGACACGACATGATCAACGCCCGCCACTTTTAAACAACTAGCAACTAGTTTTGCGCTGATGGGGTCGCCGATATCAATAATGCGATCTTGGCGCACATAGCCATAATAAGGGATGATCGCGGTAATTGATTTCGCTTTTGCTCTTTTTAAAGCATCAATGAAAATTAGTAATTCCATCAAACGATCGTTCACCGGATTACAGGTCGAATGGATGATGAGACAATCTTTGTCTTTGACATCCACATCAGGACGAGCAAAAATTTCGTTATCTGCAAAACGCCTTAATGTCGCAGAAGATCTTTTGAGCCCGAGTTCTTTTGCCACCTTGTTAGTCAACTCTTCACAAGATGTTAAAGAAAATAGTAATACTTGTTCTTTGTTTGTCATAACTTTCTTTCCCTCTTTCAACTGAAAGGAATTCAATTTTATTAGATAAGCAAATTGATGTAATTAATGATCGCTCGTTGTGCCACTGGTAGTTCCGAAGATGCGGTCACCGCAATCGCCGAGACCAGGGACAATATAAGCTTTTTCGTTCAAACAGCGATCTAAAGCGCCGATGACGAGTGGAATATTTGGATTGGCTTTACAGAAAGCTTCAACGCCTTCTGGAGCCGCAATAATACAAATGAAGGTAATGCGTTGGGCGCCATGTCTTTTCAACATTTTGACCGCATCATTCGCGGAGCCGCCTGTCGCTAACATTGGATCTAAGAGATAAACATCCTTTTCAGCAATATCACTTGGTAATTTACAGTAATATTCAACTGGTTCCTTAGTCACTTCGTCGCGATACAAACCGATATGACCGCATGTGCAACCTGGAACTAATTCGAGCATCCCATCTTCCATGCCTAAGCCCGCTCTAAGAATTGGAACGAAGCATAGTGATTTGCGATCCACTACTGGTTGCATGGTTTTTTCGATTGGAGTCTCGATTTCCACTAAGTTGGTTTTAAGATGTTTCAAAGCTTCATAACCTTCCAAAATGGAGATTTCTTTAACTAAACTTTTAAACTCATTGGTTTTTGTTTTTTTATCTCTTAATTTGGTGATTTTGTGCTTGAGTAATGGATGTTCTAAGATTGTCACGTTTGGATAATTTTTGTAAGTCATTTCTTTTTTTCCCCACATTCCATTATTCATCTAAATCAGCATCTTTATTTGACGCCTGTTGTTGGTTGTTACGCTTTTCAATAGCGTTACAAACTACCATAGTTATAATACCTAAAAATAATGCCGTAGCGATAGAGGTAATTTGAATTGTCGAGGTAACTGCGCCAGTACCACTGTCAATGGCGTAAGGGATTTGAATTGATAATCCACCGATGCCAGCAATAAGAATTGCAGAAATGGTAAATAAATTCTTATTGTTATTTAAATCGACTTTTTGGAACATTTTGAAACCAGAAACAGCGATAAAACCATAAAGAGTTAAACAAACACCACCCATGACGCAACTTGGGATGGTTCTTAATAAAGCTGTTAGAGGGGTTAAGAAGGAAAGGACGATAAGCATAATTGCTGCGACAAAAATTGTTCTAACAGAAGCATTTCTTGTAATTGCAACACAACCAACTGATTCGCCATATGTCGTATTTGGGCAGACACCAAAAGCTGTACCAACCATGGAGCCGACACCATCGCCTAACAAGGTTCTAGTTAAGCCTGGTTCTTTTAATAAGTCATGACCGACGATGGAACTTAAGTTTTTGTGGTCAGCGATGTGTTCAGCGAAGACAACAAAGGCGACTGGCACGAAAGCTAAAGCGACTTCAGCAACACCGGCCAAAGTAATAACGGTAGCGTTTGGATTTGCGCCCAAAACATCGGCGCCAACATTACCAGAAATCAATTCTTGAATGCCCTCGATTAATGCGAAGCGTGGGTAAGTAACAAAAGATTCGACTGATAGGTTTTTGAAGTTATCGACAATCGGACTCCAATTTATAATTTTTAAGTAATCCAGATTTGCAACATTACCGATGATTGTGAATATAGAGGCAACTGCATACCCCGCACCAATACCGAGGATGAATGGCACTAAGCGTGCACTTTTGAATTTACCTTGAACAGAGCAAATAACAATGGTCATAAATGTGACTAAGCCACACAATAAAGCAACGAGATTATATCCACCGTTAACTGGATCGCTGTTGGCTTTGATAATATCACCCATTGCCGCGCCGGCTAAAGATAAACCGATTAACGCAACAGTAGGACCAATGATGACTGGAGGCATTAGTTTATCGATCCAAGCAGTGCCAGCAAAGCGCACCACAAGGGCAATAATTACATACACTAAGCCAGCGAATAAGCCACCGAGCAAGATGCCCATGTAGCCAAATGCTAAAGCATTAGACAAAGCACCTAAGAAAGCAAATGAGCTTGAGATTACTACTGGTGATTTGAATTTAGTGAAAAGTAAATAGACGAGAGTACCCAAACCTGCACCTAAAATTGCAGATGGGATTTGAACTGGTAGACCAATGATTGCCGGAACAGCAATCGTTGCTGCTAAAACAGCTAATACTTGTTGAAAAGCGAAAACCAAAAGTTTACCAAAGCTTGGTTTGCCTTCGATTCCGTAGATAAGGTTGTTTGTAGACATATAGTTCTCCTTTCGCAAAAAAAAGACCCAACAATTAAGGGGTCGTTCAACAAACAATAATGGAAATAAAAAGGGTTTTGAGGGCGATTATTACCCCTTGTTTTGCAGGGATTTTTTCGTCTCGAACTCTTTTTTCCATCATAATTCTTTGACTAAAACTTTACCACACGACCAAAATAATGCAACCAATTTTTTCAATTGTTTTTACCATGTCTTTCGGCTAACATAATAAGTGCGTTTTTATAAAAAACAATCTGATTGATGATTCGCCCTATTAATGTCAGCGAACCACAAAGCAGAATAATGAGGTTTTAATCATGAATAAGAAGCAGCAAGTCGTTTTAGAGGCCGACAAGTACATTAGAAGTGTTCCAGGATTTCCAAAAGAAGGCATTGTTTTTAAAGACATCATTCCTGTATTTGAAAACATAGACTACTGCCAAAAAGTCATCGATGTGATGGTTGATGAACTTAAGGACAATAAAATTGAATTTAACAAAATCATCTGCCCAGAAGCTCGTGGCTTCCTTTTTGGTGTTCCATTAGGCTTGGCCACCAAAGCAGGTATCGTTTTAGCTAGAAAGCCAGGAAAACTACCGCTTCCAGGCACAAAAATATCATACGAACTTGAATATGGGAGTGAAGCTTTGGAGATTTCAAAAGATTCCATTCAACCAGGTGATAAGGTGTTGATTGTCGATGATTTATTAGCGACTGGTGGCTCAGCAAAAGCTCTTGCACAAATCGTTGAATTAAGTCAAGCAACAGTCGCTGGTATATTGTTTTATGTCGAATTAACACCATTAAAAGGTAGAGAAGAATTAAACAAATACAAAGTAATCTCCATCGTTCCAATTGAAGCTTACTAAACCTTAATATTTGTCTAACAAACACCATGTTTTCTAAAGAAAAAAGGAAAATGGTGTTTTTATTATTTACATTTATCACCAAATCAAGAATAATAATTAAGTCAATGATGATCGAAAATCGTTGGCTTCGTATATTTCCCTAATTGGTGGGTTGTCTCTACGCTAGGCCGTAATATCTAGCACTACGAATAATAACTTTCGAAACAACGTGTGTTTGTTTCTTTGTTATTCTTTAAAGTAGAGGCTCCGATTAGTGGAGCTGTTTTTTATTTATAAGGAGATTGAATCTAATGAAAAACAATGTTCTCAGAATCGTAGCTCTTGGTGGTTTGTTGGTAGCCGCCTCAGCATCATTGATCGCTTGCAATAGCGGTCCTGCAAAAGGTATGAAGGTTGGCTTAATTGCCCTTCACTCTGCCTCTTCGTCCACTTACGACAAAAACTTTGTCGAAGCATTCAGAGCCAGTGCAAAAAAATTAGGCTTTACTGCTGTCGTCCGTGAGGATATCCCAGAAGATCAAACATGCCAAGAAGTCGCTGAAAACTTAGCGGAAACTGGCTGCAAGGTTATCTTCGCTGATAGTTTTGGACACGAAGACTACATGATTGAAGCCGCAAGAAATTATCCAGATGTGGAGTTCTGCCACGCCACTGGTACTAAAGCAGCTCAAACAAAATTACCAAACTTCCACAACGCTTTCGCCTCTATTTATGAAGGTCGTTATCTCGCCGGTGTTGTTGCTGGATTAAAACTCCAAGCCATGGACCCAGCCACAAAAAAAATCGGTTACGTTGCCGCATTCCCTTACGCCGAAGTTATTTCTGGTTACACCTCATTCTTCCTCGGTGTTAAGAGCGTGGTTAACGATGTCACAATGGACGTCAAATATACCAACTCTTGGTATGATGAAGTTGCTGAAAAAGCTGCTGCCAACGCTTTAATCGCTGGCGGTTCCGTCTTAATTAGTCAACATGCTGACTCCTATGGTGCTCCATCTGCTTGTGAAGAAGCAGAAGTTCCAAACGTCTCTTATAATGGTTCTACAGCAGCACAGTGCCCAGAAACATTCATGGTTTCTTCTAGAATTAACTGGTCCCCATACTATGAATTTGTTGTTAACGCAGTTCTTGATGAAGAAGTAATTCCATATGACTGGTGTGGTGGCTTCGCTGAAGGTTCTGTTGAACTTTCCGAACTCGGCAAAAACGTCGCTCCAAACACCCAAGCCACTGTTGATGCAGTCAAAGCTGAATTAGTCGCTGGCACTCGCAAAGTGTTTGATACAACCAAATTCACCGTTGGTGGCGTAGCTCCAACTGAAGCAAATATGGCCCCAAGCAAACAATGGACATTTGATTACCCAGAAGGTACTCTATTCGTTGAAGGTGGTTTCTATCACGAATCCACATATCGCTCCGCTCCAAGCTTTGATGTCATCATTGATGGCATTAACGTTCTTAGCGATGCTGCCTAATTAACTCCTTACTGAGTTACTATAAACAACTGATTACTGTCTAGCGGGGCCAACCACCCCGCTAGAATAGGCTTTAAATTATGAAAAAAGAATTAACAATTGCATTAAAAGGGATTAGCAAATCGTTTGGTGGCGTAGTGGCCAACCAAAACGTTGATCTCGAATTATATTCTGGAGAAATTTTATCTTTGCTAGGAGAAAATGGCTCTGGCAAAACTTCTTTAATGAACGTTTTAGCTGGCATTTATTATCCTGATGAAGGTGAGATTTTTTATTACGGTGAAAGAATTGAAATCAGATCGCCGGCCGACGCATATAAATATCGCATTGGCATGGTGCATCAACACTTTAAATTAGTTGATACTTTTACTGCTGTAGAAAATGTGGTTATGGGTTTAAAAAGAAAAGACTATAAAACTCTTGCCGAACAAGAAGGTGTCCCATATCGCGGTTATAACTTAAAAGAAAGCGCCAAGCGCATGGAAGAAATATGTGCGAAATATGGCTTTAAAGTTGACCCATGGCAAATCGTTAACACCATGTCGGTCAGTGAAAAACAAACTTTAGAAATAGTAAAAGTTCTTTTTAGAGGAGTAAACGTTTTGATTTTAGATGAACCAACTGCGGTATTAACGCCACAAGAAACCGAGCATTTATTTAAAGTCTTACGCAATATGAAAAAAGCAGACAAATCAATTATTATCATCACCCATAAATTAAATGAAGTTTTAGAAATTAGCGATCGCGTGGCTGTTTTGTGCAAAGGGTCAATTGCCGGTGATATTTTAACTAAAAAAGCTAACGAAGAAATTCTCACTGAAATGATGGTTGGTCGCAAGATTGATTTAAACATCCATCGCAGTGAAATTTCTGCTACAAAAGTTAGAATGAAAATTCAAGATTTAAGTTTGACTAATCGTGATGGTCGCAAAGTTTTAAAAAACATTTCCTTTGAAGTTAATGGTAGCGAAATTATCGGTATTGCTGGCATTTCAGGAAGTGGCCAAAAAGAATTGTTGGAAACTATCGCAGGATTAAATAAAAATACTGAAGGAACAATTATTTTCCACAATCCTAAAAAAGATAAACCAGTTACTTTCTACCATAAAGACATTAAACAAATTAGAGAATTGGCCGCGGAAAAGAAATTTTATCACCGCGACGATCTTAAAAAGCAACCACTCGATTTAACTTCTAAGAACAACAAGGAATTAATCGAAATGGTCAATAATGAAGAAATTCTTTTCTATGAAGATGAAATCATGGACTTAAAAGGTAAAAAGCCATTAGAAATTCGTGATTTAGGTATTAAATTATCTTTCGTCCCAGAAGATAGATTAGGCATGGGCTTAGTTGGAAACATGGACATTATTGACAACATGATGCTCCGCAGTTTTAGAAAAGGTAAGGGTATTTTCTTGGAAAAGAAACAACCAGAACAACTAGCGGAAAAAGTTGTTACCCAATTAGAAGTCAAAACTCCAGATTTGAATACACCTGTCAAAAAACTTTCCGGTGGCAATATCCAAAAGATTTTGGTCGGTAGAGAAATTTCTTCTCAGCCAAAAGTCTTAATGGTCGCTTATCCAGTAAGGGGCTTAGATATTAACTCTTCTTATCTTATTTATCACCTCTTAAACGAACAAAAAGAACGTGGCACCGCCATTATCTATGTTGGCGAAGACTTGGACGTTATTTTAGCGCTTTGCGATCGCGTATTGGTGCTTAGAGAGGGCGAAATCGCTGGCATATTAAATTGTAGAGAAACTAATAAAATTGAAGTTGGTTTATTGATGACTAAACGCAGCAAGGAGGAAAATGCTAATGGCTAATGAAAATACTGCTATAAGAAAACCATTGGTCCATATTTCTCGCCGCAGCGATGTGACTAAAAAAACGATGGTCATTACAAAAGTTGTTTGCATATTAATCGCTTTCTTATTGTGTGGACTTATTTCCACCGTTGTTGCTCCAGGCAGTTTCTTAGATTTTTATTTATATTTATATGAAGGCACAATGTTTTCACCTAACACCATTCTTGCCACCATATGGAACGCTGGTTTATTGCTTCTTATTGCGGCAGCCATCACTCCAGCTTTTAAAATGAAGTTTTGGAATATCGGTGCTGAAGGGCAAGTGTTGATTGGTTGTTTGGGCGCGGCCATAATCATGAAGTTTGTCGCCCCATCTCTTCCTAATATTTTGTCGTTGTTACTCATGTTAATTGTCGCGGCAGCTTTTAGTATGCTTTGGTCGTTTATTCCTGCTTTCTTTAAAGCAATTTTTAATACCAACGAAACGTTATTCACCTTGATGATGAACTACGTTGCAATGGGTATTGTCGCTTCATTCTCACTAAGATACAAAGCTCCGACCAGCACTTCGATTGGTATTATTAATCAAGACACTAGATTAGGTTGGCTTCCAGAAATCGGTGGTTACAGATACATCATCGGCATCATTATTATTATTGTCTTGGTTGTTTTAGTTTGGGGTTATTTAAAATTCAGCAAACAAGGCTATGAAATTTCTGTTATTAATGGCAGTGAAAGAACTGCTGAATATGTTGGCATTAATGTTAAGTTTGTCACCATTAGGACGATGCTTGTGTGTGGCTTAGTGTGTGGCATTGCCGGATTCTTAATTGTCGCCGGCGCTAGTCATACGGTTAGCGAAGCAGTCGTTGGAGGCCGAGGTTTTACTGCGGTTATGATTAGTTGGCTCGGTCACTTTAATCCTTTAGAAATGATGCTTTATGCTTTATTAAACTCATTTATTACGACTGGCAGTAATAACGCAGCGGGTAACTTAGGTTATAGTGGCGAAGTTGCTAAAGTCTTGTCTGGCTTTTTCTTCCTCGCGATTTTAACTAGTGAATTCTTTATTAACTTCAAAGTGAAATTTAATATTTCTTTCAAGAAAAAAGACACCATTAACACCAATTTAGAAGGAGGTAAATAAGCGATGTTTTTAACGATTATTATTGATTCAATCCGTTTCTCCACCGTCTTCTTGTTTGGCTCCGCTGGTGAAACCATTACTGAAAAATCTGGTCATTTAAATTTGGGTACGCCAGGCATTATGTGTATTGGTGCTATGGGTAGCGCAATTGGTGGGTACGTTTATTTAAACGCTATTGGTGGCGCAGGTAACGCTAACTGGTTTATGGCATTATTTATGCCACTGCTTTTCTGCTTATTGTTTGCCGGAGCAGCAGGCGCATTATTTTCTTTCTTTGCAGTCACGTTGCGTTGCAACCAAAACGTCACTGGTTTAGCATTAACTACCTTAGGTGTTGGTTTGTATCCGTTTGCCACTTCAATGTTAGATGGTTCCGTAACTATGGGCTTTTCCACGATTGCTCATCGCTATATCACCACTCTTTTCCCAAAAGCTTTTATTGAAAGTAACTGGTTAACTCAGCTTCTTTTCTCTTATGGTATCCTTGTCTATTTAGGCATTGCTGTTGCAATAACTGTTGCTATTGTCATGAAAAGAACCAGAGTTGGTTTGTTCCTTAGAGCGGTTGGTGAAAACCCCTCTTCCGCCGATGCTGTTGGTATTAGTGTAGATAAATATCGCTATTTAGCCACCATTATTGGCTCAGCAATTTCTGGTTTAGGCGGGATGTTTTATTTATTTGATCGCACCAGTGGCGCATTTGAATTTGTCGTCGATGCTTATGGTTGGCTCGCTGTTTCGCTAGTTATTTTCACCATGTGGAATACAGAAATTGGAATTGGTGGTTCATTCTTATTTGCTTTCTTATATATCTTCCCAAAATACTTAAATGTTTCTGGTCCAGATAAAAAGTTGATCGAATTAGTGCCTTACGTTGCAACAATTTTGATTCTTATCTTAACGAGTATTTTCTCAAAACGCATGGGCAGAGCTCCCGCAGGGCTTGGGCAATCCTATTTCCGAGAAGATCGATAACGTGACGAATACCTCATCCAAAAAGATGAGGTTTTTTTACAAAAATCGTTACGCCAAAACACCACGTTATCGATTCAGTTTGGCTTTTAAAATAACCAAAAAATAAAAGGAGTGGTTTATATC
>CAZSEU010000026.1:0-13589 GCA_964606005.1 uncultured Staphylococcaceae bacterium
GCCAATTGCTATAGCTGCGCCACCATCGACGACGAGGGATAATGCACTAGTTGTTGTTGCTGGGCACTTGTAAGCAATATTGACGATGTAATCAGAAGTTGCAGGAACTTTGATTGTAAAGTCTGCAGAGCTGGTTTTTCCATTCCAGCCACTGGTGCGTGTCATGCCTGCGAGATAACTTTCGCCAGAAACGGCTGTATCCTCGCCTTTTGGTGTGACAGTTGCATTAGCAACGACTGCATTTTCAGCTTCAAGACGAGTTGTATCTTGAGTAATTTGAGTTGCAAGAGTTTCAATGAAGAGACCGCAGCAGCCATATAAGTGAGCGGCATCATTGGTGCCTGCAGCGTAGTATGGAGCGTATTCTTTATTACCGAGTACTGCTGGATTGTCTCTCATATCATAAGAGTCGGTATCCATAGTTGTGTTTGGAGCGGATGTTCCATCGAAACCAAGTTTAACTTGGTAACCGCCAAGGGCTAAAGCAGTGATATTGGCCTTAACATAGCCTTTGCTGCCTTCAACGACGAGGGTAACTAATGGGTTTTCGTCAGATGTTAGCATTTCGGTCTTTGCCCATCCACCAACCTGTCTTTCAAAGGTAACTTTGACAACCTTTGCTAGGAATACTTCTGGTTCAATTCCGAGTTCGCCACCGACTTGGATGAAAACTTTTGCGTCAACACCTTCGCCTTCGACGAAAGTTGTGGCTTCGGTTAAAGCGATGTCAGGGAGTTCTTCAGCGAAGATTAAACTTCTGTCACCACGGAGAATCATTTTAAGGCCGCCGGCCTTGACTGCGCCACTGCCCCAAGCTGCTTGGGAGAGAGTGACTTTTGCGTAATGTCCTTGAGGACCGACATAAACTTCGTATGCGCCTTTGACGAATACGACTTCTGCCATAGGAATGTTGACTTCAAATTCCCCAGCGGAAACTATTGGAGCGTATTTGTAATCAGCGGCGGCTGGTTCAGCTGAGCCAACTAGCCATTCGCCATCGAGAGGATCGGCTAGACCGCCATCGGCTGCGTCTTTGTGTACGAGACCGAATGCCATCTTCATAGCGTCTGCGTTTGCAAAACCACTAATGGTGCCATTGATTTTGAGGAAGTCAGCATCTGCTACTTTAACAAAGTCTGCATTGGTAAATGCCACTGCTGCCTCGACTGGAGCTGCTGACGAAGATGACGGCTTCGTAGAAGAGGAAGCTGGCTTCACTGAGGAGGAAGCTGGCTTCACGGAAGATGATGCTGGTGTCACACTTGAAACTGGAGCGACAGAAGATGAAGCAGGGGCTACAGACGAGCCGGCTGGTTCACTTGACTGAGGCGTAGGTCTTACGCAAGCTGTGATGCCAAGCGCCAACATGAGTGTCATAATGCTGAAAAATTTTGTTTTTTTCATATTTACATTGCAACTTTATGTTGCGTTCCTTTCTTTAAGGTTTTTTCATTAGTTTGGGGAGCAGACCTTAAAAAACTACTACCCACAATTAAGAGTAAAAACATCAGTAAAAAATTTACTCGTTATGTTTTCTTTCACACTAATCGTAGTGCATGCAGGCATTATCATATATGGCAATCTTGCGAGTTTTTCTAGATTTTTATGTTGTGTTTGACTAATTAGTGTTTTTATCTTATTAAATAATAAAAAACCCGCATCACGAGGACGCGGGTAATTTTACAAAAAGTATGTTGTGTTTAATTATAGACCAAACAAGATGTCATTAATAATGGCTTCAAGCATTTCTTGACGACCGCTACCTGGAAGAGCTGGCGCACGAAGTTTAAGAGCATAATCTGATAAGCCTTTTAAATCGATTTCATTATTTAAAATCTTTTGGCCAACTTCAGTTTCGTGGAACGAAGCATATTTACGTTCGATGAATTGATCAACACGACCGTCTTCAATCATACTAGCGGCTTTTAATAAGCCAAGAGCAAATGTGTCCATGCCGAGAATGAAAGCTAAGAACATATCTTCGTGGGTATAAGAAGGACGACGATTCTTGGCATCAAAGTTTAAGCCACCGGTGAGACCACCATTTTTCAAAATTTCATACATCGCAGCTGTAGATGTATAAACATCATAAGGGAATTCATCAGTGTCCCAACCGAGAAGGAAGTCACCTTGGTTAACGTCAACACTACCTAACATTCCGTTGATAGCGGAAATTCTTAAATCGTGTTGGAAGGTATGACCAGCTAAGGTCGCGTGGTTAGCTTCGATATTTAGTTTGAAATCTTTATCTAAGCCGTATTGCTTTAAGAAACCAATTGATGTTGCGGCATCAAAATCATATTGATGTTTCATTGGTTCTTTTGGTTTTGGTTCAATGTAGAAATCACCTTTGAAACCGATGGAACGGCCATATGCAACAGCCATCTTCATAAGTCTTGCGATGTTTTCAATTTCGAATTTAACATCAGTGTTGAGCAAGGTTTCATAACCTTCTCTACCACCCCAGAAAACGTAACCTTTACCACCTAATTTTACGGTGATATCTAAGGCCTTTTTAGTTTGGGCAGCGGCAAATGCGTAAACATCTGCACTATTTGTGGAACCAGCACCATTCATGAATCTTGGGTTACTGAACATGTTAGCGGTGCCCCATAAACATTCGATATCGGTGCCTTTCATTTTTTCTAAGATGTAATCGGATATCTCATCTAGTTCTTTGTTAGTTTCGTTGATGTCCGCGCATTCTGGGACCAAATCAACATCGTGGAAACAAAAATATTTGATACCGAGCTTTTTCATGAATTCGAAACCAGCATCAACTTTTGCTTTCGCATGTTCCATTGTGCCAGGTTTTTCGCCGAAAGATTTATCGGCAGTGCCTGGACCAAACATATCGACGCCAGTCGCACAAAGATTGTGCCACCAAGCCATCGCGAAAGGTAAATGCTCTTTCATTGGTTTGCCTAAGACAAGTTGGTCCGGATTATAGTAATGGAAAGCAAAAGGATTCTTACTTTCTTTACCCTCATATTTAATTTCCGGAACGTTAGGAAAAAATTCTTTCATATATGTATACCTCTTCACATTGATATTGACATAATCAATTTAGTAAAAAATTGACTATCTTGCTATTTAAACTCGCTAATAAATTTCGATTTATTGCTAATTAAGCAACCATATTATTTATACTCCTTTTTTTCTATTTGAAAAGAAAAACGCTCAAATAAGTTAAATGTGTTTACACTTTGTGTCTTTATTTGTAAAATAGTTTGGCTACGAGGTAAAGAATATGAGAAATAGAACGAAGGAAATATTGAGAGACGGATTTGGTTCTTTAATCAATAATGCTGCGGCGATTAGAGGCGCAAAAAGTGGACCATTATGGCTCACAATTGCCATGTTTGTTTTATCAATTTTTTTGCCAATTATTCCAATCTTTACAACACAAGCAAACATAAATGGTTCTTATTTTCTAAGTAACTATTCGTATGGTGTAGAAAAATACATCACCGCCATTGGTTTAGATGTAAAAGAGAATCGTGGCGCAGAAATGATTATTGATGAAGAACATCTCTTAACCATTACCGAAAACGGTACACCTGTCAATGTTGCGGATTATGGTACTGTTCAAGAATATGCTTCCTATATTAATGCAGTGTCAGGCGAATATAATTTCTTAGTTTATTACGTCGATGCGCCCACTATTTCTGATAAGAGATTAATTAACACTAATCTCGCTACACTTGTTTATACAAAGGGCACAACTACTCCAAGTACGGCAAGCGAAAACGTTTATCGTCCAAGTTATATGATTTTATATCGCGATGGTATTTATGTGTCTTTATATAAAAATAGCAGCCCTGATCCTATCGCCGCTTCTTTTGTTGGTGATTATAAAGCCACTAAACCAACTAACACTTTCTTAAGTGATTTATTAACTGTAAAAGATAAAGAAGGTAACGTTGTTACACCCGATTTGTATAACAATGAATATAACCTTGGTGTTCTTGACAACTTCAAACGCGTGTTAGATGATTCTTATGAAACAGAAAAAGTTTACAACATGTGGGCTTCTTCTGGTATTTACGCAGCCATTTTCCTAGGTTTAGGCTTATTGATGGGCTTCTTGATGTGGATTTTAACTCGTGGAAAGAACAATCCGAACAACTACTTCAGCTGGTGGTTATGTCAAAAAGTTGAAGCGAGATTAGCTTTCGCTCCTGCATTGATTACACTAATTGTTGGCTTCTTCCTTGCTTCGCAAGCTCCACTCATTTATATCATGACCTTAGGTGTCAGAGTGATGTGGATTTCAATGAAAGAATTAAGACCGATTCAAGCTTAGTCTCCATAGTTCGAGCCGCGTGACTTATCATCATAAAATAAGCGGACCGAATTGGTGACATCAGTAATTTCATAATATAAATAATTGTCTTCTGTAACGGTAACAGGACGTTCGTAACTGCCGGTGAAGACAATTTTTTTATGTTTTTCTACCATCTCAAGCATCTTAGCCACTAGTTCAGGATAAGCATCGGGGAAACGTTCTTTAAGTCCGTGCATGTAATTATGGAACACGGGTTCGACATAAAAAGATGCGCCACTAGGTAAAACATAATAAGCGGAAAATGGGTTTTTTGGATCTTCTATATAGGTTAAATGTTTGAATTCATCATAGTTTCTCATTTGTGATATACCTCGTTTCGGTTGATTTTGAAGGCGCGATAAATTTGTTCTAATAAAATTAAGCGTGTCATCTGATGCAAAAAAGTCATTTTGGATAAAGCCAGTCGATCTTGGCAACGAGCTTTTAGCTCTTCGCTAAGACCATAACTCCCACCGATCACAAATGACAAGTTTGCGCCACCAAGTTCCAGTTTATCTTGTAAGTAGGTAGCAAACTGCACGCTGGTCATCTCTTTATTAACCAAATCTAAACCGATTAAATATTCATTAGTTCTTAGTAACTTAAGGACTTTTTGTCCTTCTTTAGTTTTAAAGATTTCAATTTCTTTTTCACTAGGATTAGTGTTGATAGATTCGTCATCTACTTCGATAATCTCAATTGCGACATAAGGCTTCAATCGCTCAACGTATTCAGTGATAGCTTGTTTTAGATATGCCTCTTTTAAGCGTCCGATTGCGTATATTTTAATCTTCATGTAACAATCGTCCCCCGGAAACAGACTCGCGTTGATGCGCACATTTTATAATATATTTATCCTTATTTATACGAAAGTGCGCAAATATTTTTTCATACGCTGCTAAAGCAAGTTCTGGAGTGTTGGCTTCTTCTGATAAATGCGCCAAGACAATTTCCTTGGTATCTTTACCAATAATTGATATCGCCGCAATCGCACTATCTTCGTTACACAAATGTCCATGATCAGACATGATGCGATTTTTTAGCTCATATGTGCGTTCGGTTTTTAGAAGCATTTTAATATCGTGATTGGATTCAATAATTAAATAGGTTGGATTTTTTATTAATGAGATAGTTTCGCTTAACAGCACTCCGGTATCGGTTATATACACTAAAGATTCATCTTTTTCTTTAATAAGAAAACCACATGGATTACTCGCATCATGACTGATTGCAAAGGCTGACACTTCTAAATCTCCAATCATCACCGGTTCATTTACTCCTAATACGTTAGATAATGAGGTCGGTAAAGTACCTTCTAAGGCATACATTATTTTTGGCGAAAGAAATTTCATACCGGAAATATGGTCGATATGATTATGAGTAAAAAGCGCCCCTTTAATGTCAGAAACATTTAAATTAATTTCTGCTAATCCTTTTTTTAAGCGCGTTAAAGTAACACCCATATCAATGAGCAAAACTGTATTTTTACTAGCGACAATCGTCGCATTTCCCTTGGAACCTGAGGCAATAATATGAAAATACATTCTTAATTGGCGCTTTCATTGACTTCGCGCATTTCTTTGAGCCATTCTTCACTCGGTTCATCAAAACGCCCAAAACTCTTATAAAAGAATAAATATGACATGCCAGTTTGACCATTTCTATTTTTTGCAACATTAACTTCAACGAGTGAGACATCGCCACCCATTGGTTCGCCAGTCATCTTTTCTTTTTGTTCTTTGACCATTTCAAAACGTTCACTGCTACTTAAATTGCCCATCTTCTTGTTGCCAACATTAGAATCACGTGAATTTTTATAATAGTCTTCACGATATAAAAGCATCACAACGTCAGCATCTTGTTCGATGGAACCAGAATCACGTAAGTCAGATAAGATTGGCTTTTTACTTTCACCGCGTTTTTCCACATCACGAGATAACTGGGAAACAACTATGACAGGAACCTTAAGTTCACGAGCCAAAGCTTTCAAAGCTTGTGAGGTCTTGCGCACTTCTTCTTGACGAGAATCAGAACCCTTAGTACTCGGACCAGTAGTCACTAAGCCTAAGTAATCAATAATGATTAAACCTAAATCAGGGTTGTTGGCTTGTAATTTACGACTCTTAGCAATGATATCCATGAGTCTGATGTTTGGTGAATCATCAATATAAAGTGGCAAACTACTAATTTTATGAATTGCAGTTGATACTTTAGCACGATCATAGCTTATGATGTTACCAGTCGTTATCTTCGTTAAAGAAACCGCAGATTCAACGCCGATTAGACGTTTAACAAGTGCTTCTGCTGGCATTTCTAAAGAAAAAATAGCCACAGGCTTATTGGTACGATTAGCAGCGCGATAAGCAAAATTTAAAGCTAAAGCTGTTTTGCCAACACTAGGACGAGCAGCAACGATAATTAAATCACTCGCTTGGAAACCTTGGGTAATGCTATTTAATCTGTTGTAGCCTGTAGTTAAACCAGTAACACCATCAGTTTTTTCTTCTGTTGGTGTTTCAATCGTCATTTTCACTCTTTCAGCCACAATATTAGCAGTTTGGAAATCAGAAATACGACGTTTTTCAGTGGCGATTTTAATCGCTGCTTCGCTATCTAAAATAAAATCATTAACATCGACGATTTCATTGTTTAAGTATTTATAGTTAATATCACGACAAGATTGAATCAATCTTCTTAAAACGGCTTGATCATTTACAATCGCCACATAGTGGTCAATAGAAGAAAGGGCAACCATCGCATCAGAACATAGTTTTAAATATTCTACACCACCGATTGTTTCAAGTTCTTTCATGTTAATTAGTTCTTCTGTAGCGGTTAAAGTATCAACTGGAGTTTGCCGATCAAAAAGATTTTTAATCGCACGATAAATGAGTTGGTGTTTGCCAACAAAGAAATCATCTTCATTTAATGAAGAAAAGACGGTGTATAGACATTCTCTTGATAATAAAGCCGAGCCTAAAACAGCTTGTTCAGCTTGTTCGTTATACGGTAAGTCACGCACAGATTTTGGACTTGGCATATTTATTTCTCCTCTCCGACAAGGTGTAATCTAATTTTGCCAACCACACCTTTGTGGAGTTCGACTTTAATCTCGTAAAAACCAAGACGATCAAATGGTCCTTTATCAATGAATTTACGTTTATCAATTTCTAGATTATGAAGGCGGATTAGTTCATCGGTAATTTGTTTGGCGGAAATCGCTCCGAAAAGTTTACCTTCTCTTCCAGTTTTTACCTTGAATTCTAAGGTAATACCTTCTAATACTTTGGTAAGTTTTTGTGCTTCAGCAACTAATTTAGCTTCATTTTCACGTTTTTGTTCTTGTTGAGTTTCTAAAACTTCGGCACTTTTTTTGCTCATTTGTACAGCCAAGCGACGAGGGAATAAGAAATTAACGGCGTAGCCATCGCTGACTTCGATCACTTGATCTTTTTTACCGACATTTTTTACATCAGTTAATAAAATTACTTTCATGCATTACTCTCCTCACCTGGTTTATTCGAAGTAGTGCTAGCTTCTTTAAGAGAAGATTCTAACACTCCTAAAATTGTTGCTTTGATTTCTTTGAAGTCGACGGAATTAAGCATCGCTGCCGCGGAAGTGAAGTGTCCTCCACCACCGATTTTTTCAACTAACAGTGAAACGTTAATCGAACCATCGCTACGCGCTGAAACGCGTGTTTCACGTGGGCTTACTTTACCAACGACAAATGCGGCATGGACGCCTTTAAATGCTAGGCAAGTATTAGCGGCTTTAGCAATGGTTGCGTGGTCATATAAGCGTTCTGGATCGCCCATTGCAATAACCACTCCATATGAAGGTGTTTCAAGATTAGCGATCATATCGGTAACTTCTTTATGCTCTTCATAATCATCTTTTAAGAAGTCATCAGCTAAAGAGTTATCAGCGCCAAATTCTTTCAAAATTGTCGCCGCTTCAAAAGTTCTAATTCCGGTATTTCTACTTTTGAAATAAGCAGAATCTAAGAAAATACCAGATAACATAATCGTGGCATATGAACTAGGTAATTCGATCTTCGGGTTAATCGAAGAGAAACGAATAAATTCAGCGATCAATTCGCAAGTCGAACTAGCGGCTGGATCGATGTGGTTAAAGACTGGAGAATCAATATATTCTTCAGCGCGGCGATGATGGTCAATAACGACAATTTTTGCTGCTTTTTCTAATAGCTTCGGTGCCATTACCATACTTGGAATATGAACGTCCAAGATAATTAATAAAGTGTTGCCGCTTAATAAATCTTCAGCATATCTAGAATTAACGATTAATTTTTCTAGTTCTTCTTTTCCAAAAGTTGAAATCATCGCTGAACGAGTTTTGAATTCAACGCTTTTTAAATCGACGACAATGCGAGAATATTTTTTTAAGCGCGTGCAAATAGATTTAACACCTAAACAAGCGCCAAATGAGTCCATGTCCATGTTGGTATGTCCCATAATCAAAACACGTTCAGAAGAGTTAATTAATGAAATCAATGAGTCGGCTAGAACACGAGTCTTAACGCGGTTACGTTTTTCTTGTGCTTCGCTTTTACCACCATAGAATTGCATATCTTGGCCATAGGCAGAAACAACTACTTGGTCACCCCCACGGCTCATTGCAATATCGAGTGCTTCATTAGCCATATCGTTTAATTTAATGACGTCTGGGAAGTCGTGGGCTAAACCGATAGAAAGAGTTAAAGGAATTTCACCTTTAATTGCTTCATTGCGCACTTTATCGATAATGGAAAAGCGATCTTCTAACATGCGGATAAAAGAACCATAATTGCAAAACATCGAGTAGCTGTTATCTTTAATTCTTCTAAGAAGAATGCCATAATCTTTTGCATAAGAGAAGATGCTGTTTTTTACTTTTGAAACGACATCGTTAAAGTCATCGTCTCCACGAACCACATCATCATAGTTATCGATTTCCAATAAACCAACAACAGGTGATTGGTCTTTAGAATAGTTATAAATTGATTCGTAATCAGTAATATCTTTAAAAATCCACAAGCCAGCATCAGATAACAGTTTCACCATATAAGTACGGGAGTTAACAATAATCTTAGTGGTTGGTTGGCCGTTAACGACGTCTCTTAAAGTCGCTAGGTCTGGCTGCCAGGTAATGATATCAACATCCATAATATCGATATGACGATTTTTAAATAAATCATTAGTCCATAAAACAATATTTTTATCGTCAGTAACCGCTAGACCAATCATTGCGAAGTTATAAGCTTCTTGGACGTCACTACCGATAATCTCGGCAGCACGCAAGTCAGTTTTTTGTCTTAAGGAAGATAAATACAAAGTCACAATCCAAACATATAGGGCGTTAATAACGATCAAGACCAACATGGTAATAGCGAAATGGTTAGCCGTTATACTAGCTTGGATGTTAAAGAAATCATTAAAATATAAAATTGCAAAAATCGTTCCTATTAGGAACTCGAGGAAAATAATAACGAAAGAGAAGATTTTGATAATTTTAATAGATTTTCCCATAGTGCGTATATTATAGTTTTTTTTTATTAATTAATAAATACTAAAAGCGCCAGTGCTAGTATTTATTGCACGCGTAAAAAAGATTTTATCTTGATTTAGCCTAAATAAATTGCTCACTTTGTATGTATTATATACCAAAAAGCTGTAAATATTAATATTTTAGAAACGAATGTATTGAGCAATATCCCAAACTCGATTAGCGACAAATTGGGAGCCAGCTTCAGTGAAGTGGACATTATCGTTATTTGGTCTTAAATATAAAGACACATAATTCGGTGTCGCTTCAAATTCTTCGCGGAGATCTAAAATTTCAAAACCGTATTCTTCCGCTAATTCGCGTTGAATTGGATTGACAAAATCTCTAATTGTATCGTTAGGAATATTATACATATTTGGGTAAACAGTCGGTGGTGAAACCATCATAATAATTTTAACATTAGGCAAAGCTTCTAGATATGCATCTAGTAGTACACGATATTCGTCGATAAAGGTGGCTTCAGCATTTGTCCAACCGGTCGCGTCATTGGTACCTAACATCATCGCAATAATATCTGGTTTATAAGCCAAAGAATCAGTATAGAAATGTTGTTTAATATAACTCATAGTTGGGTTGTTCCATGACCCACCATAACCAGTAATAGAAATGCCGTTTTCACCAAAATTACCAACTTCATAATCACTACTTACATATTGAGACAAATATGAAGGATAGGATTGATTTGGCCAAGTATGACCTTTGGTCAAAGAGTCGCCGACACAAGCAATACGATATTTTTCTTTAACTGAGATTGGATAACTAACTGAATAGTCTTCATAGGTAATCAAAACCGCTTCTTGGTCAAGCTCTAATTCGGTATCATTTTGAAGATTATAGGTTACTGCTTTAGTTTCGCCACAAGTAGCACATTTTAAAGCCACTTCTAAACCAGTATCATCAAAATCTGTACCCGCAATAAAGGTGCGCCAATCAGAGTCTTTGGTAACAGTTAAATAATAGTCGTGTTGATGGCTACAACCTGCAGTTAACAAAACAAGAAGTGCCACTCCAAATAAAGTTTTTTTCATAAATACCTCTTAAATAAGAACTATAATTTCGTCGCTCTCATTATATCAATAATCTATATTTTGTAATCAATTATCTCAAATAATTACAATTCAAACTAGCGAGTTTGCCTAGGTTGACAATTTATTATTAATGTGAAAATATGGCTTTTATTAATGTTAATTAATTACGTGTATTTTTCACCAATACTTAATATTTTTATGCTTTTTTACGTGAAATAGTTTTGATTTTTGTTAAAATAATCTTCTGGCTAGGCAAAGAAAGTAGCCAATATCATCCCGGAATATAACGTATTTCTTTTATCGCAATATCATTAGTTGTTCCACATTTTCTCCATCTTATTTGCTCATAGATGAGTTTACTGATGATGGACAAGACGAAACCTCGTAAGTGTTTGTTATTAATAACGATAGCGAGCATAAATAAGGAATAGACTATACCGCGTAATTGTGCACGCGAGAAACGCTGAACAACATTGAGATACAATCAATTAGATCGGCGAGAAGTGACAACGTTATTCATTTACAGGGAGAACAAATGTGGATTGTTCCGTGCCAGACAGCAACATTATAAATGCTGAAGAAGAAGTGTTACACAACTCTTCAAATAATGTTATTGAAAAACATCAAGAGAGCCAATTTCTGTTTCACTTGTAACAAAAAAATAGCAACAATAAACGTCTATGCTCTTTTCTTTGAATACGAAAGTGAAGTTACTACTTAGGACTTTTCTATAAAAGTCAGTCCTAAGGGAAGGATGTTTAATGACAAAAAATAATGATCCAAAGAAAAAGCTAATTGTAAATATCATTGAATGTTTTTTGATTAGCCTATTCGCGATTTTAATCGCTTTAATTTTGGTGTTTGCTATTAGTAGTCCAATTAACACATAACCAGGTTCATTTTTCGGCTTTGCTAGACGTCTAATGATTCCCAGTTCGCTGGGTTGCAAAAAAATTCGCACAATATTATCCACACCAAATTGTAGGTAAAACTGTACCCATCGGCCTTAGCAGGCAACATTACTTCTTGCGAAAACTATTTCGCAAGTGTTGGATGTTTTTAGTGCCGGCATTTATTTTTCCTAGTTCATCCTTATAGGGTTGAACCTTAATTGAAAATAGTTAAATTTTATTTTGAATCCACTCTTCATGGGTGGATTTTTGATTGTGTTAATTTTAGAAAAAGACCATCGTTTCCGATGATCTTATATTTTCTAATTTGCTTATCTTAGTCAGCAACGTATGGAAGAAGCGCCATGAAGCGAGCATTTTTAATCGCTTTGGCTAATTCTCTTTGGTGTTTTGCACAAGTTCCAGTTGCTCTTCTAGCAGAAATTTTACCATTTGGAGTAATCATTGTTCTTAAGAGTTCAACGTCTTTATAATCAATGAATTTAGATTTATTTTTACAGAAGATACATACTTTTTTGTGTGGTCTAACTTTTCTGAATGCCATAATTATTCCCTTTCTTAATTAAAATGGAAGATCCTCATCAGGCAAGTCTATTGAATCAAGGTTGCTACCGGAACCTACGACTGGGCTATCATCGAATTTAGGTGTTTCAATATTGTTATCATCTTTCTTTGGTTCTAAGAAAGTAACTCTATCGACTAATACTTCGAATGTTTGGCCTTTAGTTCCATCTTGGCGAACAAAATTTCTTTGAACAAGACTGCCATCAACAGCGATCATTGAACCTTTTCTCGTGAATTTCATTAACACCTCGGCTTGCTCTCTAAAAACAACGCAATTAATGAATGAGGCACTTCTATTGCCATCAGCATCCTTTGTTCTATTATCAACAGCAAGCGTGAATGTACCGACACTCACATCTGAATTGGTTTTTCTTAGTTCTGGGTCTCTTGTGAGACGCCCAACTAAGACGATTCGATTAACCATGTTTGGTCCTCCTTATTGTTGGTCAACTACTACTAAGTGACGTAACACGGCTGGATTGATTTTGACTTTACGATTGAATTGGAAAAGTGCAGTCTCATCAGCGTCTACTTTGAGGACGACGTAGAAACCTTTGGTTAAATCGTTGATTGGATACGCTAATTCGCGCATCCCTAATTTGGTATCAACGTTTTTGACCTTGGCGCCGTTTTCTTCGAGAAGAGCTTGAACATTGTTCATTTCTGCTTCACGACCGGCTTCGTCTAAATCGGCCTTCAAAATGTACATAATTTCGTATTTGCGCATTTTGTTATACCTCCCTTTGGTCTTCTGGCTATTATCTAGTAATAGCAGAGAGTCTTGCTTTTCAGCCTTTCAATTATACAAGTCTTATTCGCATTTGTAAAGCGCGTGTCTACGTAAACTTACCCGAAGATGTGGGAAATGGGAACGACAATGTGTGTTTGCGAGTTTGGGATGTGGGATCACGCAAGATTTGTGTTTAACGGGAAAAATAAAAATCCTCGGGTAAGTCAGATGAAGGTGGGTGGTAAGTTAGACTGGGCACCACTTATACCTTACATATTTCCTATAGGAGGATTTTTTATTTTTGTCTAATAATTTTAGAGATTATATTGATCGCCGATGAATGGAAGAATGGAAATTTCTAAGTTGGCATTTTTAATTCTTAATTCATCAATGAATGCTTTTTCTTGAGAACAATCAAGCATTTCAATGCGATAAGAGAGCTTAAATAATGAACCCATGGC
>CAZSEU010000026.1:13689-15858 GCA_964606005.1 uncultured Staphylococcaceae bacterium
TGGATGTGATAGTTGCATAACATTTCTTATAAGCTTCCCCAACTTTTGAGAAACTTGTTTGATAAATTTTTCCTTCTGCTAAAATTTGGGTCAACCAAAGTGGCATAGCCCCTTGGACTTTAATTTCTAGAACAGCCCCTCCAGGAGGAAGAAGAGAGATGCCATCAGTAGAAGTGTGCAAATTTAAATCCTCAGTGCGATAACGAGGATTTTCATCAATGGTTACTCTTAAGTCACTATTGTCTTGTAAATAAGCATAGCGATCATAAAGAATCATTATTGCTGGTTGTAAATGTTTATAGAAATCACGCGTGTAACAAATTTCACGGGCAATTTGACTACCTTCAGATAAGTTGCTTTTGAAAGAGAAGAAGTTAGCGGCTTCTTGTTCGCTGGTTTTAACACGGCGTTTATAAACAATACCATTAACTTTTCTTTTTACTTCGAGGAAAATTTTGTCACCATTAGTAACTAAACCATAGGCTCTAGTTCTGATTTTTTCTTTGAATCTTGGTTTTTCGACTGACGTTCTAATCAAAAATAGATCTGGAGTATCGTAGTAAAGCGAAACAATGGTTGTTTTTCCATAACTATCAATTGACATATGACCAACTAAGGATTGCTTAATGTAATCACATTGTTCTTTGCTGAGCATATACTTAAGCTCATATCTTAGCATAGTAGCAATATGATTCGACATTACATTTTCCCCCTTTCAGTCACTAAAAAATTAATTAATAGCTACATTCGCACTATTTTGCGTCCAGCTGAGAACATCGACGTTGTTGAGTTTTAAGCTATAAGCACTACTAGTTACGAGCGAAGCTGAATAGATGATGAAAGTTTCATAACCATATTCATTGGTGAAAGCCAAATTCAAATCTTGTCCCGCCAAGGAGTAATTGCCTAGGGCAAAACGATTTGTTTCGGCTTCTGCTGTCACATCTAATATACCATAATTTTCGCCTGTTCTAAAGCGCGCACTTGGATTAGAAGTGAAAGCTTTCAAGACAGAACCACTAGTGGTTGGCGTTGATTCCATACCGTTAAAAGCAATAAAAGTACCACCGGTAATTGAGCAAGTTCCTTCAACCTCTAAAGCTGTTGAAATGGAACTTGGTGCACCAGAAGAACCGCGAGAAATAATCACGCCACCAGTTTGGCTGAAACTACCATTGCTATCGATACCATCAGTATCTCCAGCAGCGACAGTAACATTAATAAAGCCACCACTAACAATCATTGTTGGATCTTCATTAATTTTTCTAGAAACGTTGATGCCATCATCAGTACCAAAGATGTGCATTGTGCCACCAGAAATTCTTACATGATTAGCTTCTACACCTTCAGTCAAACTAATGATTGACATACTGCCACCAGTGACGGTTAGGGTGTTATCTGCGCGTAGCGCATCATCTTCTGAAGAAATAGAAATGGTGCCACCCTCAATCGTGACATTGCCTTGGCCGGTAAGTCCATTTTCGAACTCTTTACCATATTGTGCACCAATAGCGACATCATCACTAATAATGGCAATGTTGCCACCCTTAATGTTGATGATATTTTCAGCGACCATACCATTAGAACTAACGGTTTCATCAAACACTAATGGAGTATAATGTGTGGACTTTTTGCCAGTCTTGACGTTGAGGTTGATTGGAATAGTGTTGTCGAGTTGATCAACGACAATGTTGTGTTCCGCACTTAAAGCGGTATATAAAGAGTCAACGTAAATAGAGCCACCATTTATCGTGATGTTACCGCGTTGTTTGCCTTTATTTGAAACATCAGTGTTTTTGGTTTTCATACCTTCGCCATAAAGACTATGAAGAGTAATGTTTCCTGAATGAATTGTAATACTATCATTGCCTTTGAGGGCATTGTTAGGAGCGTTAACCTGCAAAGTTAAATTTTGAACTTCTAAATCCTTAGAAGTGTGAATACCATTATTGAAAGTAGCAGAAACAACTAAAGATCCACTACCTTTAATTTCTAAGTCAGCAGCAGCACTAATAACCCCTTCACCAACTGTTTTATCTTCGACTTGTTTCACAGGTCTAGTTTCTTTAACTAGGTTTTCTGTTTCGGATTTTGCTTTAACAAATACTTTGTCAGCCCTAGTGGCTTTTATTGGAGAATCGATATCGTATTCAATAGTTGTGCCTTCTA
>CAZSEU010000027.1:0-15762 GCA_964606005.1 uncultured Staphylococcaceae bacterium
GCGGCAATAGCCATAATGATCAAACCCCAGAAATAAAGATTTAATCCAAAGAGTTCTTTAATACTATTGTCGAAATTTTCTAAAATGCCAATGTCACCATACTTGGCTACTAATCCAAGGACAGAATAAGTAAAGCCCCAAGCACAGACGGCCGCGCAGAGGATATACCATACGATTTCGAAGATGGTAATTTGTAGTTTTTTCTTTGCCATAAATTTGACTCCTTATTTTTAGTTAACCGCTCCGTTATTCATTGAAGATGGTTGGGAATTTTGTCCTCTTGTCACTTCTTCAACGACTTGTTGATAAGTGAACTTCCAGGTTCTTTCTAAAGTGGCGGCGTAAGTACTTAACTTCGAATTTAATTCATCAAACAACTGTTTGAAATTTTTGCCTTCAGGACGTTGCCTTCTACCTTCGGTCATTTCGATGAATTTTAAACTTTCATCTAATAGGTCTAAGGTTTCATTATCGGTGCAGTGAGCATGTTGACGAGAGAATCGTAAGAAACCGGACATTTTTGCTAATTCGTTTTGCACGATATAGTTAGATTGCGGAGTTGGTTTGCCTTTACTTTCAGCCATAACTTTTTGGAATTCTCCGAAAGATTCTTCAAAGTTGCGCATTACTAACATCGTAAGTACGATGCGATACATCTTTTCATCTTGATTTACTAATTGCAACAAGATTGGTTCGACTTCCTTGTTGTTTAGACCAAAAGCGATATATTGGAAGACGATATCACGCAAGGTTTCGGATATGCCGACCACCATATCAAACAAAGTGATAATTTGCGCTCTATCAACGCGAACAAAATCGCCAGAAGGCACTAATATAGTACTATTTGGACTATAGAGGTCATCGATAAATGTGGTGATTTTTTCTTTGATCTTTCCACCATTTTCACCGTTTTTTGTTAAGAAGTCACCAAAAGGTGTTCCTTCCAACAAGTTTTCGGTCAAAATCTTTTTGCGATTATTATAGACTTCAACTTTGTGTTCTCTTTGGATGCTATATTCCAAAGCATCACGAGCGGTCAATAAATAGTGATAAAGTCTGAAAGTGTATAAACTAAAGTTGTTCATGGTTAGCTCCTCTCAATTAGTTTTTCTAATTTGTAAACTCTAGAAATTGTGTGCTTAGCGTATTTCCTCACACTTGGATGGCCACGCTTCATGCAATAACTATGTTCATAAAACTTTTCAAACATAGTGATATCATTTCCGGAGTCCCCAACCACATAAACATCTTTTTTGTCGATATTCATTAGTTCGCTGTACCTTTCAACACCATTACCTTTAGTACATCCCTTAGGGGTTAATTCATTGACTTTGATTGTCCATGAAGATTCAATTTCGGGAAATTCTTCACGAAATTCTTTATTTAACTCTTTACTTATTTTAGCCTTATTTTTTCTTAAGCCAATAAAATTCATAATTTTAAAGACTTTTCCGTTTTTTAATTCTTGTTGAAACAAGGCGTTATCGCCAATGAAAGGTTCACGATAGACAAATTGTGACCACCACCATAGCTTATATATAAACATAAATAAACCACGTACTTTACGATTGTATTTAATAATGCAGGAGTGGTTTTCAGTCGTCATTAAAAAAGCAATTGGCTCATAGTTTTGTTCAATTTTTTTTAAAATTTGCGTTAACTCTTCATTCGGCATCCAATTTTCATAAATAACCTTATCGTTAGCAATGATTTGACTGGAACAACACGTGATGAAATCAACTGGGCGTTGAATCTCTTCTTTTAAGCGCTCAGTGAATTGGGTGGAACGGGAAGTAACCAGTACCACTTTATTGCCAGCATCAATCCAACGCCTTAGGAAGAGGACATTTTTCTTAGGAATGCACTTTTTAATACGCCTTGGATAGAATAAGGTTCCATCTAAATCAACAGCTAATAATTTTGCCATGCGTTATCATTATACACATGTATAAAAATATTTCATCAACTTTTGCATGATTAATTAATCATTAGCAAAGTGTATGTTCTATTGGGCTAGTATTTTATAAATAAAATATTAGGCAATTGGATTTTCAGCTTGGATAATGCCATATCCGCCTTCGCGACGAATATAGACGACACTGACACGATCGTCATCTTTATCTAGGTAGAGAAAGAAATCGTGGCCAAGAGCTTCCATTCTTGTAATAGCTTCTTCAATTTTCATAGGTTGTAAGAAATATGATTTTGCTCTGACAATAACGTCTTCTTCATCTTTGTCCTTGTTATTATCTGCGTCTTCTAGGAATTGCACATTTCGGGCAAATGATTCGCGATCATTGTTGCGTTCCATGCGAGTTTTAAGCCTACGCATTTGACCTACAAGTTTATCAACTGCGAGGTCAATTGCGGCATATAGATCTTCGTGTTCTACTTCCGCGCGTAAAGGGTACATAGGGAGGAATATGGTGATTTCAATTTTTTGGGCTTGGCCGTGAATGCTGATGACAGCTCGGCATTCGACTTCTTCGTTAATAAGAAAAAATTTCTCCATTCTGGACACTTTTTTCTTAATGGTGGAAGAAATTGCGTCTGTCACTGGGATGTTTTTGCCGATAATTTGGTATTTCATATGTGTAACCTCCTTCCAAATTATGAAACAGAAGTTCTTAATCACTTATATTATACACGAAAATCGGCTTTGAATTACAAATTAGATGCAAGAAGATTTTTTATTTCATCCACTTTATCAAGATGTTCCCAAGGTAAATCAAGATCAGGACGTCCAAAATGACCATAATTGGTTAATTCACGATATTGAAAAGACGGTTTGTTTAATGAAAAATGTTCAATAATCATGCCCGGACGGCAGTCAAAAACATTTTTTATAACTGCAAGTATTTCATCATCGGAATAGTTGGCAGTTTTATATGTTCTTACATTGATTGACAAAGGTTCTGGAATACCAATCGCATAGCTTAGTTGTACACGTAGGCGTTTAGCTACGCCTGCAGCCACTAAATTTTTAGCAATATAACGTGCCATATATGTGGCGGAACGGTCAACTTTTGTTGGATCTTTACCCGAGAAAGCGCCACCACCGTGTTCACAAGTGCCGCCATATGTGTCGACGATAATTTTTCTACCCGTGACGCCAGTATCACCTGTTGGACCACCGATGACAAAAGTACCTGTTGGGTTGATAAAAATCTTATAATCAGTGTTTAAACCAAAAGACAGGGCAACTTTTTTCATGATGTTTTCAATCACGTAATTCTTAAAAGTAGCCATATCGATATTATCATCGTGTTGAATAGACATTAGAATGGTGTCAATTTTAATGTTATCTGGATCAGTATAATCGATTGTGACTTGCGATTTCATGTCTGGACGGGCATGTTTAAAGACACCGGCTTTTCTTTGGGCGGTTGCTTCTCTGACTAATTTATGAGCAATTGAAATGGCTAAAGGCATGTAGCCTTCAGTTTCATCAGTGGCGTAACCAAACATGATTCCTTGATCACCCGCGCCAACATCTTCTGGTTTGTCTTTATTAACCCCCTGCGCGATATTAGGAGATTGTTCTTTAACCTTCACTACTACTTCTACATTACGATAATCAGTACCTAGTTCTGGGCTATCGTAACCAATATCTTTTAATACGTCTTTAACAATTTGCTCATAATTTGGTTTTGTTTTGCAGGTGATTTCGCCACCAATTAAAACGAAGTTGTTGCTCGCGAACACCTCGCAAGCGACCCGTGCGTTTTTGTCTTCTTTTAAGCAAGCGTCTAAAATTGCATCGGCAATTTGGTCACAAACTTTATCTGGGTGGCCTTCACTAACCGATTCAGATGTAAATAGAATTTTTTCTTTTGGCATAAAATTTTCCTCGATATAAATAAAACCCTCCCACATTAGGAAGGGTTACTTTTTTTCCTTCAACTTATCGTTCAAGGTTGTGGGAACCTTGCTAGAGAAGAGCACTTACTCTTTCGAGAGTTGCCATTGCGCTTTTTCATTCTCCGTTGCGCAATTCTGGATAAGCAAAAATATTATAGACTATTTAATTAATAATACAATTAGAGATTGTTGTTTTGGAGTGCTTTAGCAAGCTGATCTGGGCAAGAAGTCAAGCCGCCACGCGAACCAGGGCATTTTATGCCTTCAAGTCTTTTAACGACATCAGCAACTTCCATTCCTTCAATCAAACGACCAATAGCTTGTAAATTGCCTTTGCAGCCACCGGCAAATTCAGCGTGGATAACAATTCCCTTTTCGTATTCAATGGTCATTTCACGGCAGCAAACACTATTAGGCTTAAATGTTAATACAGCCATAGTTATTTAATCAAAGTGGCATAAACTTCGCCAACACAACCGGCAGCATTAGCTTCATCAGTATCAATGTGAGCAGCCAAAGCAAACGTTTCTCTTACGCGAACAACGACATCACCAAAAATTAAGCTTCTTTCTGGAGAATCAACTTTAAGCGAAACGATATCACCATTTTTCACACCAAATAGTTCAGCATCGGTTGGAGTCATGTGAACATGTCTTTTCGCAACGATACAACCTTCTGGAATGTCTAATTCGCCAGCAGAACCAATTAACTTGATTGGAGCTGAACCAACGATTGAGCCGGATTCTCTAACAACAATTGGGGCGCCCAAAGTTCTTGCGTCAGTCATACTAACTTCCACTTGAGTGGCTTTTCTAAATGGTCCTAAAATTGAAACATTAGGTATCGTTCTTTTTGGGCCAACAACATCTAAACGAGAAGTGCTAACAAATTCACCTGGCTGAGATAACGGTGCTCTAACTTCTAATTTAGCATCTTTTCCAAATAAGATATGAAAATGCTCTTCAGTGATATGGATGTGACGAGCACTAGTTTCGAGTAAAATTTTTTTCATCGATACTTCCTTCTTTCTTGCGATATGTATTCTAACAAATACCAAAATGGAATTCATTATAAAATGAAATTATTGTTCATTTTTGATTGCAAATAGCCATTTTATATGCAAGATTAAGGCGAGGCTTTTTTATGGAACAAGAGAAATTTTTACTGCGTGAACGTATTCTTGATGCAATTAAAAATCGTAATGCTGGCGAAATCAAAGAATTGTTTGAAACGATTCCAAATATTGATATTGCCGAATCGTTAGATGGTGTTGATGATGCCGCAGTTTTTCTTTTTATCTTTAGATCTGTATCAACTGAATATACTGGTGATTTCTTCACCGAATTAACTAGCGATCAACAAGAGATGATTATTAATGCTTTCACTGATAAGCAATTGGTCGAATTATTAAATAACTCTTTCGTTGACGATATCGTTGACACTTTAGAAGAAATGCCGGCAAATGTCACTAGCCGTATTTTGAAAGCTTGTCCGGCGGATTTAAGAAAAGACGTCAACACACTTTTAAACTATAAAGAATATACAGCTGGCTCAGTAATGACCACTGAATATCTTGACTTAAAAGAAAATTTAACTGTTAAAGAGGCTTTACAATTAATTAGACAAAGAGGCCGTGATGTTGAAACTATCTACACGATTTTTGTTAGAGATAACTTAAGAAACATCAAAGGTATTATTGACTTAGATGATTTGATTTTTGCCAAAGATGATGAAGTTCTGAGTGACATTATGAATCGCGACTTCGTTACTTGCAACGTCAACGATGATCAAGAAGAAGTAGCAAACATTTTCAAACGTTATGATTTGACTGCGCTTGCAGTTGTTAATAGCGAAAACAAGATTGTCGGTATTATTACAATTGACGACGTGGTTGATATCATCGTCGAAGAAGCAAACGAAGACATTGCTTTATTAAATCAAATTTCATCGATGGATGAACCTTATTTAAAGACTCCTGTCTTACAAATCGTCTTAAAATGCGTTCCTTGGATTTTAGCATTAATGGTATTACAAATATTTTCCACTTGGATTCTTTCGGGTTTCCAAACAGAAATTGCTAAATTTGCCATTTTATCTGTTTTTACTCCATTATTAATGGATGCTGGTGGCAATGCTGGTGGGCAAACCACCACAATGATTGTCCGTTCGATTTCTTTAAAAGAATTCAGCAAGGGTGACTTCAAGCGCGTGATGTGGAAAGAACTTCGTGTTGCGGCCATAGTTGGTATGGTGGTTGCGATATTTACTTTTGGTTGGTTACTTTTTGAAATGGCCATTGGTATTGTTGATGTCGGTGACGCTATGCAAAATATGCCAATTGGCAATTCTGAAATTGCAGTAAAACTTATTCTTGCGGCTTTAGTATCTTGCACATTGTTTATTACGATGATTGTTTCTCGCTTGATTGGTGGCGCTCTTCCATTTTTTGCTAAAAAAATAAATATCGATCCCGCGGTTATGTGCGGACCTTTAACCACTACTTTGGTTGACATTATCACTTTATCAGCCTATTTCTTCTTATGGATTGAAGTGTTCTCCAAGGTGTTAGGAGTTTAATCTATGAAACAACAAAAATCTATTTCATTATCAAATGAGTTAGTCAGATTTTTAATCACTGGTGTTATATGTGCGGCAGCTGATTTTTTAACCACTTCTTTATTTTTAATGATTTTGAAAACAACGCCAATTACTGTTCAATCCGCCTTATCGTTACTTGCGGGCTTTATTGTGGGAGTTGTTCTTAATTATCTATTATCAACTTATTGGGTATTCAAGGGAAAACAAAAGGAAAACGTCACAAAATCTGTAAAATTTGTTACCTTGTTTGTCGTTTTTTCTGCGATTGCTTATGGCTTAAGTTATGGAATATATGAATTATGTCGAATCGTTTTTGATTCGACAATGAGTGCAAATATTAATTCGATTTCTATCGATTATTTAATGCTCTTTACCTTCTGGGATAATTACGTTTTTTGGTTGTTTGTATTAGCCTTCTTCTTAAAAACACTCATCGGTTTAGTTTGGAATTATTTTACTCGTAAATATATTCTTTATTCGAATAAAAATGATAATAATCTTTAATATGTTTTTGCTATCTCTTATCGCATGCTTGTCCATAATAAAAAGTATGATTTTACTTTCTCTATATAGTAATTGACCTTATAATACTCAAAGCTTATGAAAAAACATATCGCCTTAATTCCTTCTTTTGAGCCCGATGAAAAATTGCTCGAAGTGATCAAAGACCTTCAAAAATTTGATTTTGAAATTGTTGTTGTCAATGATGGAAGCGGACCCCAATATGATGAAATATTCGCTCGGCTACCTAAAGAAATAGCATATTTGAAATATGAAACTAACCATGGTAAAGGCTATGCTTTGAAACATGGTTTTTCTTATATTGCCGAACATTATAATGAAGAAAGCACAATCGTCACTCTTGATTCTGATGGTCAGCATAAGGTTGAAGATGCATACAAAATTACCTTAGAATGTGACAATAAACAAAACACAATGATTATTGGTTCGCGATTATTTGATAAAAAAGCGCCTTTAAAAAGTCGTATTGGTAACTTTTTAGCGCGAACTACTTTTTTGCTTTCTACTCACCATCGTATTTATGATACGCAAACTGGTTTAAGAGCTTTTTCTTCTTCGTTGTTAAACTTTTTAATCAACACTAAAGGCGATCGTTATGAATATGAAATGAATGTCTTGCTTTCAGCAGTTAGACAAAAAATTCACATCGAAGAAGTGAAAATTGCCACTATTTATCTTGACAATAACAGCGGTTCTCACTATAATCCTTTGAAAGATACAGCACGCATTTTTAAGGAAGTAATCAAGTTTTCTGCTTCATCTTTAATCGGTTTTTTAATCGATTATTCCATATATTCTTTGTTAACTTTCATCAAAGTTGATTGGGCTTATTGGCTTATCGCTTGTAACGTTATTGCAAGAGTTATTTCTGCTTCAGTTAATTTTGCCATTAATTATAAATTTGTTTTCAAAAGCAACACCAAACTATGGAAAGCCATCATAAAATACGCGGCGCTAGCCATATTTATTTTAGGATGTGATACACTATTATTGTGGCTACTTGTTAAGTATGCCCACCTCAACGAATATGGCGCAAAAGCTATCGTTGAAGTCATCATGTTCACTCTTAGTTGGGCTATTCAAAGATTATTTGTTTTCAGGAAAAGAAAGAAATGAAAAAGCTAGTCACCTTATTGGCATTAATACTTACTTGTGTTGGTTTTAGCACATACTCTGTGTTAGACACTTTCATTGTTGTCAAAAATCAGCGCAGTGTTGACATTAATAGTAATATTAGTTTTTCCTTTGATAATCCAAGTATATATTTGCCTTCCTCTAGTTCATCAAATCCTTCTTCTATTCCCAATGATTCATCTAGTTCAGCTACTTCATCTACTTCCAATGGTTCATCAAGTTCTGAACCTTCATCGTCTGCACCGATAAGCTCTTCAAGCAATCCTAATCAACCAAATTACTATGAAGATTTGACTCCTAGTGAGATTGCAGCTTTATTTACTGATGAAGTTATATATGACGATAATGTATATTCCGATAAAGATGTTTATATTAGAATTCATCGTCTGAGAGATGAGGCTGATACCACAAACTACTATGTCGCTGACATTCGCTTAAAGAGTTTACAATATTTTAAGACCGCTTTAGCGAAAAATACTTTTGGTCAAAATATTGAACAAAGAACTTCTGATATTTGTAAAGCAAATAACGGAATTTTAGCCATTAATGGTGACTATTACGGCGCACAGGAAAAAGGTTACGTTTTAAGAAATGGTTTTGTATTAAGAGAATCAGTAAGATCAAAAGCTGAAGATTTGGCAATTTATAGTAATGGTACTTTTGAAGTATTTAAAGAAGCCGATAAGTCATTAAGAAGTGTGGCCGATGCTGGTGCGTGGCAAGTATTTTCATTTGGTCCAGGTTTAATAGTTAATAATGAAATTAAAGTTACTCCTGACCAAGAAGTTGACAATAAATCGATGGCTACTAATCAAAGAACCGCAATTGGCATCATTTCTCCTTTGCATTATGTTTTCATGGTTTCTGATGGTCGCACGACCGAGAGCCATGGTTTTAAGTTATATGAAGTTGCACAAATTATGAAAGATTTGCATTGTCATACCGCTTATAATTTAGATGGTGGCGGTTCTTCAACAATGTATTTTCATAACCATTTAGTCAATAAGCCTGTACAGCCAACTGGTTGGGGGGCAGGAACAACGATTCAACAGAGGGAAATCAGTGACATTGTTTTTATCGGAAAATAAAAAAGCGTTTTTTCGCAGCATGTGGATATATGCTGGCGCGACCGTATTTACGGTCATCTTTGGTATGGTGTATGAGCACTTCAGTTTAGGTGTATATTCTCTTTCCATGCAACTTGCCTGGCTTTATCCTTTGCTACTTGGCACAGGAATATGCGCGGTGTTTGCTTTTGCTCCAATCAAACATTTACCTGGCTTTTTACCATTTTATATTTATAACTTTGGCGTGGCCATTTGGACTATACGTTCGGCTTTTGTTGGCATGATTGAAATATATGGCACCACTAATGACTTAATGGTTATTATCTACACGGTGCTTGGAATATTAGCTATTGTGGTTAGTGTATGTTTATATGGTTATGGTTTATTTCTCAAACATACAGGCAATCGTCCAAACAAATAATCATTATTAATGTTTTACTTAATTTAATGCTTGTCTTTTGTGGTTCGATTATTCTAAAATAATCAAGCAGTTTGATGCGCGAGTGGCGGAACTGGTAGACGCGTACGTTTGAGGGGCGTATAGGATTCCTGTGTGAGTTCGATTCTCATCTCGCGCACCATCATTATTCAAATACTTCCAGCAGTGGAAGTTTTTTTGTGCCCTTGGGCAAAAGAAAAATACCAAGCATCAACTTGGTATTTTGTTTATTACATTTTTGAGATATCAAATGTTTTTAGAACTTTGGCCAATGGCTTAACCACTTTGCGAATGTTGCCATCTTCGAATGGGTTTCTTAGGCCATTTTTCTTTAAGAGTTCTAAGAATGGATATTTGCCACCAGACTTACAAAGTTTAATGTACTTTTTCCAAGTCTTTTCGTGGTTTTTCATATTCTCAACAGCAAATTGGAAGGCAACCACTTGGGCGAGCGTGTAATCGATATAATAAAATGGTGCTCCAAAAACGTGAGATTGTCTTAACCAGTAAGTACCTTTGGCTAAAGTTGGTGTATCGTCATATTTCTTCTGAGGTGTATAACGAGCTTCGATTTCGTGGAAAGCAGCACATCTTTCTTCGTGCGAAGCATTTGGATGTTCATATACCCAGTGTTGGAATTCATCAATGGTAATTCCATAAGGTAGAAATTCGATTGAATCCGCTAGGTGTGAAAATTCGTATTTTTCCGCATCTTTTCCAAAAAATTTGTTGGCATATGGCCAGGCGAAGAATTCCATGCTCATCGAGTGAATTTCGCAGCTTTCTAAAGTAGGACTACGATATTCTGGAACTTTAATGTCTTTGCTTAAATAGGCTTGGAAAGCATGACCGCCCTCGTGAGTTAATACACCGACATCACCCTGTGTACCGTTAAAGTTTGAGAAGATAAACGGAGACTTAAAAAGTGGGAAGTAAGTGCAATAGCCACCAGGTGCCTTTCCTGCTCTAGCTTCTAAATCCATTAGTTCGTTTTCGACCATAAAGTCAAAAAATTCTTTACTCTCAGGGCCTAAGTCTGCATACATTTCTTGCGCCACTTTTACCAAATAAGCCTTGTCGCCTGCTGGCAATGGATTACCACTGGCGAACATGAGATTATAATCATAGTATTGTGGTTTTCTAATGCCTAAGTTTTTCATTTGTGCCTTATATAACTTTTGGCATAATGGCACCACTTCTTCATAAATTTGTTTACGATAGTTTGCAACCATATCGGCGTTATAATCAGTTCTGCCGAGTCTTAAATAGGCAAGTTCAATAAAGTTATTAAAGCCTAGTTTAAGAGCCATATCATTACGTAAATGCACTAACTCATCGAAAATTTCTGCAATACGTGGTTCGTTTTCTTTAAGCCAATTATCCATGGCTTGCGCGGCAGCTTTTCTTACTTTGCGATCTTTATCTTGCATGTATTTACCTAATTGAGAAAGATTGAGGGTTTGACCATCAAATTCAATTTGCGCACCACCGAAAATCATGTCATATTCACTGGTTAGTTTGCTTTCTTTTATTAACTCAGGAATAATCTTCTCATCAAAAGTCCTTAAGGATGCATCATATTTCTTAAATAAGAACGTTCCGAATTTTTTTTCTAATTCAGGACGATATGGGGCTGAAGTTAAAATTTTAATGACTTGATTGAAGTATTTGCTTAAGACTGGGGTGAATTCATCGACTCTATCTTGCGCTTTCTTATATTCTTCATTACGTGTGTCACATGAATATTTGACATATATGACACTGATTTGTGTATCTAATGTCTCACTATATTTGTTGATTTTCTTAATCATCACTTCGGCTTCTTTGGCAGTTTTAGCTGCTGTTAGCTCAGCGATTAACTTTTCCAATTTGGTCACAACTTTCTTTTCATCTGGGATCCCAAATGGATATTGACTAAATTTAATTGCTTGTTTGCTCATACTATTATTTCCTCATATTTTTCTAATTTTAACATTATTTTAGATAAAGCATATGCAAAAAGCAATTTATTTTCTCGAGTTAAAATTACCCTACATTGGTAATAAACTGATTGTTTACTTCATGTATTAAACATTTCACAAAAAAACGGAATTGCTACTATTGAGTAATTGTGATTGGCGTCACAGTTCTTTTTCTATTATTAAGTATATTTTTTGTCTCAATTAGACGGTTGAGTAATTTTAAAATTTGGTTTTTCATTGCGCTTCTAATAATTTTATTCGTAAATTGTAGTTTAAATTTCTTTCTAAGAAAATAAATAAAAAAGCCATTGGGATCAACGGCAACATTTGATTTAATTACTAACCCAACTAAGAGATGAGGTTCTTCTTCTTGAACTTCAAAATATTATATATATAGCGGGTTGGATAAAACGAAATCCAAAAGTTAAAACCAAGCACATCTGCGTTATACATAACTACATGATTAACATAAAGGGTTGTTAACTCATTAAGATTGTTATCGATCAAAAGAAAGGAATCTAAATTTTTGACTTCTTTGTTATCACGACATAGCGTAAGGAAGTAATCGACCAGTGATGAAAGTTCTTCTCTAGCTAATTTTGCGTTCTCTCCATCTTGGTGCTCAATTCTCTTCAATTCAAAATTAGTCAAAGCATCAATCTTCTTTTTGTCCATTTTTATATTCTTGCCGCTCAATAAATCGATGAGTTTTAAACATGCATCTTTTTTGCTAGTCAAAATCATGAATAAATCGTGGTCATGATGTGAAAGTATGGAACAAAAAGAGGCAACAAAGGCAACGTCAAATATCACAATCAAAGAGTAAAGTACTGCCAAAGCAATTGCGACATTCATCGTAATGAGCAAAAATAATTCCATACGGTTGATTTTAACACATTTTCAAGCATTTTGTAGTGCAAATTTGACTAATACTTAAGTATTTATGCTATAATTTTTATGGAGGGCATCAATATGAATCGACCCATTGTAGCCATACTCTATGATTTTGACAAAACTTTGTCGACTACCGACATGCAAAACTATACATTCATTCCTAATTTGGGAATGAAGCCGGAAGAATTTTGGGCAGAAACATCCAAAATTGCAAGCAAATACGAAATGGAGAGAATTCTTTCATATATGTATTGCATGGTTAAGATTGCTAAAGACAAAGGCATTAAAATCACAAAAGATTATCTGAAGGAATGCGGAAAAAACATAAAATTTTTTCCTGGGGTTATGTCCTGGTTTAAACGCATCAACGAATACGCAACAGAAAAAGGAGTTTTGGTTGAACACTATCTTGTTTCTTCTGGTACAAAGGAAATTGTCCAAGGCAGCGCAATCTATCACGAATTTAAACAAGTTTACGGATGCGAATTCCTTTTTGATGAAACTGGCGAAGCTGTGTGGCCAAAGATGGCCATTAACTATACACAAAAGACACAGTTTTTCTTTCGAGTCGCCAAAGGGGCTATTAAGGCGACCGATGATGAGGGCGTAAACGAAAAAGCTCCTAGTTTAAGAGTTCCATATCGCAACATTATTTATGTGGGCGATGGAATGACCGATATTGCTTCAATGACTCTGGTCAAAAAGAATGGTGGCCATAGTATCGCTGTTCACCCCGAAGACGACACAGAAGTGGTCAAACAAATCTACAATGATAAGCGCTGTGACTTCGTTGTGGAAGCGAATTATACCGCGAATAGCGAGATAGACAAAGTTATCAAAATGCTCATCGACCTCATTTCTGTTACTGAAAAACTTGAAAGAAAAGAAAAAGTCTTAGCAAATAAATAGGTAGTTTCTTCTACCTTTTATTTTTTTGCGATGGTATTATTTTCTTATATAGTTTTTTTATGAAGTATCAAGTTGGTCAAATCATTATCGGCAAAGTCTATAATGTTAAGCCATATGCATTGCTCATGGAGTTTGAAGATGGTGTCACCGGTTTGTTACATATCAGCGAAATTTCCGATTCTTACATCAGGGATATTGAAAGGTATGGCACAATCGATGATGAAATCAAAGTTAAGATTCTCTCTATTGATGATGATAATGGCTTTTTAAGAGTCTCATTTAAACAAGTGCCGGCTGAAGAGTCATATTCTTCTCACACCAACAAGCGCTGCGCTCCAGTTATGAGTGATTATGAATTTTCGCCTCTTAAAGAGAAATTAGATGATTGGATCAAACGAGCGTACGAAGAAATCGAGAACAAAAACAAATGATGTTAAAAGTAAAATTAAACCGATTAATTAACGAAGAAATTATTGATAGTTATCAAGACAGAGTGATCACTATTAACAACATGATTAATAACAAATCTGGCCTTGGAAACGACTTTTTAGGTTGGGTTGATTGGCCAATTAATTATGACAAAGAAGAAGTCAAACGCATTTTAGATGATGCTAAATATGTAAGAGAAAATTTTGAAGTTCTAGTTGTTTGTGGTATTGGCGGTTCTTATTTAGGGGCTAGAAGTGCACTCGAAGCTTTAAAGGGATTAAAAAATAACGACAAATTAGAAGTTATTTTTATGGGGCAAACATTTTCCCCAAATTATACAGCACAAGTGCTTGATTATCTAAAAGATAAAAAGTTTGCCATTAACGTAATTTCAAAAAGTGGTACCACTACCGAAACAAGTGTTGCCTTTAGATTATTAAAACAATTATTAGAAAATAAAGTTGGCAAACAAGGAGCGCGCAAAGCCATTTTTGCTACTACCAGCAAAACTAGTGGTGCTTTAAGGAAATTATCTGATATCGAAGGCTACGCCACTTATGTTTTACCAGACGATATCGGTGGCCGATATAGCATTTTTACAGCGGTAGGTTTATTTCCACTAGCTTGTGCCAACATCGATATTGAAGCATTGCTTCTCGGTGCAAAAAACGCAAGAGAATTTATCCAAGATGCGCCTTTAAAAAATAACGAATGCTATCAATATGCTGTGATGCGTGACTATATGTATCACAATAGTAAACCAGTGGAAATGTTTGTCACATACGAGCCACAAATGAGCCAAATTAGCGAATGGCTAAAACAGCTTTTCGGTGAATCCGAAGGTAAGAACCATTTGGGTTTATTTCCTGCAAGTGCAACTTTTTCAACTGACTTACATTCTTTGGGTCAATATGTACAAGATGGTACACCACTTTTATTCGAAACAATTATCAATGTGATTAATCCTAATGAAGACGTTGAAGTTCCAAGCGATTTAGATGACCTAGACGGCCTGAATTATCTCGCCGGAAAGAACTTAGCGTTTATTAACCAAAAAGCGTTTGAAGGCACGTTAAAAGCGCACGAAGATGGCGGTGTTCCATGTAACGTTATCTATATTGAAAAATTAGACGCTTATGCCCTTGGTTATCTCTTCTATTTCTTCATGAGAGCTTGTGCAATGAGCGCATATTTACTCGAAATCAATCCATTTGATCAACCAGGTGTCGAAATATATAAAAAGAATATGTTCCACCTCTTAGGCAAAAAGGGTCATTAATTGCAATAATTTAATTGTTTATTTTGCCAATCGTTTTTCATTAAAATGTTTATATAATTCGCTTTAGCGAAATTAATAAATATTTATAGATAAAGCGTGTAAAAAATATATATTATTTTATTCATCAAAGATGGGCGCGACTGAATCATCAAATAGCGTCCTTAATTAGGCTAATTTTTGATTGACTACTTTAATATATAAGTGATATATTATTTTAGCGCATTGCTAATCGGATGCTTAGCTCAGCTGGGAGAGCATCACCCTTACAAGGTGGGGGTCGGCGGTTCGAGCCCGTCAGCATCCACCAATCGCGCAAAACCCATGAACTAGATGGGAGGGTAGCGAAGTGGCTAAACGCGGCAGACTGTAAATCTGCTACCTACTGGTTTCGGCAGTTCGAATCTGCCCCCTCCCACCATCAAAGGTTTTTGGGGTGTAGCCAAGCGGTAAGGCAACAGACTTTGACTCTGTCATCTCAATGGTTCGATTCCATTCACCCCAGCCAACGCTTCACTCCCTAGCTCAGTCGGTAGAGCACTTGACTTTTAATCAAGGGGTCCGGAGTTCGAATCTCCGGGGAGTGACCAAAAGTGCCCAGGTGGCGGAACAGGTAGACGCACAGGACTTAAAATCCTGCGGTAGCGATACCGTACCGGTTCGATTCCGGTC
>CAZSEU010000028.1:0-3209 GCA_964606005.1 uncultured Staphylococcaceae bacterium
GGCATCAAAGGAAAAGATACTACGCCATTTTTATTAAAAACTATTGTAGAATTAACGAGTGGAGATTCATTAGAATCAAACATTGAACTCGTTCTTAATAACGCCAGAGTTGGTGCGGAAATTAGCAAAGAGGTTAGCAAATTAAAGTGAAAACAGAATATCGGTTCGCAGAAGCGCTCAAATCAATGATGTCTGAATTACCACTTGAAGAAGTTTCAGTGGCTGCTTTAGCGCGCCGTTGCAAAGTCAATAGGCAAACATTTTATTATCATTTTCATGATATATATGATTTACTAGCTTTGGTTTTCTTAAACGAAGAAATTCCAGATGTTGATAAAACAAGAAATTCTGAAGAAATGGTTATTGCCATTTATAACTATTACGTGAAAAACAAAAATTTTATTGATAATACGATTAATTCTGCCGGCAAAGATTTGTTTAAAGAATTTATCTATAACATTTGCTATCGTTCGTTTATGCGTTTTATTAATAACATTTTTGAGAGTAAAAGAATCACGGTGAGCGAGAAAAAGAACATTGTTAGATTCCGTGCGTTTGCGTATTCTAGTAGTGTTGTTTATTATTTGTCTACCCACAAAAACATTAGTTTGAGCAACATATTAGCTTGCTTTTGCTTTCAAAACGATGAAAATATGCGTCAAGAAATTAAAGATTTACTAGATTATAGATGGAGAATGAAATAATGATAGATTTTGATTTTTATAGTCCTACAAAAATATATTTTGGTTCTGGAAAAGAAACGACCGTCGGACAAATTTGTAAAGACGGTGGTTATCGGAAAGTTTTTATTGTGACCGGCCAAGGATCTGTTAAAAGAAACGGATTACTCGATAAAGTGTTTGTTTCATTAAATGAAGCTGGTGTTGAATATCGTCTATTAGAAGGAGTGCGCGCAAATCCCACGATTGAGTTATGCCGTCGCGGCATTGAAGAAGCACGTATTTTCGCTCCTAATTTAATTTTGGCTATTGGTGGCGGCTCGGTCATCGATACGGCGAAAAATATCGCGGTTGGTTATTTCTATGCAGGAGATTCTTTTGATTTCCATATAGGCGCTGCTATTCCCAAAAAGGCTTTACCTGTTGGAGTTGTCTTAACTATTTCCGCAGCAGGTAGCGAACTATCTGCTTCTTGTGTTATTCAAGATGATGAAAAGCAAATAAAAAGAGGTTTTGCGAGTGATTTAATTCGTCCAGTTTTTGCCGTTGAAAACCCAAAACTTACATACGGGGTATCTAAAAATCAAACTGCATATGGCATTGTTGATATGATGATGCACACACTAGAAAGATATTTTAATCCTTCAAGTAATAATGAACCGGCGGACGGTTTTGCTGAAGCCTTGCTCCGTTCGGTTGTTAAAGCTGCGTATGGCATTATAGCTAATGCGACCGATTATGAATCTAGAGCTGTTTTAATGTTAATGTCATCTTTATCGCACAACAATTTCACAAGTATTGGTAAAGGTAATATACTTTATGTACACCAATTAGAACATGCAATTTCTGGTTTATATCCTGAAGTAGCACACGGAGCAGGCTTAGCGGTTTTATTCCCAGCTTGGGCTAAATATTACGTTAATTACTATACGGATAAATTTAATCAATTAGCGATTAATGTGTTTAATTTAAGAAATAAAAACAAATTAGAAAATGCAAAAGCGGGTATCGCCGAAATGGAAAAATTGTTTTCTCAATTAGGAATGCCCAAAAACTTTAAGGATTTGAACATCCCTAATCCAGACATTGAAAGATTGGTAGATCTAGTCACCGATGGTGGCATTCGCATCATCAATTGTCCAGAAAAACCAATGGATTCTGAAGTGGTTAGAGCTATTTTTAATAGTTGTTTATAAGGAGGAATATTTCATGAAAAAAGAAGATGTAAGTGGTTTAATAGTTTATTTAATTATTATCATTTTTGCCATCGTTTTTGGCTTGACGGTTTTGCAGCAACATGTAGATGAAAGTTCCATCAGTACAGGCATTCCTTATATCTTATACATTATGGGGTCTGTGGTTGTTGGCACATTGTTTAACGCTGTTTTGTTTGAACTGGGCCACTATGTGGGCGCGAAAATTGGCAAATATAATGTTATCAGCGTCAATATTTTGGGTCTTTGTTTTTATAAAGAAGACGGCAAAAGAAAAGCGCGTTTTCTTCCTTATGACGGATTAACTGGTGAAACCAAAATTGTTCCAAAAGAAGGTTTTGTGGATAAAGCTAATCCATATCCTTTCTTGTTCTTTGGTTCCTTCTTCTTCATCCTAGAAGCGATCGCGGTTATGGTGTTTTTTACTTTATTCCGCAGCCACGAGGTTGCTGAATTAAGAGATGTCGCTTATGCAGTATTAATTATTGGTGCCATTGGTTTTGTGGTGTTATTTTATAACATTCTACCTTTCCGCGTTGACTCTATTACCGATGGATATCGTTTTACTATGGTTAGTAATCCAAAAAATAGGGCTGCTTTTAACGAACTTTTAAGAGTTGATTATTTGGTAAAAAATGGTCAAGGCGATGTGAAAATTAAAATCTTTGATGAAATTACCAATTTCACCGCTGACTTAAACTTAAACAAAGTGTATGCGTTATTAGACAAAAAAGCTTATGCAGAAGCAGAAGATATTATCGATAAAATTATTGCCGCTAAGGCTGAAGTTGATGGCAAAGTATATATTCGTGCTAGAGCACAAAAGATTTATATTGGTTTAATTGATAAAGATATTGAAGCCGCACGCGTTTATTATGATAACGAAGTGCCGGTCAGTGAAAGAAGAGAAATTTCTCAAGACATTTCCATGCCTTCTATTCGTGCATACTTACTAATGGCGGGCCTATTAGATAAATCTAGAAGCGAATGCATTATCGCTCTTAATAATGTATATAAAGCATTCAAGCACACAGCAAAAAGCCGCCAAGTAATAGAAGTGGCTTTGTTCAATGAAGCTTTGCAAAAGGTCATTGATGCCCATCCAAATTGGGAACTTGACGGCTATAAATTAAAAGTAGCTGAGTAAAAATTAGTGCTTCTTCTTAATAATTAAGACAAAAGCAAATCCCATTAAACCCACAAGTGCTGCAGCGCTTCCAACGAAGTTGTTGCAGCCTTTTTTTGGTTGTTCTACCTGAGGAGAAGAACTACTGACACCTGGATTAGATGAACTTGCAGGAGTAGAACTCACTGG
>CAZSEU010000028.1:3309-15193 GCA_964606005.1 uncultured Staphylococcaceae bacterium
TCGCAATAAGCTTGTACTGTTTCATCGCTATTTTTAACAGTAATTCGCACACTTCCAGCACTGATTGCACTTACCAAACCATCGTTATTAATAGTGGCGACACTAGTATTTGAAGAACTCCAAGTAACCGATTTATCTTTAGCGTTTTCAGGTGTAAAGGTAGGCGTTAACTGTAAGTTATCACCAACAAACAAATTAGCGGTTGTATGATTAAGAGTAATAGTTTCTAAATCTATTGTTGGTGGTACCATCATCACTTCTACTTTTTGGATGACAACACGTTTAACAACACCTTCTAAAGTAATACTATTTATTGTTGCATTACCTAATTCAATTTCATGTTCACCTTCAGGAGAATATGTTTCTTTTGTTTCTCCGTCAATTTTGACTGCTAGTTCGGCGGTTATGTCTGTTCCATACTTTTCAGCGGTAATTTTAACTGATTGAACATTATTTTTTGCCGCTTCAACAAGGTTTAAAGTTAATTTGCCAAGCGCACTACTAGAGCCAAGCTTTAAGCCTGTTTTACCAGCATAAATTTTTGCTGTATCTGTAATGCTTGCTACTAAGTTGTTATTAACTAGCTGGCTACTCATAATCAAACCACCATTTAGATCAGTACTACCATCAGAACCATTAGCTTTGAATTCAACGCTATAACTTAATCCTGGTTCAGGGGTTGGTTTTGAAGCAACAGTAATACCACTATAAGTGGTGTTTAATTGACCATATGTAGCAGTGACAGTAGTTGTGTCAACCGTTAATGGATTAGGTGTCCAAGAAACTTGGTCATTAGTTAAAACCTTGGTGGAATCATCATCATAAGTTAATGTTACGATTAAACCAGTTGGGTCAAACACATCACCGGCATAATATTCTTTTTTGGTAGCGTCACCACTAATGGCAAGCGATACTGGAGTTTTAATACTTGATCCTTCAGATGGATAAGCTTCCATTGCGTCATTTAATATAGTGGAACTTACTTCTTCACCAAAGATTTTCCACGCGTATTCTGGATGGTCTACGAATGGATTGCGATTGTTTTGTATAGAAGCCTCGGAATAATCGTTTCTATTACCTTCTAGTGCGTCTGGTTTATCTTGAATATGCCAAGTCATTAATAAGTCGTAACTTTGAATGACATCCATTAAATCAATTTTTCTTGAATAATGATCATAATACGTAGTCCAAACATACATTAAAATACGAGCTACATCGCCTTTTACTGAATCAATCGGTTCGAAATAACCACCCTTATAGCCATATAACATGCCACTATAATAGACTGGCGATGATTTATTCAAATTACCAAACTTTAAGTTGCCTCTTGAGTTGTTGGTGTCGTAATAAGTGGGTCTAATATGCAAAATATCGGTTCCGGCAACAGATGTTCCCCAGTTATCATTAGATAAAGATTGTGGCCAAGTGTGTTCTCTATTCCAGGTTGAGGCAGCGTTTTTCTTTACCGAATCACGCGTATAAAAATAAATCATATTCGCGGAGTTGTTTGGATCTTCATCAGCGCCTTGTAGTTGTGTTGATAAGTGGGTTGTGCCACTACTGCTATAGGTATAAAATCCATCGGGATAAATTAAATCGGTTATAGATTTTCTAAAAAAACCTTGCATTCCGTCACTATCAGACCAATCGACGTTGTCGTAGTAACTACCCGAGTAGTAATAGTTTTCATAATTTTCAATGTGTTGTACGGCTGCAACTTGGGTTGGTTCCTTGTTTAAGTTCGTTCCAAAAGAGATACCAACAGCAGCCAAGGTAAATAACGTTAATAGCTTTAAAGATTTATATTTCATAAGTGTATTATAATATACTATTTTTCGTTAAGATAAAACCAATTTTTATAAATAAAAAGGCTGTCATGAATTTTCATAACAGCCTAAGAAACTTTATAGTTTAATTATTTGCCGCCGACAGCGATCTTTTTGATTAAAATCGATTGAGCGGAAACACCAGCTGGAGAAACAGTTACATCGTTACCAACTTCAAGTACATCTTTGAAGATGTCTAATAAATTGCCGGATACAGTAATTAAATCTAAAGGTTTGCTTTTTTTACCATTTTCAATCATGAAACCAGTAGATTGTAAAGAGAAGTTACCGCTTTGAGGGTTTAAACCAGCGTGTAAGCCGGAAACATCAGTGATATAAACACCATCACCCACCTTAGCGAATAATTCATCTAAAGACTTTTTACCTGGTTTTAAGCAGACAAATGTAGCTGCAACGCCTTTTTTGGCTGCACCATAACCATTACCAGTAGTTTGTACACCTGCTTTTGCAGCAGTGGTTAAGTTATATAAATAACCTTGTAAAACACCGTTTTTTACGATTGGTTTATTGTAGGTGGCAACACCTTCATCATCAAACCAACGAGCGAAAACGTTCTTATCTAGTGGACGATCTTCGATAGTCACTTTCTTAGAAGCGATTTGTTGACCAACCTTACCGATGAATAAAGAAGAATTCTTTTGAACTTCTTCGGAACTAGCGTGACCAACAAAAACTTTGATTAATGAAGTAACAACATCTGGATGTAAAACCGCTTTATATTTTTTAGATTCGCAAGCCTCTCCACCAAGTTGTTCAACAGTTTTTGCGACGATTTTCTTAGCGAGTTTTTCTGGGTCAAACGCCGCAAAATTGTTACCAAAATACATATCGTAACCAGATTTAACTTGTTCACCTTCTTTGGAAACACATTGAGCGAGTGCGAAGAAGTAGTTGCTCTTTTGCACTAAGTTTAAGCCGTTGGAGTTAATTAAGGTGAATTTTTCAAACACCTGATTGTATTCTGTGGATGCTACTTCAATTATGCGAGGATCGCCTTCTTTGACTGCTTTTTCTAAAGCGCGCAATTTGGCCATTTTTTCCTCGGCTGTGACTTCTTCTAAGTCTTTGTTAAAAGTGCTGATTTTTTTGTATTTTTCAGAACCTTTGAAGATGAAAACTGGGTCGTCGTTTTCGATGATGGTAGCGTTGCTAACGATTTCTTTGACTAACCATGCAGCTTTATCATTATTCCAAACATCACATGAAGCAGAGCCCATTTTGCCTTTTAAGATACCTCTTGCCACAATGGAATAACCTTTGTTATCGGAATAGTTATCAACTTCACCGTGGAACAAAGAGATTGATAAATTGCGAGATTCTGAGATGTAGAGTTCGACTTGTTCAAGTCCAGCTTCTTTTGCTAAAGCAAAAAACTTATCATATTTTCCCATTATTTTAATTCTCCTCCGCGACCACCGACGATGACTTCGCTAACTCTGAGTGTTGGTTGACCAACGTTAGTTCTAATTGAGCCAGAAGAAGCACCACACATACCTTGGGCTAAATCTAAATCATTAGCGACCATGTCAATCTTCTTTAAGATTTCAAAGCCTTTACCGATTAAGGTAGCACCTTTTACTGGTTCAGCAATTTTTCCATCTCTAATGATGTAAGCTTCACTACAACCAAAGTTGAATTCGCCTGTTGTTGGATCGACTGAACCACCATTGAAGCCGACAGCATATAAACCTAATTTTGTTGCGCCGATCACTTCTTCAGGGGTGTTCTTACCGTTGCAAATATATGTATTGGACATACGAGAAGTTGGCACATAACGGTAGTTTTGTCTACGACAAGCACCGTTCCCTTCTCTACCCATACGACGACCATTCAAATCATCAATCATGAAGTCGTTTAATTTGCCGTTTTTGATGAGTAGTCTCTTGGTGCCAAGATTGCCTTCGTCATCGATATCAATTGAACCCCATTGTGCTGGAATTGTACTATCATCGATGGCACTTACGATTGGGGAAGCAATCATATCGCCAATTTTGTTTTTTGAGAAACAAGATAAGCCTTTTGCAACGGCGCTTGCTTCAAGTGGGTGACCACATGATTCGTGGAATAACACACCACCCCAACCATTACCGATGACCACCGGCATTTTACCACTTGGACACTCGGCAGCAGTTAACATCTTAAGCGCTTTTTCAGCAGCTTCTCTTGCACATTTCTTTGGATTAACTTTTTCGGTTCTGAAGTAACTGATGTCTTGTTGAGCACCTGGAGCTTCGTAACCAGTTTCAAAACCATTTTGATCAGCAGCGATAACTTGGAACATCATTCTGCCGAATTCAGCGTCGCGTTTGAACCATTTACCCTTAGAATTAAAGACGGCTACAAAGCGATGTGTATCAGCGAAGTTCGCGAATGTTCTGACGATGCGAGGATCTTTGAGGGAATTGATTTCATCAATACCTTCGCGTAATAACGCGATTTTGTCTTCGACTGGCACATCGTTATAACTGCGATTGACCGGATTGCGATTTTTTGCTTTAATCATGTCTAATTTTGTAACAGTGATTAAACGTTCGCCATTAAATGATTTGTTTAAAGAGTTAGCTAATGCTAATAATCCCTTCTTTGATAAATCATTTGTATAGCCATAAATGCATTGGTTGTCTTTTAATAAACGTAAACCAACGCCGCATAGTGAGTTTGAGCTAGAAGTTTCAACTTTGCCGTTTTCAATAAGTACTGAGTGAGCACTGCTATCTTCAAAGAAGATTTCTGCATAATCAGCACCAGTAGAAAGTGCTTCGTTTAATACTTGAATAGCCAACTTTTTACTAATCATATTTCTGCCTCCTGTGATTAATTTTTAAGATAATGCATGTATTTTAACATAAATCGTTTTTAATTATGCACTATTATCAACGATAAATATTTAGAAAAGCACATAATTTTGCTGGAAAACCCTGATTTTATTAATCAATAATGTCGTTAAAGTCTTGTTTTGATAGAAAAATGCCCTCTTTAATGCGACAATGTTTTCACCGAAACTACCTTCTAATATAAGGTGAAAAAATTAATAATCAGGTTTTGGAATGAGTAATAAGCGAGTAAAATCATTATGATGAATAAAATTCGAATCAACATGTTATCACAAGCCACATCAGTTGATGGTCAGGGTGTGGGGTCTGCTTATATTGAGCAAGTTGCTTTGGTTAAAGAAAACAGCGATGTTTTTGAAGTGGCAATCAATAGTTCAAAGAGTGACTTTGATATTTATCACATGCACACTTTTAATCCACAGTATGTTGCTAGATTAAACAAAAGACATATCAACGTCACTTATGTGCACTGTTTGCCTGAGACCTTCGAAGGTTCTTTGAAAATGCCTAAACCAATTTTTGCAATTTTTAAGAAGTATGTTGCTCATGCTTATCGCAAAGCCGATGAAGCAGTAGTTGTAAATCCAATTTTTATTGAACCTCTAGTCAAACTAGGACTTAAGCGAGAGAACATTACTTATATTCCTAATTTTGTTGATCACGATAAGTTTCATGAAATTTCTTTAGAACAACGCAACGCACTTCGCGATAAATATGGCATTCCTCATGATAAATTCGTTGTGATGGGGTGCGGACAAGTACAAACACGCAAAGGTGTTAGAGACTATGTTGAATGTGCAAAGCGCAATCCTGATATGGTGTTTGTTTGGGCTGGCGGCTTTTCTTTTGGTGCGATTACTGACGGGTATAAAGAACTCAAAGCCATCATGGATAATCCTCCAGAAAACGTGAAGTTCATCGGCATTATTCCTAGAGTGGAAATGAACGGCATTTTCAATATGTGTGATGTGCTCTTCATGCCTTCTTTTGATGAACTATTCCCAATGTCAATTTTAGAAGCAGTTAACTCAAGAAAACCTATCCTACTTCGTAATTTAGAATTATATGAAGATATTCTATTTAAAGACAAAGACACTTATGCAAATGCTCCTGATGTTGATGGTTTTTGTGAAGAACTTAAGAAGTTATCCACCGATAAAACCTACTATGAACACTATCAAGAAGGCAGCCAATTAATTAGTGACTTTTATAGCAAAGAACACGTCAAGAATTTGTGGCGCGAATACTATCAAAGAATTTATCAAAAATGGGCACCAATCAAGAAACTAAAATCATGGAAAGTTCAAAATAAAAAGACTAAATAAATGTAGAGATAAAGCTGGTGTTATTTGACGATAGTGCCAGCTTTTTCTTTAAATGCTTCAACTGCATTATCAAGAGAAGCGATAATCGCGGTTTTACCTGGATTAGCATTTAAAAAATTAATGACGGCCTGAACTTTTGGAAACATGCTTCCTTTAGCAAAATGACCTTGTAATAAATAGGTATGTAAATCTTCTTTGCTAATATGAGTTAACTTCTTTTCGTTATCTTTTTTATAGTTGATCAAAACGTTATCAACTGCAGTTAAGATAACTAAATAATCAGCATTAATTAGTTCAGCAAGCTTGCTCGAAGCATAATCTTTATCGATAACTGCATCTATGCCTTCTAACCTACCATTTTTGTCAATTACTGGGATGCCACCACCGCCAGCACATATAACAATTTGTCCGTTTTCTAATAAGACTTTTATGCTTTCGCTTTCTACGATATCAATTGGTAAAGGAGAAGCAACTACGCGGCGATAACCACGCCCCGCATCCTCCTTCATTGTATAGCCTTTTTCTAAAGCGATTGTTGCAGCTTCATCCTTTGAATAAAAAGCACCAATCGGTTTTGTGGGAGTTAAGAAGTTTGGATCTTTTGGGTCCACTAAAACTTGAGTGACTATTGTAGTAACGGTTTTACTAACGTTTCTACTTCTTAAACAGTTGTATAAAGCATTTTGAATGTGGAAGCCGATATAGCCTTCGCTCATCGCACCACATTCGGGGAAAGGCATATTTGGAGTTTCTTTAGAAGTTTCAAAAGCGAGATTAATCATCCCAACTTGAGGGCCGTTGCCATGGACAATTGCGACTTGGTGATTAGCGATAATTAAATCAGAAATGGCTTCAGCCACTTTGATTAATGCTTGTTTTTGTTCTTGTGCGTTGTTACCAAGCGCGTTTCCGCCTAAAGAAACTACATATTTCGCCATAATTATTCCTTATCTTCGATCTCTTCATATTCTTCATCTTCGGTTAGTTTTTCTGCGCCCATTCCTTTGCGAATTGCTGATACAAGTGAATAATAAACAGGAATTGCTAAGAACACTACCCACATTGGATGCCATAAATCTGCTCCTTGTGGTGGGTAAACCATACATACAAAGAAAAAGACGAATGTGGCTAGTAAAGCCATGTTGAAGTGGTGTGGGTTTTTCTTATCGATTGCTCTAACTGTTGAACAAATAATTTCTGGTAGGAAAAATACCACCCAGCCATTATGCCACATGTTTAATAATGAGCCTAATAAGATATAAACAATCGCAGCCACAAGGAACAAAACGCCTTCAATCATATCGTTGAAGATGCCTAACTTAGATTTTCTGATCTTGCGCATTACTTTGCGTTGGCCATTGATATGGACACCTCTTTTGTTGATCACAACAGAAGAACCATCTTCGTCTGTAATATGCAAGCCAGCGTCATCAATGATTATTTTATCGCCATTGTTTTTGGTTTTGTCTTTTACTTGCTCTTTTATAAGAGTGTCTAAATCTACATCGGTAGCTAGTAATTCATCTAAAGATACACCATAAAGCTTGGCTAAACAGATGAGGTTGTCGGTATCTGGAGAAGCTTCTGCGCGTTCCCATTTGCTTACCGCTTGTCTGGATATGCCCAACTTATCCGCTAGTTCTTCTTGGGAATAGCCATATTTCTTTCTTAATTTAACTAATTTGTCAGCAATCTCAATTGTCATAAACTTGTCCTCTCTTTCTGACAGCCCCAATCTAGCATTTTGTGTTTTGGTTGCGCCACCAACTCTGGTTAGAATTTACGCAACTTTTGGTTGCATTTAATAGAAATCAGCACTATTTGACTAATTTATTGCTTAGTTAATAATTTAGCACACTTATTTTACTAACAAAATCATTCTCACTATTGTGGTTTAGTTTGTAGGTAAAAATCAGTATTTTGAAGATAATTTCTTTGTTAACAAAGTATTAATTTTCTTTTGTAGAAATCCAATTATAAATATTTTTATAAATAGTTTGCCAACAATAATTAATTTTGCTACTATTTATGGGCAAACTTTCTTTGAACGAGAATATAGAGTTCAAGGCGGAAGGAGAATTAAGTTATGAAAAAAGGTGTTCATCCAACATACAATCGTTGCGCAGTTACTTGTGTCTCTTGCGGTAACACATTCGAAACAGGTTCAGTTTTAAAAGAAATTAAAGTTGACACATGTGCGAATTGCCACCCATATTACACCGGTAAACAAAGATTTGTGCAATCCGATGGTCGTGTTGATCGTTTCAACCGTAAATACGGCATTAGCGAAGAAAAGAAATAACTTTTGACAATGATAAAAGAATCCCCAAAATGGGGGTTTTTTATTCTAATAAAAAGACATAGAATAGATGGGCATGAAACAGAAAAAAACTTTTGCTTTCTTGGTCGTTGTTGCTGTTGTGATTTTATGGGGTATTACTCCAGTCATCACAAAAGCGATTTTTAATGCTGACGATCCTTCATACTCGCCAGGCGCTTTAATTGCCATGCGTGGTCTTTTTGCTATTATTGCAATGGCTATCTTTATTAACAAAGGCTTTAAGAAAATCGATAAGTCTTATTGGATTGCTATTCCTGCTGGCGTTATTTTAGCAGCTGCTTATATTTTCCAATTTGTAGGACTAAAATATACAGTTCCTTCAAAAAATACATTTTTGGAAAATATTTCCTGTATCGCAATTCCCATCTTCATGTATTTATTTGTGAAAGAAAAACCGACGCGTACCACTATTATTGCCGCTTTTATTTGTGCGGTTGGTTCAGTCATTCTTGTTGGCAAAGGTTTTGATTTCCTTCACTTCTTTGATGGTGGAACCTTATTAGGCGATGGATTGTCTGCAATTGGTGGCTTATTCTTTGGTCTAGATATTGCTTTTACCAAAGTATTTTGTAAAGGTAAAGACCCACTACTGTATGTCTTTGTCCAATTGGTTGTATTAACAATTGTTTCGTTTGCTTATACATTTGTTTTCGAAGGATTAATCTTTGAAGAATTGAGTCTTTCATTAAAATGGGTTGATTTGTTACAAGCGATGTTCCTAGGTGTGGTTTGTACGGCTGTTGCTTGGGCTGCTAGAGCTTGGGCAATGAAATATATTAGTGCCGTCACAGTTTCTGTATTAGTACCGCTTACTGCGGTAGTCGCTACAACTTTTTCAATAGCGTTACAAATGGAAGAATTCACATATAATTTACTCATTGGTGGCATAGTTGTATTAATTTCCATCGTGGTTTCCGCGGTTTTTGATTATGATAAAGATGTGCACAAAATAATTGTACAACCAAATGATCAGGTAACGGAGGCTGAGATAAATGAACAAAATCCAAGTTAATTCAGAAATCGGACGACTAAAAGTCGTTTTATTACACGAACCAGGAGAAGAACTTCACAACCTCACTCCAAGCAAGTTGGACGACTTATTGTTTGATGACATTCCTTGGTTACCATTAGCCAAAAAAGAACACCAGGCTTTCGCTAAAACTTTTATTGATGCAGGTGTAAAAGTTGTTTATTTGGTTGACCTAGTAACCGAAGTAATTAATTTATCACCAACAATTAAAGACGAATTTATTCGTCAATTTGTAACCGAAGCATCAATTCATAGCCATACATTAGAAGAAATTACTATTGATTATCTAAAAGCGATAACCGACAATAGGCAATTAGTCTTAAAAGCCATTGCCGGTATTAAAAAAACTGATTTGCCCAACCATCAAATTAAATCTCTTGCAGACCATGTTGATGATTATGCTTTTGTTACTAATCCAATGCCTAACTTGTACTTTACTCGCGACCCATTTGCCTCAATTGGTAATGGTGTTTCTATTAATAAAATGTTTTCTATTACTAGAAGTCGTGAAACCATTTTTGGAGAATATATTTTTAAATATCATCCAGAATATAAAAGCACACCGCAATATTTTAACCGTTACGACGTAGTAAATATTGAAGGCGGCGACATTATGGTACTTAATAATCACGTCTTAATCGTTGGTATTAGTCAAAGAACATGCTCCGAAGCCATCGAAAAACTTGCCAAAAATTTATTTATTGAAAACGATACCACTTTTGATACTGTTTTGGCGTTCACCATTCCTAATCAAAGAACATTTATGCATTTAGATACAGTATTTACTCAAGTCGATAAAGATAAATTCACCATTCATAAAGGTTGTTATGACAAATTAAAGATTTATCGTCTAACAAAAAGTTTAAAAGATGAAAGCAAAATTTGTGTGGTTGAATTAGAACAAAAATTAGAGGAAGTTTTGGAGTCATATCTTAACCTACCTATCACCTTGATACCTTGTGGTGGAGATGACGTGATTTCTAGCGACCGCGAACAGTGGTCAGATGGTAGTAATAACTTTGCTATTGGTCCTGGCGAAATCATCGCTTACGAAAGAAACGATATCACTAACGCAATCTTGGTTAATAATGGCATCAAAGTTCATAGCATTCCTTCTAGTGAATTATCTAGAGGTAGAGGCGGACCAAGATGCATGTGCATGCCCCTAGTTAGAGAAGAAATTGAGGAATAACAACATGAACGAATTTTACAAAAGACATTTTCTGACCTTATTAGATTTCACTCCTGCTGAAATTCAAAAATTATTAGATCTTGCTATCGAACTAAAAAACAAAAAACATAATGGGTTTGATACTTCAAGTTACCTAAAAGGCAAAAACATTGTCTTACTTTTTGAAAAAGATTCCACCAGAACTAGATGCGCTTTTGAAGTGGCGGCTGCTGATTTAGGTATGAACGCAGTCTATATCGGAAGTTCCGGTTCCCAAATGGGTAAAAAAGAAAGTATTAAAGATACTGCTAGAGTATTGGGCAGAATGTTTGACGGAATTGAATATCGTGGTTATCAACAAACAATAGTTGAAACTTTAGCGGCTAATGCGGGAGTTCCAGTATGGAACGGTTTAACTGACGAATATCACCCAACACAAATTCTTGCCGACTTTATGACTATCATCGAACAAAAAGGTCATTTAAAAGGTATTAAAATGGCTTATTTAGGCGATGGTCGTTACAACATGGGTAATTCATATCTTATCGGTGCGGCGAAAATGGGCTTAGACTATCGTATGGTTGGCCCTAAAGCTTTGTGGCCAAACGAAGAACTGAGAAATAAATGCTTAGAAATCGCGAAAGAAACAGGTGCAAAAATTACATTTACTGATGATGTTGATGGAGGCGTTAAAGATGCTGATGTCATCGCGACTGACGTTTGGGTCAGTATGGGCGAAGATGCTACTGTTTGGGCTGAGCGTATCGCTTTACTTAAACCATATCAAGTAAATGCGCGCATTATGTCTTTAGCTGATCCTAAAGCCATCTTTATTCACTGCCTACCATCTTTCCATAACTTAGAAACAAAAGTCGGTATGGATGTGTATGAAAAATTTGGTCTTAATGGCGTTGAAGTAACCGAAGAAGTATTTGAAGGTCCACAATCTGTTGTCTTTGACGAAGCGGAAAATAGACTGCACACTATTAAAGCAATCATGCTTGCTACTATGAAGGAAAATATCTAATTAAGTATATATAGGAGGCTCATCTGCCATGAAAAAAAGATTTTATATCACCACCCCAATTTATTATCCAAGTGCAAAACTTCATATCGGTCATGCCTATTGCACAGTGCTCACCGATATTTTCGCGCGTTACAAACGTTTTAGAGGTTTTGAATGTTATTTCTTAACTGGCGCGGATGAACACGGCGAGAAAATTCAAAAAAATGCCGAAAAAGCAGGTGTTAGTCCACAAGAGTTTGTCGATGATATCGTTAAAGGGTTCCATAAGTTATGGGATTTATTACATATCTCAAACAACGATTTCATTCG
>CAZSEU010000029.1:0-13504 GCA_964606005.1 uncultured Staphylococcaceae bacterium
CTTCATTGAAATTGTCATAGTCGACCAGCAAAGCGATTCTTTTCATTTCAGTATTTGTATTTTTCATATTCATTCCTATGCCTTTGCTTATTAAAAGTATATTTTACTTTCAGTTGGATTAAAACCATTTTTGCCCAAAGGCGTTGTTAGTGTGGTTTTTTTGCTTAATTACCAAAATTATTACCTTATAATCAAATATAATTTCAAGCATCTTTATGCGCAAACCGCGTACGTCTCTTGACATTTAATGTGTCTATATTGTCAATTTCTTATACAGTTTGAGCCGCTTTTTTGTTGATTATTATAATAAAATCTATCAATTTCACCAAATTTATCGTTCTTCATAGGGAAACAATACCATCTTTGCAAATGATTCCGCTTGTTCCTTCTTTTGCAGGTTCTGTTAAATTTAATTCACGAGATAAGAAACCAACATGAAGTTTTGTTGTTCCATCTTTTCCACTACCTTGCGTAAATTTATAAGCATCGGAAGATCCTGTAAAATTGTGGTTTGCATTGAAATATTTGCATTCTTCATCAAATGCTTGAGTTAATGCTTTAACAATCTTTTGTGCCGATGTAGACCCCCCAAAGTTTAATTCAACAACTTCGTGAGTATACTGTTGAGAATCACTATCTCCATTCCCACAAGCTACTAGAGTTCCAATACTCATCACTGTAGCCATACCTAGTACTAATTTTCTAATTTTTTTCATTTTTTCTCTTTTCCTTTTTTTAACACCATCATTATAGAAAACAGAGGTTCTTCCAAACTACGCAATATGTGTAAAAGATTGTAAAAAAATTGTAAAGAAAAAAAGATAGCTATTTCACTTTCTAAATGTGCCAAAGTTAATACTATCTTTATAAATAAATATTAATTATTTTCTAATGAATTTTTCGATACTAGCAATCATCGATCCTATAAAAACGAACATAATGAGCACAGCTATTTCTAAATAAGCATTGTTAACGAGCCATCCAATTATGAAAAACACTACACTCGTTATCAAAATAACACTTGGCAATATCACAATTACATATCGGTTATATCTAGTTAAAATATAAATCAATTTTGACATAGAAAAAGATAAGATTATATAAAAGAGGAAGATTAAGACTTGAATAAATACTTCCATGTTTAGTTTGTCCTTACTCTATTATGTTATATAAATAAATCCAATTTGTTGTATCTTTTTTAGTAAAAATTAGATGAAAATTAATTTCAATGGAGCACGCGACGGGAATCGAACCCGCACGATTAGCTTGGGAAGCTAAAGTTCTACCACTAAACTACGCGTGCTTTTAGTAAAAAAGCCCTTGACGGGCTATTTAACTTTTTTGGTGGGTACTGACGGGATCGAACCGCCGACCTTCTGTACGTCAAACAGATGCTCTCCCAGCTGAGCTAAATACCCTTCTGGTGCCGACTACAGGAATTGAACCTGCAACCTACTGATTACGATTCAGTTGCTCTACCAGGTTGCGCTAAGTCGGCAACTGATGTCGTTACACAAAGATGAGGTTTGCTTACTTCGTGCTTAATTATTATACGAAATACAAAAATAATGTCAAAGTTTTTCGATTAAGTTTTTGGGAAATATTATAGCTTTATTATTTTGTATATAGTGCCTTTATGTAATCAATAAAGTTTTCTTCAATTACAGATAGTTTATGACCCTTACGCCAGACGAATAGATATTCGACCGAAGTATCATCGCCCGCGATATCTTTGGAAATAATTGAACTATTCAAAATATAACTTGTTTTTGGGAAAATGCTAACTCCGACATTTCGACCGGCAAGCGCGGCGGCATCTAAATAATTATCCATCTCACAAACAATGTTTGGCTCGGTATGTATCTTTCTAAACCATTTACTAATTTGGTCTATAAATGCTTTTCTACTAGGAACAATAAGCGCTTCATTTTTCAACGAGTTAACGTCCACTTTGCCGTCTTCTTGTTTGGCCAGAGGATGATCAATATTCATAAAAGCAACAAGTTTTTCTTCGCCAACTTTAATTGCATTAAGCAAAATTTCATCAAAAGGTGAAGTAATTACAGCCAAAGAAATCAAACCGCCGCGCATTTTTTCGATCAAATCATCGCTATTTCCGTCGATAACACGAAAACGAACAAATGGATATTCTTTCATCGATTCACTAATCCATGTAGCGGCAATATCTGGGGCCATTCCTTCGACCAAGCCAATAGAAATTGTCCCTCTTAAACCATGATTCATATTAAAAATTTCGCTTTTGGTTTGATCGACCAAACCTAAAATATCTTTACTTTTCAAGTAAAGAAAATTACCCTCTTCCGTTAATTTCAAGCGTCTCTTGCCTCTAATAAATAACTTGACACCAAGCTCTTCTTCTAGATTTTTTATTTGGTTACTTAAAGGGGGCTGTGACATCATTAAAATTTTACTGGCTCGGGTGATGTTTAGTTCCTCAGCTACAACAACGAAATAAGACAAGGTTTTTATATCCATATTTGCAATTATTATATCATACGAAAAAAATATAATAACTATAATTTTATATGTATTTTTAATAATTTGTAATTTTTTTTATGATTAAAGAAATTATTCTCCAGGAGGTATTTTAAATGGAAAGAATGGTTTACATGGTTCCAATAGCTAAAGGTCTTATTACCAATATAAACCTTCACGTTATACCGGGTAATGTTTTCTTTACATTATTAATAAAGTCTTTATGAAGTATATTTTTGTTACTGGTGGAGTAGTTTCTGGCTTAGGGAAGGGTATTTGTGCCGCTTCTTTGGCGCGCTTACTGAAACTAAGAGGCTATCGCGTTCAAAATCAAAAGTTTGATCCATACTTAAATGTTGATCCGGGAACGATGAACCCATTTCAACATGGTGAAGTTTTTGTCACCGATGATGGAGCGGAAACGGATTTGGATCTAGGTCATTATGAGCGATTTACCGACGAGTCGCTCGATGCCTCCAATTCCGTTTCTAGCGGCAAAATCTATTGGAACATCGTCACTAAAGAAAGACGTGGCGAATACCTAGGTAAAACCGTTCAGATTATTCCGCACGTCATTAACGAAATTAAGAATTATATATACACAAACGATAAGAAAAATCTCGATATCGCGATTTGTGAAATCGGCGGTACCGTTGGCGATATTGAAAGCCAACCTTTCTTAGAAACTATCCGTCAAGTTGCAAGAGAAAAAGGACGTAATAATGTTTTATTTATTCATGTCCCGTTAATCGTTGAAATTCCAGGAAGTGGCGAACTTAAAACCAAACCAGTACAACGTTCTGTTAAAGAATTGCAGTCCACTGGTATTCAGCCTGACATTTTGGTGTGCCGCACGTCTAGAAAACTAAATAGCAAAATTAAAGAAAAAATTTCATTATTTTGTAACGTTGAAAAAGAATGTGTTTTCGAAAACATTACAGCTTCAACGATTTATGAAGTCCCATTATTGCTTCACGAGCAAGGATTAGTTACCCAAGTCTTAAAGAAACTATCTTTAGACGATAATCAAATGCCTAACCTTGATAGTTGGATTACGATGGTAAAGAAAATAAAAAACGCTAGTCAAAAAGTTTGCATCGCTTTAGTTGGCAAATATGTTGAGCTTCACGATGCGTATTTATCAGTTGAAGAATCATTGTTTCACGCCGCCAGTAGTCTGAATGCAGTTTGTGATATTAAATGGATTGATTCAGAAGATGTTAATAGTGAAAACGTCAAATGTATGATCGGTGATGTTGATGGAGTAATTATTCCTGGTGGCTTCGGTATTAGAGGCATCGAAGGTATGATTGAAGTTGCGCGTTATGCACGCGTAAATAATGTCCCATGTTTTGGTATTTGTTTGGGCATGCAAATAATGACCATTGAATATGCGCGTCATGTTTTGAATTTTCTAGATGCCAATTCAACTGAATTTAATGAACAAACCTCTTATCCAGTTATCGACTTATTACACGAACAAAAAAATATCGAAGATAAGGGGGCAACCATGCGATTAGGTGCTTATCCTTGTCGCATTGAAGAAGGAACACTTGCTAATCGTTTATACAAAACTGTAGAAATTATTGAAAGACATCGCCATCGTTATGAGTTCAATAACAATTACCTCGAATATTTTGAAAAATCAGGCTTGGTATTAAGCGGTTCATTTACGAGGAAAAAACTTGTTGAAATTATCGAACTTCCGACAAACAACTACCATATTGCCTGTCAATTTCATCCAGAATTTAAAAGTCGCCCAGATCGTCCGCATCCATTGTTTGTGGGTTTAATCGAAGCCTCTTTAAAAGGAGGAAATAATAAATGAATCAGGCCATCATCATTATTGATTTTGGGGCACAATATGCCGAAGTTATTGCGCGCAAAGTTAGAGAATGTCATGTCTACTGTGAGGTATTGTCCTGGAGAACGCCATTAGAAACAATCATTGCCTATAAGCCAATTGGCATTATTCTTTCTGGTGGTCCAAATAGTGTTTATTCGCCTGAGGCTCCGACTATTTCAAAACAATTATTTGGATTAAATATTCCCATTTTAGGTATATGCTACGGTATGCAATTAATGATGCAACTATTGGGAGGCAGGGTAATTCCTGCCCAAGACAATTTGTCTTGTGAGTACGGAAAAGTAATTACTAATTTCCGCGATCAATGTTTATTGTTTAATGGTTTACCAGCAAAAAGTGTCACTTGGATGAGTCATGGTGATGTTGTTCAAGCCATTCCTCACAATTTTAAGGTTTCGGCCCATACTTCACGCTGTCCATATGCTGGAGTATACGATGAAGCGCGTCATTTTTATGGCATGCAATTTCATCCAGAAGTAGAACATACAAAGTATGGAAAGGAAATGCTTCGCAAATTTTTGTTTGATGTTTGTCACGCGAATGGCGACTGGTCAATGAAAGACTTTTTAGCCACAACTGTCGAACGATTAAAAAAAGAAATTGGTGAAGAACGCGTTTTACTCGCTCTTTCCGGCGGAGTAGATTCTACTGTCGCTGCGGTTGTTTTGTCAAAAGCTATTAATGAGAGATTGATCTGTATTTACGTCAATCATGGATTAATGCGTAAAAACGAAACCGAAGAAATAAAAGAGCGGTATAAACAACTTAACCTTAAAGTTCACTATGTCGATAATTCTAAAGAGTATTTGAAAGCTTTAACTGGTGTAGAAGAACCAGAACAAAAAAGACGTATTATTGGCAATATGTTTATCGAATCATTTGTTAGCAAAGCCAAAGAGTTTGGTGGCGTTCCATATTTAGCGCAAGGCACCATATATCCTGACGTTATTGAGTCTGGTTCAATTAACGGGAACTTGATTAAGAGCCATCACAATGTTGGTGGCTTGCCTAGCAAAATGCCGTTTAAAAAAATTATTGAACCGCTCGCTTTATTATTTAAAGATGAGGTGCGTAAATTAGGGCTTGAGCTTGGTTTAAACGAGGATTTTGTTTATCGACAACCTTTCCCAGGTCCTGGCTTAGCGGTCCGCATTATCGGTGCCATCACTGCCGAAAAAATCGCTATTGTTCAAGAAGCAGATGCCATCTTGCGCGAAGTGATTAAAAAACGTCACTGGCATTTGAAAATATCACAATACTTTGCTGTATTAAGCAACATGAAGAGCGTCGGAGTAATGGGGGATAGTCGTTCGTATCACTACACCATTGCTATTCGCGCAGTATCTACCAATGACTTCATGACCGCAAATTATGTTAAATTACCGTACAGCATTCTTGACGAGATTTCTAGACGAATCGTTAACGAAGTAAAAAATGTCAATCGCGTCGTGTACGACATTACATCTAAACCACCTGCCACTATTGAATATGAATAGGAGTCAAATTTATGACAATAGAAAAAATAAAACAAATAATCGCTGAAAAAAATATTTCATATATTAGAATGCAATTCACCGATATGCTCGGTGACATTAAAGCGGTCGAAATCCCAATCAAAAAACTTGATGATGCTTTAGAAAACAAAATAATGTTCGATGGGTCGTCCATTGAAGGATTTGTGCGTATTAAAGAAGCTGATATGTACTTACACCCAGACATCGATACCTTTTTAGTTTTACCTTTTGAAAATGGTAAATTCGGCGGTGTAGCCCGTTTTATATGTGACGTATATACCCCTGATGGTCAACCTTTCGAAGGTGACCCTCGCTATATATTAAAAAAGCAAATTAAAAAAATGAACGCCATGGGTATTGATACATTATGCGTTGGTTTTGAACCAGAATTTTATCTTTTTAAAATTAACCCGGATGGTTCAATTTCAAACACTCCTACTGATAAAGCAGGTTATTTTGATTTATCTCCATTCGCCGGAGGTGATGATATTAGAAGAGAAATTGCTTTAACTATTGAAGAAATGGGTTTCGAAATTCAAGCTTCTCACCACGAAGTAGGACCTTCACAAAACGAAATCACTTTTAAATTTAGTGACGTTTTAAGTGCTTGTGATAAGGTAGTCACTTTTAAACAAGTCGTCAAAGTCATCGCTAAAAATCACAATTATTTAGCATCCTTTATGCCAAAACCAATGAATAAACAGGCTGGCAATGGCATGCATACCAATTGCTCTTTATATGACAATGTTAAGGGCAACTTGTTCTATAGTCCGAATGAAAGTATGGAATTATCAATGCTTTGTAAAAAGTGGATTACAGGTATTATTAGACATACTAGAGAATTTGCCGCTTTAACTAATCCAATTGTTAATTCTTATAAGCGCTTAGTTAGCGGTTATGAAGCACCGATATATGCTTGCTGGAGCGATGCTAATCGCAGTTCTTTAATTAGAATTCCGGCTATTCGGGGTGCTGCTACTAGAACTGAATTGAGAAATGTTGATCCATGCGCCAATCCATATCTCGCTTTGGCGGGTATCTTAGCCGCAGGTCTTGATGGTATTGCTAATGTTAAAGATGATGAAATCATCCCCCCAGTAAAAGATAACTTGTTTGAATTGAGCGATGATGAAATCGATGCGAAGGGGATAACACGTCTTCCAGAAACTTTACATTCAGCCATCAAAGACTTCAAAGAAAGTGTGTTAATGAAGGAAACACTGGGAAAACACTTGTTTAAAAAATACATTGAAGCCAAAGAGAAAGAATGGAAAGAGTATCACACGACGGTCAGCGAATATGAGCTTGCCAAATATTTAGGTAGATAATATGTGTGGGATTGTAGGTGCAGTTGGGTTTATTAACCCAAAAGAATATATTATTGAAGGTTTGAAAAAACTTGAATATCGTGGATATGATTCCGCGGGTGTTGCTATGCTTAGTGATAGCACAATTAAGATTATCAAAGACAAGGGCACAATTGACCATCTTGCCACCTTACTCCCAGAATCTTTTGATACTGATTTAGCTATTGGCCATACGCGTTGGGCAACTCATGGAGCACCGAACAAAACTAATTCTCACCCTCATATTTCTAAAAGTAATAAAATTTCCATTGTCCATAATGGAGTAATCGAAAACTATTTAGACGTTAAATCATTTCTTAATAAGCATGACTATGATTTCGTTACAAGTACTGATACTGAAGCAGTTGTAAACTTGATTGAATATTTTTATCAGCAAAGTGGCAATATTTTAACTGCCTTGCAAAAAAGCATGCGAACACTTAAGGGCAGCTATGCCTTGTGTATTATTAACGTTGATGACCCTAATTCAATCTATTTAATGAAAAATTGTTCACCACTTCTCATCGGGGCGTGTAAAGATTTTACTCTTGTTTCTTCTGATGCTGGGGCAATGACAAAGTATACAGATCGTTTTATTGAACTAGGTGACCTTGAATACGGAAAAATTCAAAAAGATAAGGTGGAAATTTATAACGCCAATGGTCAAAGAGTTGATAAGGTAGCTACAAAAAAGAAATTAGAGGATTTAGAAATCGACCTAAATGGCTATCCCCATTATATGCTAAAAGAAATTGATGAAATCGAAGGTGTTTTACACAAAATCATCAGCCAATATTACGTTGATGATGAATTTAATTTTGATAAAGATTTGATCGCTGATATGCGTCGCGCTGATAACATTATTTTTATTGCTTGCGGCACTTCATATCACGCTTCCTTAGTGGGTGGTAGATATTTTGAATTGTACAATAAATCCGCGTCGATTTATTTTGCTTCTGAATGGGCTTTTCATCCAACGTTCCCAGGTAACAAACCATTTGTGGTATTAATTTCTCAATCTGGCGAAACGGCTGATGTCATTCACTGCCAAAAAATAATTAACGAACATAAGATTCCTCACCTTGTCATCACCAATACTGACGGTAGTACTTTACAAAGAAATGCGATGTACTCTTTGCTCCTCTATGCTGGAAGAGAAATTTCTGTTGCTTCCACCAAAGCCTATGTTGCACAAGTAGCCTTACTCGCAATACTTTCTCGCGCACTTGGCGATATTAAACAAGTAATTACTGATTTATACAAATGCATTGATATCATTCGCGATGTTCGGTATCGCTGGCAAGACAAAATTAAAGACATAGCCATGCAAATAAAAGATAAAAAAGACGTCTTTTACTTAGGACGTGGTTACGATTACTTCATGGCACTTGAAGCTTCGTTAAAACTGAAAGAAATAAGTTATATTCATTCTGAAGCCTTTGCAGGCGGCGAAATCAAACACGGTCCAATCGCTTTAATTGAACAAGGAATGCCAGTAATTATTTTCATTACCGATCCAGAAATTACTCACAGCATACGCGGCAATGTTGAAGAAGTGAAAGCTAGAGGCGCAAAAACCTTCACCATTGTTAGAGATTCATTAAGCCAAAAAACTGATTCAATTATTATACAGGAGTATCCATCATATCTTTCTAGCGTTGCCGTATCACCATTTGCCTTTTATTTAGCGTACTACGTCTCATTATTTAAAGGTCATAATGTTGATAAACCTCGAAACTTAGCAAAAAGCGTAACCGTCGAATAAGGTTACGCTTTTTTCTTTTTAAATATAGGTGAGAAGATGTAATTTAATCTTTCTTTTTTGCATATTCTTTGAATCGCAAATTTGCCTTGTGTCATAGCAATCGGTAAGCCACCAGGACCTTGCAACCATTGACCAGAAAGATAGAAATTTTTCAGTCCTTTTATTTTGCCATTATGTGCATACATGCTATCACGCTTTGTAAATGAGTAACTCATGAATACACCATTCGTGGAATTAACGTATCGCTTAAATGTATAGGGAGTGGAGACATCTAGTAATTCAAGTTCGCCTACATATGGTAGATGGGCTTTAATACGCGCTTTAACTTGTTCGGCAATTACTTTTTTCTTAGTCAAATACTCTGCCCGGTTTTTACTTAAATCTCGCCAATAAGGGTAATTTAAGTTACTTTGGTCAAGCATGATAAATAAGACTGTGCGACTACCGCGGGAAAATGTTTCGTCGTAACTATAACTACGAATGGTTAAGTGTTCAATTGTTTCGCCACCAACTTCAAAAGGTGGACAATTAAAAGAATAAGGTGTTGGTAAATTATTATCTTTTTTAATGGCGAAATGGACCATTACACAACTTGGAGAAGGATAGCGCTTAGGCTTATTAAAACGCTTTTCAAATGATGGGAGTTTATAGTGATTAAGCAATAGTTTTTTTAATGTGTAATTAATGTCTAAACACGAAATAACATAATCGCCCTTAACAATTGTATCATCGGTTAACTTGGCACCTTTTGCTATGCCATTTTCCGTCACAACACTAGCTACGTTTGCATTTAATCTTAAACAACCGCCTAAAGCGATAAACTTATCCTTCATGCGTTCAACCATCGGTTTTGAACCGCCTTTTGGCACACCACCATCACCAATAACTACAGTCGCGTAACTATAAATCATCGAAAATAAATTGCCGTGGCCGGTTTGCGCTTTGGTAAGAGCAAATCTAATGACAGGCGACTTAAATTTATTAGCAAATTGAGCGCTAGTTTGAAACATTGTATTTAAATAACTTGGCCAAACAGAAAGTACTTTTGTACCAAGTTTAAGTTTACGAGAAAGAGGAATCATCGATAAAGGTAGGTCAAGTGGTAATTCAATTTTGGTAAAATCTTTGACCATCTTAAAAAACTTACGGATCATTTTTTTATCGACTGGCGAAACCGCGATCCATTCCTTTTCAGCGCGACTTAAATCGCGCCACATGGTGACGCTTTGGCCTTGATATTCATATGTGCCCCAGCTTGGTAAAAGGAGAATATCATCTTGTGACTTAAATGCATCAAGATTTTTCCACATTTCGTTAAGCAGGGTGCCTTCTTTGGTGCCTGTTAACCAGTGGATGCAACCATCTAAATAAAAGTTGCGCCGATACCAACCAGTACACATACCACCGACTGAGGGATTTTTTTCTAAAATGACAGCATGAAAACCATTTTGTTCCGCATAAATTCCAGCGGATAAACCAGCCACACCACCACCGATAATGACAATCGTTTTCATATTTTGCATATCACAATCGTAAGAAAAAGATATAACAAAATCAATCTACTAAGTTAGATAGTTTCTCTACTGAACTTGCACGCGTTTATTTTGTGCTTTTTTCTTTAAGAAACGAATGAGCACAATAATTTCGTGAAGTACTAATGGAGCCATCGAAAGAAGGATGACGTATAACCAATGGACAAAATCTAGTGTGTATGTAGAGAAGAAAGCATTAACTCCAGGAATTTCAACGACGGCAAATTGTAAGGCAAAACCGACGACGAAAGCAATCCAAACAAGCTTATTTTTTGTTTTGAAATTGTGGACAAAAGATTTCTTAAATGAAGTCATACCAAGCATGTGGAATAGTTCACTTATTGCCAGCACACAGAAGGCTGAGGTTTGACTCATCGCCAATACATCAGCATCAAAGGATGGACTATTTGGATTTAAGATTCCAGCAACTTCTTCTAAGGTATAATGTTGATACTCAATCATTGGAATCATTAAGAAAGCGAATACGGTGGTAATGGTAATTAATAAACCAAAACCAAATGTTACCCAATAACCACCATGAGAGAATAGTGATTCTTTTGGATTACGTGGCTCATCATCCATGATGCCATCTTCCTTTTCGTCGGCCCCTAAAGCGACTGCAGGTAAAGAGTCGGTTATTAAGTTAACCCATAAAATATGGATAGCAATCAAAGGGGTTGGCAAAGAGTTATTTAAGAATATAGACATCAAAACAACGATAAACATTGCAAGCACTTCAGCAATGTTGGTGGAGAGTAAGAATAAAACTGTTTTCTTAATATTTGCGTAAATGCCGCGGCCTTCTTCAACTGCCTTTTGAATTGAGGCAAAGTTGTCGTCGGTTAAAACCATGTCTGCTGCACCTTTAGCAACGTCAGTGCCCGTAATACCCATAGCAATACCGATATCAGCATTTTTTAAGGATGGGGCATCGTTAACACCGTCACCAGTCATAGCAACGATTGAGCCATTAGCCTTAATCGCGTTAACGATTTGCACTTTATTTGAAGGAGAAACGCGAGCAAAAACATGGACGGTTTTCACCTTTTCTTGTAATTCTTCTGGGGTCAAAGCATCAATTTCATCACCAGAAAGAGCTTTTTCGCCGTTAGCAACGATACCTAACTGTTTTGCTATGGCTAAAGCGGTTGTTTTATGGTCACCAGTAATCATAATGGTATTAATACCGGCTTTTTTAAAGATTGACACAGCATTAGCGGCCTCTGGTCTTGGCGGATCAATCATGCCAACTAAACCGACGAACACTAGTTGTTCTTCTTTAAGCTCGTCGTCATATTTATAAGCAAGCGCTAATACGCGTAAAGCATCAACTGCCATCGCATCACTTGCTGCGACAATATTCTTTTTATCTTTTTCGCCCATTTCACGGACTTCGCCGTTAATATCGATGTGACTTGCGACTCTTAAAATTGAGTCCATTGCGCCCTTGGTAAAGATAAGTTTTTTACCGTTATATGTGTGTTGGGTAGACATCATCTTTCTCACAGAATCGAAAGGAATTTCATTAATGCGCGGGGCAACTTTTTCTAGTTCACCTTTGCGTTGGTTCATTTTATTAGCATATTCGACTAGGGCAATTTCGGTTGGATCACCATAAATACCTTCATCAACAACAGCATTACTACAAAGTGACAAGCCCATTGACAAAAACTTATTTTCATCTTTTAATATGCCTTTTTCTTCAATTAGTTTGCCGTTGATATAAGAACGCACGACTGTCATTTTGTTTTGAGTAAGGGTACCGGTTTTGTCAGAACATACAACCGAAACAGCACCTAGTGTCTCAACAGAAGGAAGCTTTCTAACGATAGTGTTGGCTCTAACCATCTTTTGAACGCCAAGCGCTAAAACAATAGTCACGACCGCAGGTAAACCTTCAGGTACGGCGGCAACCGCTAATGAAATAGAGAACATAAAGTTATCTAAAATACCGGCAATCCATCCGTCAGCATCAAGATTGCTATTTTTTAAAGCCAAGTCGAGAAGTTGCACAGAAAACAACACCGCGACAATAATAAGCGTTAATATACCTAAAAACTTTGAAAGTTTGGCTAATTGTTTTTGTAATGGTGTTTCATCTTCTTCGCTTTCAGAAAGAAGTTTGGCAATTTTACCGGTTTCAGTTTGCATACCAGTTAAAACGACCACACCTTCACCACGACCATATACTACTGGCGTGGACATATATGCCATATTTAAACGATCACCAACACCGATTTCGTCAGAGAAAACGACTTCAGCATTTTTTTCAACTGGCAAAGATTCACCAGTCAAAGATGATTCATCGGTTTTTAAGTTAATCGCTTCAATTAATCTTAAATCAGCGGGGACGGTTCTGCCTTCTTCAAGAATGACAATATCACCAGGCACTAATTGTTCGGCCTTTAGTTCAACAAGTTGTCCATCTCTTCTAACAACACAAGTAGGTGAAGACATCTTTTTTAAAGCTTCGAGTGATTTTTCAGCCTTGCTTTCTTGAACAGTGGAAATAATGGCGTTTAAGAAAACAACACCCATGATAATAAGGGCGTCGGCAAACTCAAAATGTTCACCATGTTGAATGACGTTAAATAAACTGATGGCTAAACTCAAAAAAGCTGCAGCCAACAAAATAAAAATCATCGGGTCTTTGAAGTTAGAAAAAAAGACCAAGATAAGTGGGATTTTTTTCTTTTCAGCTAATTTGTTAGGTCCGTACTTAGCAAGACGTTCATTAATTTCGTCTTTGGACAAACCGTGTTTTCGGTCAACATTAAGTTCAGTAAGGACTTCTTTTGTGCTTTTGGTTTCGAACATAAAAATTACTCCTTTTTTGGATGTAATCGTCTCGCGCATTATACACACGTATACATGGTCATAGTCCGGATAGTTAATCGTGTTGACGGATCTATAACTTAGCTACTCCCGCTTACTAATTACATACTTTATTATAAATAAAAACGAAAATTTAACAACAAAATATC
>CAZSEU010000030.1:0-13334 GCA_964606005.1 uncultured Staphylococcaceae bacterium
TCAGAGTGACCGCATTTATTATGGATAAACCTTTGTTTAGACAATTAATAAGCCAATAGCTTTCTGTACTTTTTTTAGTGTTTGATTAGCAATAACTATTGCTTTTTCCGCACCTTCTTTAAGTACTTCCTCGTAAGATTTATCTTTGATAATTCGATTATATCTTTCTTGGAAAGGCACCAATTCGTCAATGACTGCATCGGCAACTGCTTTTTTAAAATCGCCATAACGATAACCAACAAATAGTTGCTCTGCTTCAGCAATGGAAATGTCTTTCATCGCACAATAAATAGTTAATAAGTTTGAGATGCCTGGCTTATTTTCTTCGTCAAATTTGACTTCAGAACCTAAATCAGTTACTGCAGACATAATTTTCTTTCTAATTACTGCTGGGTCATCTTTTAAGAAAACATCACCCTTTGGATCAGATTTACTCATCTTCACGGTTGGGTTAGATAAAGACATAATTCTCTTACCCACTTTGCGCACTTCTGCTTTAGGCATAGTTAAGATACTATCGTAGCGATTATTAAAGCGATTGACTAAGTCTCTAGCTAATTCAATGTGTTGAGTTTGATCTTCACCCACGGGAACGATATTGGCATCGTATAAAATGATGTCGCACGCCATTAAAACCGGATAAGCGAATAAACCCAAACCAATAGCGTTTTCTTTCATCTTAGCTGATTTCTCTTTAAATTGTGTCATGCGAGAAAGTTCGCCCATATAAAGATAGTTTTGCATAATAGCGTTAAGTTCGGAATGAGCAGGTACACTGCTTTGTAAAAACAAAGCACTGCGCTTTGGATCTAATCCAGCAGCTAAATAGAAAGCTGCTAAATCAATTGAATTTTGTCTTAATGTTTCAGGTTCAATGGGCAAAGTTAAAGCGTGCAAATCAGCAATAAAAATAAAACATTCACCGCGATTCATTTGTTGTTTCAAATTTTTTAAAACCGCAATATAATTGCCTAAAGTCAATTGTCCTGTTGGTTTAATTCCAGTTAAAATTCGTTCTGCCATAACATTTCCACCTATGTTTTATAGTTTAGTCTTTTAGTAGACTAATTTCAATTAGCAGCTTGTTTGATAATTATTTCAATTTTTTAAAAAAATCGGTATACTACTTTTGTATGATAAAAATTTACACTTCTCCATCTTGCAGTTCCTGTCGGAAAGTCAAAAAATGGTTTTTTGATCAAAATATTCCCTTCATTGAAAAAAACATTTTTGTCGCGACTCTTAATGAGAAAGAATTAATGGATATTTTGAGCAAAAGCGAAAACGGCACAGAAGATATCATCTCCACCAAGAGTAAGATTGTTAAAGAAAGTGGTGTCGATATCGATGGAATGACCATCAAAGAGCTCATCGCTTTTATTAAAGAAAATCCATCAGCTTTGAAACGTCCAATTATCGTAGATGACCGTCGCATTCAAGTGGGTTATAATCCAGATGAGATTAGATCCTTTATTCCACATGCGCGGCGCCTAGCTGAATGGGCATGCAGAAGCGGCGAATGCCCTGACTATCCAAACTGCGGTCACGTCAAGGATTCCAAAGTCAACTAAGACTTTTTGCAACCATTAATGGCGCGCCAGGCCTTACCGCGATATGTATCGTCGGATGCTTTAATATTAAATTTAGCGCAGTAATAGTCTAGATAACGTTTGGCTTTATCTAAATCAGTACTTTCTACTTCTAAGTTATAGTCAACTTTATCGCCATAAACATTTTTATCAATGACCAGCTCGTGGTCATTTTCTTTTATTTCTAATCTTTCATTGTGCAAAGAGGCAAGTAAACGATAATTGTTTAAATCTTCTGGAAGATCAAGTAAACACTTTTTCACTTCTCCATTTGGAATAAAACACTTTTGTAAGATAGATTTTGCGTCACTTTCATTTAGGTCATCGTTAATTTCCAGACTGCCATTTTTTTGTTTAATTTTAAGTGTAAATTCGTACGTATTTTCATTTCTTATTCTTAATCTAAGGGTTAAGTGGTGACTTGCTAATATATTTGTAGGAGAATCGATATAATAATTATCATTAATGATAATTTTTAATGATGGGTTTTGCTGAAAGTAATAATTCATCAATAAACGGTATTCGCTTTCGCAAATCATTGTTCTTACTTCAAATTCTTTCGCTTTATTTGACATTTTCTCCACCAAGTATAAAATAATTATACACATGAAGACATTATATTATCCAATTTTTGCTGCGGATAACTCTGGCTCAATTACCTTCTATAGCATTTTAGGAGCAGTGGTTGTTTCTTTGCTAATCTTGCTTGGATATTTTCTATTGAAGAAAAACACTGGTCAACTGGCAAATGGTCAAAAAATAAGAAAAACCGACCTAATTACAAAATGGTTTGATGCAGTCGGAGGGAAAGATAATATTAATTCTATTGTTGGGGTTGGTTCTAGATTGACTTTTCTTTTAAAAGACCAAACGCTAATTTCTCGTAATACATTAGAACAATTAGGAGCAAAAAGTGTCGTCTTAATGACAAATAAAGTTATCGTGGTAATGGAAAAAGAAGCAATTAAAATCGCCAATTTTCTTAATCAAGTTTTATAAATTTTTGTAAATCTAATTTAATTTCATCAATGGGGAAACCAATCACATTTGTGATTGAGCCGACCACTTTTTTTACTAATGGGAAAGCACGAAAATCTTGGTAACCATACGCCCCTGCTTTATCCATTGGCGAACCAGAATTAATATAAGCGAAAATTAAAGCGTCATTCAGTTTATTAAAATAAACAGTGCTTTTAACGATATTTTGAATAACTTTTTGTCCGTGTTTAATGGTGTACGCGGTGTAGACATAATGTTTTTTCCCTGATAGTTTTTTTAAAATACGAAAAGCGTCTTCCTTATCCTTTGGTTTACCAATTATTTGTTTATTAATAACAACCACTGTGTCGGCGGAAATAACAATATCATTAGGGTAGTCTTTCGCAACCGCTTCGCATTTTCTTAATGAAATATCTTCAATGATATGTCGAACATCTTGATATTTAAGAAAAGAAAGTGTTTCATCTATTTCAGAAACGATAACTTTAAAAGAAGAAGATATTTCTTCCATTAATAGTTTTCTTCTAGGAGAAGCGCTCGCCAATATAATCATTCTAATTCTTGGTCAAAATGACCGGAATAACCATTGGTTTTGAATGTGTTAATTCAAAAAGATAGTTGTTAGTGATGTCGCGAACGATATTTTTTAAGTCAGCAAAGCTAGTTTTTGTTTGTAACTTTTCTTTCACAGCTTTTTCAACCATATGGGTAAGAGTTAATACATTGCGTTTGCTATGGGAAGCAACCACGCCTTTCATAATAATGAGTGGTGTATCCATTAAATTGTTAACACGCGAATCAATGGAGATGGAAACTATTACCATTCCATCGCTTGTTAAAATGCGACGATCAGCCATCACGGCATCGGCTAAACCTTTAATGTCTTTGCCATCAATATAGGTATTGCCATGTTCAACCTGATAACCGCGTTTTACTTTTTTCTTACTTAATACTAAAACGTCTCCATTATCTAAAACAAAGCAATTATCCGATGGAATACCAACTTCTTGAGCGACTTTAGCGTGGCTTAATAACATGCGGTATTCGCCGTGAATTGGCATAAAATATGTTGGCTTGAATAGTTTCAAGATTAAACGCAATTCTTGTTTGCTTGGGTGTCCGGAAGAGTGAATGTCATTTAATATCGAGTTGGTGACAACTTCTGCTCCGCAGCGTGCCAATTGATTTACGATATGATCAATCATTAAGCCGTTTCCTGGAATAGGAGAACTAGAGAACACAACCGTATCGCCAGGAGCGATATGAATATCTTTATGTTCGCCATTGGCGATTCTAGACAAAGCGGCCATTGGTTCACCTTGTGAACCAGTACAAATAATAACGATTTGGCTACTTTTAAAATTCTTAATCGCGTTAGCCTCAATAATCATGTCATCTGGAATTTTTACGTAGCCATAACTTCTCGAAGTTTCTATTGCCCTTTCCATTGATCGGCCAACGATAACGATTTTGCGATTATATCTCAGCGCCACGTCACAAATTTGTTGGATACGGGAGACGTTAGAAGAAAAGGTTGAAATAATTAATCGACCGGGAGATTTTGCAAATGTATCGTCAAGCGCATCTATAACATTTTTTTCACTTGGTGTATAGCCTTCGCTTTCTGCGTTAGTGCTATCGCTTAATAATAAGTCAACGCCTTCACTACCTAATTGTGCCATTTTGGTAAGATTAATATCTGGACCAATTGGTGTTAAGTCGACCTTAAAGTCGCCGGTCGTTACAATTCTTCCTTCTTCACAATCAAAAACCACACCGAAAGCATCAGGAATGGAGTGGGTGACACGGAAGAAAGAAATGGTGAATGCATCAACATTAATAACTGTATCTTCGGTATATTCAATGAGCGGTAATTTATCAGAGATGCGATTTTCTTCGAATTTAATACGAATAAAAGCGGCAGCTAATCGAGGAGCATAAATTGTTGGAATATTTAAGCTTTTTACTAAAAAGTGCACCGCACCAATATGGTCTTCGTGACCATGAGTAATCACTAAAGCTTTGACTTTATTGCGGTTATTTTTTAAATGTGTTAAATCAGGAATTACGTAGTCAATACCAGGATATTCGACACCAGGAAAACGCACACCAGCATCAATAATAATGATGGTTTGCTCATTTTCAATACAATACATGTTTTTGCCAACTTCGCCGAGTCCGCCAAGAGCGTACACTGAAACCGGCATAGAAACAATTTTAGCCATGACTATATAATTCTCCTTCCTTAATATTATATGATGTTTGGAGATTAAACAAATTAAATACGCATTTGATTTATCAAATCAGTTCCTCGTTTGCTAATTGTTCAAATGGTTGTTTGGCATCAATTCGATCGTAGTAAAGGATGCCATCCAAATGATCATATTCGTGTTGAAGCACAATTGCATCATATCCACGAGCGGTAATCTCAATATCTTTTTTTGTTATAGCGTCATACGCCACCATTTTGATTTTGTAATTGCGATGGACAATTCCCGGATGGTCTTCTTCGACCGATAAACAACCTTCTCCTTGGGAAATAGCACACTTCTTAGAAGAATATTCAACAATCTTTGGATTAACGAGCTGATATTGAATGGCCTCGTCTTCTCCCTTGACATAATAAATAACAAACATTCTTTTAAGAATGCCGACTTGCACAGCTGCTAAGCCAACGCCTGATCGAATGTTATGTTTGGTCGCGTATTCTTCATCTTGTGATTTCTTAATATATTCGAGCATCTCGTCAAGCAATGCTTGATCCCCTTTGCTCAAAGGCAAAACAACAGGCAAAGATTTTTTCTTCATGATTGGGTTAGAATCTTTAACTATTTTTAGTTTCATATAAAATAATATATCACAAATGCCGACATAAATAAAGTTTATGTCACACATAAAAAAGATGTATAATTAGACTATGAATAATGACATCTACTCAATTGCTTTCGAACTAAAACAATTATTGGAAGACGATTCGCGTCTTAATCTTTTGAATGATTTGGAACTTAAGATGAATGAAAACGAAGAAGTTATGGCCTTGGCTTATCAAAAAGATAAAGCGTCAATGGAATATGGTGACGCGCTAAATCATTTTCGGGAAGATGATGACATCACTATCAAAGCGCGTCAGCAACTATATCGTTCTAAGAAAACACTAGATGAGCACCCTTTAGTAAGAGAATATCTTAAAGCTTATAGCCAAGTTCGAGATTTATATTTAGAAATAAATAACATATTATTTGGTGATTTAAATATGCACATGAAGGAGCATCATTGATGCGCATAGTTGGAGGTTTGTATCGTCATCGCATTATCGTCCATCCTGATGACGAACAACACACAAGACCAACCAAAGACCGCGTTAGAGAAGCTATTTTTTCTGCTGTAGGCGATATTTCTGGCTATCTAGCATTAGATTTATACGCTGGAAGTGGTGCCATGGGTTTAGAAGCTATTTCCCGCGGTGTGAGTTTTGCTGCTTTCGTTGACGTTTCTTCTTCGGCAATCAAAGCCATAAAAAACAACATTACCAACCTCAAAATTCCAAAACAACAATTTGAAGTTGTTAAAGACAATGACATAAATGCGTTAAAAATATTTAAGAATAAGCAACTTAGATTTGATATAATTTTTCTTGATCCACCATACGATAAAGGAAATTATCAAAATATCGTGGATCAACTAGTCGAAAACGAATTAATGAGCGAACATGCTATTATTGTTATTGAAGCTAATCACCCAATTACTCTCGAAAACTTTGCTTGTCAAAAAGTGAAAGCATATCGTTACGGGCCGGTGCTGGTTTATATTTATTGGAGGAAGTTATGAAAATTGCAGTTTATCCAGGTAGTTTTGATCCCATCACTAATGGGCATCTTGAAATACTTAGAAGAGCGCTCAACATCTTCGATAAGGTTATTGTCTTAGTCGCCCTTAACAAAGAAAAGAAACCACGCTTCTTAGTTGAAGAACGTATTGCCATGATAAAAGAAGCGGTTAACGATGAAAGAGTCGAAGTTGACAGTCACGATGGTTTAACAGTGGAATACGCAAGAAAACATGGTGCCTCTCACCTCATTCGTGGATTAAGAGCTGTCACTGATTTTGAGTATGAATTCACCCTTGCTTCCGCAAACGATTTCATTGATCAAGGAATCGATACAGTGTTCTTAATGAGCAAAGCAGAAAATTCATTTATCAATTCTTCAACCATCATCAAACTTGCAGAAAATGGTATTGATGTTTCTCCGCTTGTTCCTAGGTCAGTATTAAATAGATTAAAGAAATAATTATTTTAAGTAAATTAACGACACCAGTCTTCCAACTGGTGTTTTATTTGGTTCTATGCGTATAAGGTGTGCGGAATAAAAATTCTCATTTGTTACAGTATCTAATGCGCAGTCAAAAATTTGTGATTGATCAATGCCTAAATCAAACAAATCACTTTTCACCGCTAAGCCATTATCAAAATTATTATTAATTAATGCGTGCGCGTAGCCCGCTTCTATTACTTGCTGTTTTGTACTATCTTTAGCTTTAAAACTATCAACTCTACGATATGGCCCGATAAAAAACTTCAAATTTGCACTATCAACGTTTTCTTGTTGGATAACATGCTTAATTGATTTATAAACTACGCGTTTCAATGTACCTTCAAAGCCAGCGTGAATAATACCCACCAAACCTTTTGTTTCATCAATGAAAAAAATAGGTACGCAATCAGCATGGAAAATACATAACGGCACTTCTTTTAAGTAAGTATATAAAGCATCACAGTCAGGCCCGCTTTCAAATGTATTAGAACCCTTGCCAAAATCTTTTTCGTCGACTTTGTAAATGCGATCGCTATGAGATTGGTGAACAAAAACAAAACGCTTATAATCAATTTTTAATGTGCTTGATAAAGCTTTGCGGCGTTCTCGCACATTAATTCCTCCATCCACATGATAAGCAAAATTACCAAAAGCAGTAGTGGTAGTTAAGGCCACGCATTTATTAGACAATGGGAATATTTTAAATAAATCTTTCATATTATAAAAAAACCGCATTGAAGCGGTTAATTATTTATTAGTGATTGACGCTTTTAATTTCGCCGAAGATGTCAGTGTGAGCCCAACAGTTCTTTAAGGTTCTTGCTTTTTCTAAATTGGTAGAGCCATCAACAGTAAAGATAATGTCGCTTAAGCCGACAACTTTTTGATCTGCTACTAAATTATCTTCAGTAAAATCAAAGTACATAACTGTGGGAGCGCTCATTGGGCAAGAATCTAATTTGTCAGAAACAAATGCTGTTTCGTAGTTAGATTGATTGTAATTTTTATTGCGAGCATAGAATGTGTCTTTTAAGTAACCAGAAGAAAGGGTTTCAAACACGGAATAATGGTTGAGCCAAACCTGGTCAAAAAGATTTGTTTCATCATCTTCTTCAGAAATGGCATCAGTGTAAACTGTGTAAAGTTTGAATTTGCCTTTTAAGCCAGCAAATTCAGGGTTCTTTTCCGCCCATTTTTCTTGGAAAGTTTTGAAGCCACCATATAATTCTTCAACAGTAGCGCTATTTTCTTCGACAAAAGCAATGAAAAATCTGTCACCATATTTTTCTTTTATGTCTTCAGCATTGTCTTCTTCTAAATAAGTGAAAAATTCATCAACTTTTGAACTACCAATGTTTTTGCCATCAGGAATCACATCGGCACCTTTCAAGGATAATTGGTATTTTAAAAAGTATTTATTTGATGCATCACTTTCATCAAACCAAGATTCTACTCCGTCAATGACGTAAGGAATTGAAAAGATAACAGCGAAAATCGAACCAACGATGAGCAAGGGTTGAATCCAAGCAGTTTCTTTAATCCAACGGCCGATTCTTACAAAAAACGTACCGATTGCACTTAATATTTTCATGTTTTTGCCTCCTATATATACATATAGCGTTATAATCTTATCACTCCAAAAATTTATATTCAATAACAATTGTTACCAATTGTCGCGCATTATCGCGCACATAGATACCCTTCGAAGTGGCAACGTTTTTTATTATACAAGAAATTAATCACTAGACAATCATATTTTGTTGTTTTTCTAATTGCTTAGCATAAAATATCAGTGATGACAAAAAGAAAGATTCAACGCTGGAAAAAAGAAATCGAAAACTTCATGTTTGATCACTACCGCTTAAAAACGGTTCTTGACTATATGTATGGCTTTCTAGTGGCTGCTTTTTCAGCCCTTGTTTTTGGCTTTGGCTTTGCTTGTTTTGTCTCTGCTTCTGACCCAGGTGATTTTGTCTTAGCAACTGGCGGTGTTTCAGGCTTTACCCAAATTATCGCTCTTGCAGTGGAACTCATTACAGGAAAGCATATTGGAGATAATACAATTCAATCAGTTTTCTACACAATACTAAATATTCCACTTTTAGTTTTTAGTTTTTTCAATATTGGTAAACGTTTCACAATTTTCACCACGATAAATGTTATATTATCGTCCATCTTTATTAGTTTCTTCTCACAATCAGGTATCGCAAGAGACGTGGCTAACTTTACCTTTGATGTCAGTGGTTCAGACCCAACTACCATTGCATTAGGCACCCCGCTCGTACGCGTTTTATTCGCCGGTATCTGTTCGGGCCTAGCGAGCGCATCTGCCTATACTGCGGGTATTTCATGTGGTGGAATCGATATTATTACCTATTATATGGGCGCAAAGAGATCAACACAAATCGGTAAATACGGTATTATTATTAATGCAGTATTGGTAGTAACCTACTCTTTCTTAAGATTAGCCGATGGTAACACTTCAATTATTTATTCCTTATATTCAATTATTTTCTCGGTTATTTATATTATGGTTTGCGGCATGATTATTGATGCCATCAACTTAAGAAATAAGAAAATCCAAATTCAAATCGTTACTGAAAAAGAACATATGTCTGAAATAATGATTGCTCACTTTCCACACTCAGCCACTATCTCCGAAGGAAAAGGTGCATATAGTGGTGCGAAAAAATTCATCATATGGATGGTTGTTTCTCCTAATGAAGTCAAAAAAGTTGTTGGGGTGGCCAAGAAAGTTGACGAACACGCCTTCGTCGCTGTTTATCCACTAAAGCAAGTTTACGGCAATTTCTTCATCAAACCTCTTAATTAATTAACCTATAAAATAAAAAGAACCTAGCGGTTAACTAGGTAACAAATTGGCGGAAGAAATGGGATTCGAACCCATGCGAGACTTGCGCCTCCTAGCAGTTTTCGAAACTGCCCCCTTCAACCGCTTGGGTATTCCTCCGTGGTAGATATTATAGCACTAAAAATGATTTTTGAAACTTTTTTGCTGATGAATTTTGATTGTAGAAAAATTCATACAATACAGGTACAATATATGTTATGAGATGGTTTGATTTTCAAGACCCCACATTCCTCACTTTCTTTATCATCGTTATCATCGCAATTCCATTTTTATTATTCATAATAATTAGCTTCGCGGTATCGACAAGAATTGATAAAAGATATGCGGATAGATTAAGAGCTGAAGCTACGACACTTCGCATTTATATTATTGACCCAAAAAACAATAGTGTAATTTATTTCAACCGTTCTAATCTAAAAAACAAAAAGCAGTCCGATATGAACTCTTTTTACGCTCATTTTCATGACAATGATATCGATAAAATCAAAGCATGGATTATTGCGATTTGTACCGATGTTAATACTGCAGAAAAATATATCGAAGCCGATGTCCTTTTGGATTTTGGTAAAAATATGTACTTTTCCTTACTAAAACTTACCAAATACGATCCAAAAGAAGGCATAATTCACCTTGAATCATTTATCTTAAAATATATTACACCAAACAATGCTACACATCGTAAGCATGCAAAACTTACTCATACCGGAGTGGTGAAAAGAAGTACGATGGAAGGGTTAATCATGAAAGAAAAAAGTCTAAAAGGCTTTACTCTTGCTATTCGCTTTTATTATGTCAGACAAAAAGTTCTCGCCAATGACAAGATTGAAAAATACATGATTATGACCCTTAAGAATTCAATTTATCCTTTCGCTAGTTCTCCGAGATTAGCCCGTCAAATTATCGACGATGGTGGAAACGAAGTTTTACTTTTTGACTTAAGTATTGCCACTCGCGATGAAGCGATGGTACTAGCTACTTCCATTGCTCATTCAATTAAAAAATGTATCGGTGTTAATGGTTTTGCAGAATCGATTAATTTCTCTGTTGGAGTGGTGGAAAACGCACAATACTATCAGGATATCGATTCAATGATTATTAAAGCCCAAGAAGCATGTATGGCTGCGCAGCACAACGGTCAAGAAATATTTTTGTATCAAAAGCAAGCGACACCATTGGTGGAAATCGATCGTTATCGCGATGAAGTTGAACGTTTAATGCGACCTAACGCTATGCGTTATTTATATCGCCCAATCTTTGATGTCTCGAAGATGCAAACGCTTGGTTATTTTGAATATGTTAAAGCTTATGACTCACCGTTTACTTCGTTTTCTGAAATGAGCAAGTACGCAGCTAAAGTTGGATTAAATAAAGAATTTTTTGCCATGGTAGCCCGTCATGTTATTCCGCGATTTGCTAGTGAAAAGCAAGATGCTAACTGGCGACTATTTATGCAAGTATCTTTTCAAGATATCGATCATATGATTGAGGTTTTAGTGCAAATTGCCGAAGCGAAAAATGTCAAATTAGTTTTAGTCTTTGATGAACAAGAAATTAACGAAAACGCCTCCGACTTATTATTGTTAAATGAGTCGTTAAAAAATTTACACGCTAATCATTATGAGTTAGCAATGCTGATGAAAGATAAAAACCTTTTATTAGATCCTAGTGTATATACAAACTTTGATTACTTTGTTGCGGGCTCCATGATGATTGGTGAAATAAAACGTAATAACCGAATTCGTTTATCGATTCACTCGTTAATTGAGTCTTTGCTCAAATATCATAAACCGATTATCGCTACCGATTTAGAAGGTTGGCAAGCAATTGAATTAATCATTAAGTCCGGTATTAACATCGTCTCATCTGAGACTATTGCCTCAAGCAATGATATGTTACTTCCACTTGATAAAAAGAAAATTGAAAAATTGGTAACTTTGGACGATAATTATCGTCAAGGGAGATGGAAATATGGCCAAAGATAACGTAATTAAAAACGACGCAATCACTAGTCAAGAAGCGGATTTTGCTCAGTGGTACACCGATGTGTGCCGTAAAGCTGAACTGATGGATTATTCCTCGGTGAAAGGTTTTATTATCTATCGACCTTATGGCTACGCAATTTGGGAAGAAATTCAAAACTATTTAAATAAAAGATTTAAAGAAACCGGACATCAAAATGTTTATATGCCCACCGTGATTCCTCAATCTTTGTTACAAAAAGAAAAAGATCACGTTGAAGGTTTTGCGCCTGAATGCTTAGTAGCTACTAGAGGTGGTGGCACCGAACTAGATGATCCACTAATCATTCGTCCAACGAGTGAAACTTTGTTTTGCGAACACTATGCTAAAATTATTTCTTCCTATCGTGATTTACCAAAACTATATAACCAATGGTGCTCAGTGGTGCGATGGGAAAAAACAACTCGCCCATTCCTAAGAGGTGCAGAATTCTTATGGCAAGAAGGTCACACAATGCATGAAACCGAAGAAGAAGCACGCACCGAAACATTAAAGATGCTTGAAGTTTATGCTGACTTAGGTCGCGACTTATTAGCCATCCCATTTACTACCGGTAGAAAGACCGATAAAGAGAAATTTGCCGGAGCAATGGAAACTTATTCAATCGAAGCTTTAATGCCAGATGGTAAGGCCTTACAAAGCGGTACCACCCATTATTTTGGCACTGGTTTCTCTGAAGCCTTTGGTATTAAATTCCAAGGTAGAGACGGGAAAGTTTATAATCCCCATCAAACTTCATGGGGTGTTTCCACACGTTTATTAGGGGCGATTATTATGGTGCACGGTGATGATAATGGTTTATCTTTACCTCCTTATGTTGCTCCAATTCAAACAGTAATTATTCCTGTTGCTCAACAAAAGCCAGGTGTTATTCCTGCTGCCAGACAATTAGAAAAGATTTTAATAGAAGCGGGCGTGCGCGTGAAATTGGATGAATCTGATAAAACTCCAGGTTGGAAGTATTCAGAATATGAAATGAAAGGCGTCCCATTACGCCTTGAAATCGGTCCTCGCGATATTGAAAATGGTGTCGTCACAATAGCTGTTCGTCATGATGGTAGAAAATTGACAGTTAAAAAAGAAGAACTTGTTGAAACAGTCAATAATTTGTTCAAGCAAATTCATCAAGAAATGTATGAAAAAGCTTATGCTTATTTCTTAGAACATACTACCGAAGTTAAGGACATGGACGAATTGGATAAGGCTTTAATAAAAGGTGGCTATGCCAAGGCTATGTGGTGTGGCGACCGCGCTTGCGAAGATAAGGTCAAAGAATTGACCACTGCGACTGCTCGTTGTATGCCTTTTAACCAAATGCCAATTGGCGATACTTGCTTGGTTTGTGGTAAGCCAGCCAAAAAAGTTATTCTCTTTGCAAAAGCTTATTAGTTTATATAATTACCTATTTAATATTGAACGCGTGTTATGTTAAGATAATGTGCGTTCACACGGAGTAGTACCCAAGTTGGTGAAGGGGCTTCCCTGCTAAGGAAGTAGACCGGGTAACTGGTGCATGAGTTCGAGTCTCATCTACTCCGCCAT
>CAZSEU010000031.1:0-12117 GCA_964606005.1 uncultured Staphylococcaceae bacterium
TAGCTCAAGTAGTTCTTCTTTCTTGCCTGATGAAGACCCATATAATGGCTACTATACTTCTTTAACTAGTTGGACTAATGGCGAAGATTTAAAAAGTCAATTACATGCGATCATGAGAGACGGCTATCAACCTCTTAGTTACGCTGGAAATACGACTAACTGGGAATCAAATATCAAAGCTGATCACACTAAATATAATTTTGAATACTTAGATGCTGTTTACGATGATGCCGATATTCGTGCTAGTGAAACAAATAAGGGATGGCAAAGAGAACATGCTTTTTGTGCTTCGCTGATGACTGGTAGCTTAACAGGCGCAGCAGTGAAATTTAAAGGTCGAGCGACTGATTTTCATAATTTATTTGCCGCGCAATCTTCGGCCAATGGTTCTAGAGGTAATAAAAACTATGGTATTGCTAACACTAGTGCTGTTGACTATACAAATAGAACAAAAAATAGTGGGGAAGATGGCTATAGTTATGACGGGATTAACTTTGAGCCTGGTGATAAAGATAAGGGTCGTTTAGCTCGTGCTCTTTTATATATGGCCACCATGTATAAAGATGACGAATTTGATCCAGAAAATAACATCACTATGAAAGGCTTAAGAATTGTTGAAGAACCAGTCACTTTTATTTCTGGTAATAGTGGTCATTTTGCAATTGGTAATTTATCCACTTTGCTCGATTGGAATAACAATATTCCCGTTGACTATTTGGAAATGCAACACAATGTTTCCGTTTATCAAGATGTCATATCTATTGACGGCTTTGCTCAAGGAAACCGTAATCCATATATCGATTTCCCTCAATTAGCTGACTATGTTTATGGTGATAAGAAAAATACTCCTGGAACGTTAACTAGTTTAACTTCTAGCGAACAGTTATTAAACTCCGATGAACACGTTTTTTCACATTATGCTCTTAAGAGCGTGACGCGCGAACATCAAATAGGCGAAATCTTATCTACTTCTGATTATGAAGTGGTTAAAGTATATAAAGACTATAGCTATGAATCTGTTACGACTGGTGTTACCCATTCATTAGAGGGACACATTTTTAGTGCGGAGGATGGTGATAGTATTGATGCTACTATTTCGATTGAAGATCAAACATTTAACTATACGATAATTCTTAATCCAATGGCGGCGACTGCAAGTGGCGCTATTTTCCTAAGTTATAAGACGGGTGATTTTAATATTATTACTCCTGGAGTAGACCAAAACGTTACTTATGGCGGCATTGATTTTAAACTTAACTTCACGACTAGTGGTGACGGTTTAACTCAAGGACTTAATGTTTCAAATATCAACACTAATGGTCCGGGCATTACTTTTGGTAGTGGTCCTCGTCCACTTAACTCTCTTACTTTGACAACTGTAGCTAGCTATACCGATGTTGATGCTGCTTATATAAAAGCAACATCAGGTAATAATAATAGTAGTTTTGATTTTACTATCAAAGTGGGTGGCGAAACTGTTTATACTGATGGACCAATTCCTAATAGTGGTAATGTTTTTAAACTTTATGGTGGTAGCTTTGCTACTCCTAAAACTGGACAGATTAGTTTCGTCTTTAGCGGACAAACAGCACTTAAACTCAATTCTATTGCTTTTAATTATATTAACGCTTAAAATTATTAAGCCTAGAAGACACGTCTTTAAGAATACTAACTAGAGCGAATTTGGGATGGTGTAAGCCAAAGAGTATAGTACTTAAAGATATCACTTCTTTGTATGATCTCTGAACTAATAGTAAGAATCCGTCACTTCTACGATAAGAAGTCTAATGAGTGCTAAGAAGATAATCTTCTTAGAACTAAGGTGGTACCGCGCTAATAAGCGTCCTTAGAAATGGACGCTTTTATATTGAAAAGGAGTCAAATATGGATTACAAAGACACTTTATTAATGAACAAATCTAATTTTGAAATGCGGGGTAATTTAAATCTTAAAGAACCTGTTTTAGTTAAAAAATGGCAAGAACAAAATCTTTATGAACAAATGAATCTCAATCGTAAGGACGCAAAAGAATTCGTCCTACATGATGGCCCGCCTTATGCAAATGGTGATATGCACTGTGGTCACATGCTTAACCGCCTATTAAAAGATATTGTTGTTAGATATAAAAACATGCAAGGTTATAAGACTCCATTTGTTTTTGGTTGGGACACCCATGGTTTACCAATTGAAAATATGTTGACTAAAAATGGGATAGACCGTAAATCAATGGCTTTAGCTGCTTTTAGAGCAAAGTGCGAGGAATATGCCTTGACTCAAGTCGAAAGACAAAAAGAACAAATTAAACGTTTAGGTTTAGTTGGTGATTTTGATCATCCTTACTTGACCTTACAAAAACAATATGAAGCCGCGCAAATTGAAGTGTTCGCTGCCATGGCCTTAAAGGGTTTAATTTATAAAGGCTTAAAACCAGTTTACTGGTCACCAAGTAGCGAATCCGCTTTAGCGGAAGCCGAAATCGAATACGCTGATGTGCAATCTAATTCCATCTATGTCGCTTTTAAGGTGAAAGATGGAAAAGGCGTAGTAAGCAATGATGCTAGACTGATCATTTGGACAACAACTCCTTGGACACTTCCTGCAAACTTAGCCATTTCTGCACATCCTGATTTTGTGTACGGCGAATACGAAACTAGCTTTGGAAAACTCGTCTTTTTACAAGAATTTGCTGAAAAACTTACTGAAGAATTGGGTTTAGGTGATATTAAACTACTAAAAACATTTAAAGGACAAGATTTGGAATTTGTCGTTTGTAATCATCCTTTCTATGACCGTGATTCTTTGGTTATTGTTGGCACCCACGTCACTAACGAAGCTGGTACTGGTTTAGTACATACCGCACCAGGTCATGGTATTGAAGACTATCAAGTGTGTTTAAAATATCCTAATAAAGGTTTAGATCCATATTGCCCAGTTGATGAACATGGTAAGTTTTTACCTGAAGCTGGCGAAAGACTAGCAGGCATATTTTATGAAAAAGCAAATGACGTTGTTTTAGAAATGTTAAAAGAAAATAGTGCTTTACTAAAACATAGTAAATTCGTTCATAGCTATCCGCATGACTGGAGAACAAAAAAACCTTTAATCTTTAGAGCGACTAAACAGTGGTTTTGCTCGATCGAACCAATTAGAGAACAACTTTTAGAGCAAATCCATGCCATTAAATGGCACCCTGCTTGGGGTGAAACTCGCATGGTAAATATGATAAAAGATCGTGCTGATTGGTGTATCTCTCGCCAAAGAGCTTGGGGTGTACCAATTCCAATTTTTTATGCTGAAGATGAAACACCAATTATCGATGAAGTCGTTTTTAACCACGTTGCTAATTTGTTTAAAGAGCATGGCAGTAACATTTGGTATGAAAAAGAAGCGCAAGAGCTTTTACCAGAAGGTTACACCAATCCCCATTCCCCTAACGGAGTATTTACAAAAGAAAAAGACATCATGGATGTCTGGTTTGATAGTGGTTCTTCTTGGCAAGTACTTAAAAAGCGCGACATCGCTTTTCCTAGTGACTTATATTTAGAAGGCAGCGACCAATATCGTGGTTGGTTTAATTCTTCGCTAATTTTAAGTGTGGCAACGCAAGGCCAGGCTTCATTCAAAAATGTTGTTAGCCATGGTTGGGTGTTGGATGAAAAAGGCGAACAAATGCATAAATCTAAAGGTAACGGTGTAGATCCTACCAAAATTGCTAATGTTTATGGCGCTGATATTCTTAGACTTTGGGTAGCCAGCGTAGATTATCAACAAGATGTCAGAATTGGCGAAAATTTGATTAAACAAGTAGCAGACCAATATCGTAAAATTCGTAATACCTTGAAGTTTATCTCTTGGAACTTAGCGGATTATGATGTCAATGACCTAGAAAACAGTGGTTCACGCGTTGACTTTTACATTTTAGAAAAACTTAATGCTTTAACCAAAGAAGTTGTTTCTTCTTTTGATGAATATGATTTCTCTAACGCAATTAGTCAAATCATGACTTTTATGTCAACTGATTTATCTAGTTTTTATTTAGATATAAATAAAGATGTTTTGTATTGTGACGCGAAAAACTCGCTTAGAAGAAGACAAGTTCAAACCGTTTTATATAAAGTAGGAGAAACTTTACTCGCTCTACTTAACCCAATTCTTCCTTTTACTATGGATGAATTTAATGTCAATATGCCAGGCATGAGAATTGATAATCCTCAATATTTGGATTATCCAAAATTTAATGAAGTTAACGAAAAACTTATCAGTGAATATGAAGATTTTAAACTTCTAAGAGATGATGTATTAAAAGCCCTTGAAGAAGCACGTGTTAATAAAGTCATTGGTTCCGCTCAAGAAGCACTCGTTTTAATTAATTTTAACAACGATAAGTTAAAAGCTTTATTTAATTCTTATGACTATACTTTAAGAAACCAACTCTTTGTTGTATCAGAAATTAAAGAAAGTGATAATGAAGGCGTAGTTTACAAAAATGCAAAGATTCAAGTTTTGCGTCATCAAGGTCATTTTTGCGAAAGATGTTGGAACTATGAAGATGAAGCAGTGAAACAAGAAGATGATTCTTACTTGTGCCATCGCTGCAATGGGGTCATTAATCATGAATAAAGAGAAGATGAAACGTTACTTAAAAATCTTTTTCCAATCGTTTGTTTGGCTTTTTGTTTTGCTATTGGTTGCTGATATTATCACTAAACAACTTGTTTTAGCTAGTGGCGCTAATCCTGGAACAGTCATTATCGACTGGGGTATTGTCCGCATTAGTTTCGTTTTAAACTATAACGCTGCTTTTGGCCTAGGTTTTGCTAATAAACTAGTTTCTCGCATTTCTTATTTAATTATTGCTTCGCTCATGTCGATTGCTATTGTGACTTTTTTAATCTTAAAAAGAAAACAAACTAATCTCATTACAAGACTTGCATTTGTTTTAATCGTCACTGGTGCTTTAGGCAATCTGATTGATCGACTTTTTTATGGACCAGAATATGCAGTTGTTGACTGGATTGACTTTTATTGGTTCTGGCCTTTTGTCTTTAATATTGCTGATTGCTGTATCGTAATTGGTACAGGTATATTAATTGGTTATACTCTCCTATTAGAGGTTAAAGAGATGATTAAAAATCGCAATGAAAAAGTTAAAGATGAAAGAATCATTTCTAATACCGAAAAAGAACGTTTGGCCGAGTATGAAGAAGCCGAAAAGAAAGATGTTTAATATGGAAAAAATAGAAGTGACATTTAGACAAAACGGATTAAGGCTTGATAAGGCTTTAAGCGAACTCAAACCTGATTTTTCTCGTTCTTATGTGGCTAAACTTTTAGCAGAAGACATGGTTTTACTTAACGAAAAAAATGAAAAACCTGCCTGTAAAGTTAAAGCAGGCGACGTTATTACCATTAAGGAAATAATTGACACAAAAAGTGATATAAAAGAAGAAGATATTCCTTTAGATATTATCTATGAAGATGACGACATTATGATTATTAATAAGCCACAAGGAATGGTGGTTCATCCTGCAAACGGCCATTATTCTGGCACATTAGTAAATGCCTTAATGTTTCAAGAAGATAGTCTTTCTTCGATTAATGGCGTTATCCGTCCAGGCATTGTCCACCGCATAGACAAAGACACTTCTGGCTTACTTTGTGTGGCGAAAAACGATAAAGCACATCACTTCTTAGCCGAACAACTGCAAAATCACACAATGGCTAGAGAGTATATTGCGCTAGTTCGTGGTGTTATTAAAGAAAATAGTGGAATTATCGATATGCCAATTGGTAGAGACCCAAAAGCACGTCAAAAAATGGCAGCCGTCAAAGAAGGCAAACCGGCAACTACTAATTTTACAGTCGTAAATAGATATAAAACCCACACTTTAGTGAAATGCCAATTAGTGTCTGGCCGCACCCATCAAATTCGTGTCCATTTAAGTTCAATTGGTTTTCCAGTTGAAGGTGATCCGCTTTATGCAGGCAGAAATTTCGATAAGCTTTATAAAGACGGACAATTATTAACCGCTTATAAACTAAAACTAGTTCATCCATCCACAAAAAAAGAAATGGAATTTGAAATCCCGCTACCTAGTTATTTTGAAGAAGTGCTAGCCCAGTTAGAAAAGTAAAAACAAGGTCAACGATTGTTGGCCTTTTTGTTTAGACACTATAGTCTGATAGATAGTGCAGCTTGAATTTTTCGATTAACTCGATAACCAAATCTAGACGATTATCAAACTCTAATGGGTTGTGGGCATCATAACCAACAATAACTTTAATTGGATATTGACTAGCTACTTCCCAAAACTTTTCTTCTGGATAAACCATGTAGCCAGAGTTATTGTTCCAATATCTTTTAGCGTGAATATTAATTTCTAAAGGCATATCAAGTTTGACTGCTTCTTCACAAATCGCACGCGTAACTTTTTCGCAGTGCTCGTTCCATTTCATAAACATGGTCACAAATAAATCAGGATGGGCAACATGCTTAAATAAGCCGCTTTGCATACCCTTAATAAGCTTGTCCGAATAATTATATAATTCGTTAATATTATTTTTATATTGTTTTATGTATTGTGGGTTATCTGACTTATCGAAATCAAAGTGTTGTCCAAGGATTAAATAATCAATCTTCCCTGAGTTTAAAAGATCTTTATAATAATCAACAAACCGATCAGCATACTCCGCTTCAAAACCAACTTTAATTACAATCTTTCCTTGATACTTTTCTTGGAGTTTTCTTGTGGAAGTTAAATAATCTGCAAGCAAAGAAAAATCACCACGCGAATGTGATTGTTTAATGCCCGGCAACATAATGTGGTCTGAAAAGCCAAAACGTTTAATTCCTATTTTAATGGCGTTAAGTACGTAATCTTCATCTTTTCCTGAGGCATGTCCGCATCGACTTGTATGAGTGTGATAACAATAGTCTAATTTAATCATTGCTAATAATCCGTTTGTAATTGGCGAAGTTTTGTTTGCAAAGTTTATCAAATTCTTCTTTGCCGTGCTTTTTTAGAAACTTTAAGGCGAAGTCATCAACTTGTGATCCTGCCCCAAAGGGGAAATGTGTCTTATATTTTTTATCAAGTTTATCTTTTTCTAGTAAGAAAGCGTATCTAGCAACCACACTAGCTAAAGCTACACAAGGATAATAACTTTCGCCCTTAGTCTTAAAGACAATGTTTAATACTTGTGGTTCTTTAGGATCGTTTAAGTAAGAAAAGTATTTACTTTCCCCGACGAATTGATCAACAAAGATGTTATTTGTATCTGGGAATTGCTTAAATAAATTAAGTAACGCACGATTGTGCATCTTGGCTTTTACTGAATTTAAGTTTTCACCTTTAGCGATTACTTCGTTATATTTTTCATTTGAGATAGTTAACTTAGAAACCTTAAATACCTTAAGAAGTGGGGGTACCATTTCTTTTATTTGTTCATCAGTTAGTAGTTTACTATCTTTAACGCCAAACTTTTCTAACACAGGAATGTCTTTTCCTCTGACAAACGCGGCCACGACGATTAACGGAAGTAAGAAATCACCCACTCCAACTTCATCGCTCCCAATTTGATTAGCAAAGCACATCCAACCAACTGGTTCTTTTGTTTCTTTTACTTTGCTGACTTCAACCTCTTTATTCCATTTTTTAGCTTCTAGCAAAGCTTGTTCCCCAACAAAGGTCACTTTATGCCTACCTTTATTGTTTTTATATATAGTAATCAATATTTGATTATAGGCCGCTTGAAAAACGATGTATTCACCATCATTATTTCTTTGATAACTCTGATAATAAGCTGATATTTCTACGACTTGTTCAATAGTAATAGTAAAAGAAATAATCTGTTTATTCATGGAACTATGATACCACTTTTTTATCTATAAAAAATGTTTTTTATTGTGTTAGAATGTTCGTATGCAAGATATTTATCAAACATTTGAATTTCATAAAATTAAGGAACTCATCCTCGAATATAACAAAACTGAATTAGGCAAAGTGTACACTTTAGACTTAAAAATGCTTCCTGATATTGAAGCGGTTGAAAAAGCGTTACTAGATTTATCAGAAGTAAGTTCAATTATTGTTCGTTTTGGTCCACTGCCAATCGCTAATTCAGCGAATGCTTTGATGTTAATTGATATGGCCAAAAAAACGGCTTTATTAACTCCTAGAGATTTACATTTAATAGCTGAAGATGTTTTAACGATCGCGAAAATATCAGCTTTTCTAAAGAAGATTGGTGATTCTTATATACGTATTAAAGAGCTAACGAGTGGATTTATTGATTTATCAAACTTAGAAAAAGAAATTCATCGAGTAATTACTAATTCTTTAACAGTTGCCGATAATGCTTCTCCTGAACTATTTCAAATTAGAAATAAACTGAAGAAAGTAGAAAAAACCCTACAAGATAAAATTGCTTCATTAGCATTCACTTATTCTAAATTCTTAAACGATGACAACATTACCATCCGTGATGGCCACTTTGTTTTACCAGTAAAAACTGTTGATAAGAACAAGGTTACCGGTATTGTTTATGATATCAGCGATAGTGGTAATACCACCTTTATTGAGCCTTTAGAAATCGTACAACTCAATAACGAAATTACAGCGCTTAATGTACAAGAAAATGAAGAAGTAAGGAAAATATTAAAAGCTTTAACCGCTTTAGTGTTACTTCAAGAAGATGAAATTATTACTAATAATAAGATTATTGCTAAACTAGACTTTTTAAGTGCTAAAGCTTTATACGCAAAAGAAATAGAAGCGGAAATTGCTACTTGTTCACGCAATCAACTCATTGATATTAAAGAAGCTAGACACCCACTTATTGATAAGAAAAAGGTTGTGGCTAACTCTTTCTATTTAGATGAAAAACAACCGATTATTATTATTTCTGGCCCTAATGCTGGTGGTAAAACTGTTTCTTTAAAAACGGTTGGATTATTAACGCTTATGCATCAGGCAGGTCTAGCAGTTCCAGCATTAAAAGCAAACATCGGTTACTTTAAGCATATTTATATTGATATTGGTGATAACCAATCTCTTTCCGATAATCTTTCTACTTTTTCCGCTCATATTTCGCAAATTGGTGAAATCTTAAAAGTGGTGGGTGGCAAAGATTTAGTTCTTTTAGATGAACTTGGTACAGGTACCGACCCGCAAGCCGGTGAAGCTTTAGCTATTTCGATTACTAAATACTTAGAATCAAAACATGCTTTAGCGCTTATTTCTTCTCACTTCAGTGCGATGAAAGAATATGCCTTCCTCTCGAAAAACATCGCTAATGCCAGCATGATATTTGATGAGGCCAATCTTGCTCCAACTTATCGTTTTAAACAAGGTGCACCAGGCAAAAGCTATGCTTTAGAAGTAGCGGCTAGATACGGAATAGAAGACCATATTATTGAAGAAGCTAATACTTTCTTAGTCAGTCATCATCAAAATGAAAATGCTAAGTTACTAGATATCTTGCAGCACAAGATTGAAGAAGTAGATAAATTACAAAATGATCTTCATAAAAAAGAAAATGAAATATCTCAAAGAGAAAAACAATTAACAAGTGCGGAAACTTTATTTGATTCAAGAAGAGAAAACTTCTTAAAAGACGCCAAAGAAGATAAAGCCAGACTAATTGAAAACGCGAAAAAAGAAATTTCCGATATTATTGCTAAGATGCATAACTCTGATATGCGTGTTCATGAGGTAATTGAACTTAAAAAAGAACTCGAGAAACTTGAAGAAGTTGAGGAAGAAGAAGTGTTCGATGATGAAATCAATATCAATGATTTTGTCTCAATTCCAAGTATGAATATTTCTGGTAGAGTAGTCAGAACAAAAGGCGAAAAAGCCCATATCGTTTCTGATGGTGGTCTTGCTTTTGATGTTTCTAAAAATAAACTAAAGAAAATCACTCCTCCTAAGGTTGGTAATAGCAAAGTTAAAAAAACAAATTATGATTTAGCAATTAATACTCAAGTTGGCATTGAACTAAATATTATTGGTATGCGTGTAGAACCCGCCAAAAACACCTTAATAAAATATTTAGATAATTGCAGACTAAAACATTTATCACAAGTAAGAATCATCCATGGTTTTGGTAGTGGCGCCTTACGCAATATGGTGCGCGACTACTTAAAAACCCAAAAGGACCTAACCTTTAGAGCGGGTGGCGAATACGAAGGTGGGGGCGGTTCGACCGTCGTGATATTTTCCTAATGAAAGAAAGAATTAAAATTGGAATTGAAAACTTAAAGCACTTACCTGGTGTTTATTTAATGCACGATCAAGAAGGGACCATTATCTATATTGGCAAAGCTAAAGACTTATATAAAAGAGTGAGCCAATATTTTCTTCGCCCGCAATCTGGAAAAGTGGCAAAGATGGTTTTTGAAGCGGAATATTTTGAAACGATCATTACCAATAATGAAAAAGAAGCTTTTATTTTGGAAATGAATTTAATTCAAACACATTATCCAAAATTTAATATTTTGCTTAAAGACGATAGCCATTATCCTTACATTGCCTTAAAAAAAGAAGGCTATCCTTTTTTACAAATCAAAAGAAATACTTTGGATAAGAAATACGAATACTTTGGCCCTTTTCCTAGAAGTACTTCGGCGTATCAAACGATTGACTTATTAAACAAAATCTTTCCGTTAAGAAAATGTCAAACCATGCCATCACAAGCTTGCTTGTATTTTCATTTAGGACAATGTCTTGCTCCTTGCATAAATAAAATTGATGAAGCCACAAACAAAGAACTCAGAGATCAAGTTAAAGACTTCTTAAAAAGTAATAATCAAAAAGTAGTCGCTGAAATCAAACAAAAAATGCTCGAGGCGAGTGAGAAGATGGATTATGAATCTGCCGGAGACTATAAAAGAATTTTGGACGCTATTGAACACATTAACACGAAACAAAATGTTGAGATCTTTGATAAAAAAGACCGCGACATTTTCGCTTATACCACTAGGGAAGGGTATTTATCACTTGCCGTCTTAATGTTCCGTAAAGGGACGTTATTTGATAAAAAATCGTATATCGTGGAACAGTTTGGTAATGATGATGAACAAGTGGCTGAGCTAATTTTACAATTTTATCAAAAAGTGCCACTACCGCAAGAAGTGGTGGTTAATAGTGAAACGGTCATTAATTTATTAGATGGCTTAATCGAAACTAAAGTTTATAGCATTACTAAAGGTAAGCTAATGGATTTAATGTTAACCACGATGCAAAACGCCAATAGTGCGATTGATGAATATTTCCTTTCAGCAAAGTTAGATGCTGATAAATTAAACTTATTAGAAAAACTAGGCAAGTTATTAAAGATAAAAACTCCTTTAAGAATTGAACTATTTGATAATTCACATTTACAAGGTTCTTCTCCAGTCGGCGCGGTCGTTGTTTTTATTAATGGTGAACCAGCGAAAAAGTTATATCGTAAATATAAAATTGAACATGAACAAGCTAGAGATGACTTAAAGAGTATGGAAGAAGTGGTTTATCGCCGCTATATTAGAGCAAAAAACGAGAACCAAACTCTTCCTGATCTCATTCTGATTGATGGGGGTGAAAACCAAATTAAAGTCGCTAATAAAACAGTTAAATCGATCAATTTAGAAATACCTGTTTTTGGCCTAGTTAAAAACGAAAAGCACCAAACTGCTGGTTTGATGGATAATGAAGGCCGACTATATCCAATCGAAGACATCAATTTATTTTTCCTATTAACTAGAATGCAAGATGAAGTTCATCGCTTTGCGATTACCTTTCATCAATCACTTAGAAATAAGAAAATGAAATCTTCCTTACTAGACGACATTAAAGGGCTAGGAAGTAAACGAAAAGAAGTGCTTAATAAAGCTTATCCGGATATAAACTTGTTAAAACAAGCTTCTATTGAAGAACTTAATCAGTTACTGCCTTTAGATGTAGCGCTCGCTTTATACGAAAAGTTCCATGATTAATCTTGCTAATTCGCTAATATTTATTTAATATATAAGACGCGCGACAAAGCGCGTAGCACATGCCCTTGTAGCTCAGTTGGACAGAGCAACAGCCTTCTAAGCTGTGGGTCAGGCGTTCGAGTCGCCTCGAGGGTGCCATC
>CAZSEU010000032.1:0-4007 GCA_964606005.1 uncultured Staphylococcaceae bacterium
GTCACTAGCATTGGCTCTGCTGCATTTTCAGGCTGTTCATCCCTTACTATTTACGCTGAAGCAAGTGCCAAACCTTCAGGATGGAAAGATAATTGGAATTCTAATTATCGCCCAGTCGTGTGGGGTTATACTGGTTAATTTTTGGTAAAACAGAAAGTACGTAATATTTATGAAAAGAACATTGTTGTTAATTATCGGCCTGCTATTAATTATGACCAGCTGTTCAGACATAAACTCTCATAGTAATCATTCAACCAGTGAGATGCCTAATAGTAAATATATTGTGGCGGAACGTATTTATGATTTGGAATATGAACCCAACGGATACTCGCAAGAATCGATATTTTTACAAGAGTTTCCTGATTTAACGTTTACAAGAAATAATATTGTCGAACTAGAAATTAACGGTAGAGATGTTTTAGAAAGCACAATTGGGGCTAAAGGAATCTACTTAGCGGACATAAATGGTGATGGCTTTACTGATTTAGCATTATATCAAGATAGATCAAAAGGATCTTCAAGTAGAAGTTACTTGGTGAAAATCTATGATTATCATAATGATGAATTTCTCTTCAATGATAACGATAATAAAAACGCAATTTTAGATTTAGACGAGAATAATGTACTAATCATTGAAGAATTATCCAGCATCGGTAGTGGTTTTGATGAGTTAGAACGTGCTGGCAGATTCCTAAAAGGAGGAACTATTTCTTTTGAATGGTATCATTTTGATTTTAAATTAAAAGGAATGTTTATCGATATATCCAACTATCAAGATGGTGGCTTTGTGGCTTATCTCAATCAGACTATTTACGCAAGGCTTTGTATGTACGGAATTGGGAGCGAAGCAATAGAAAATGCAATACCTATTGATGACATAAAGGTAAAAGAAAACCCTGAGTATTATTCTTATCAAGTATCTCAAACCTCAATTGCTTCTCAATTTAATTTAAACTATTTCTTTGTAAAAGAAGGCTCCATTGAATTGGAAGTGTCAATCGGAGAAGTGGTCGCTAAGGAAAACATATCAATATTACAAACTGAGCAATAGATATGTGATTATAGCAAAGGTTTTTTACAGTAGAAAAGTTCTTTGATTTGATTGCTTTAACCGGTGATATTAGGTAAGATAAATATGCTCTCCGAATCTTTTGTTCAGAGTGGGGGACCCAATTTATCGGGGTGAATCAATTTTGAGAGGAAACTTAATTTCCTTAACCCGTCAGCTAACCTCATAGGAGTTATTAAGCGCATAGCAAACGTTATGTGTTTTTTTATGGGACAAAGAGGAGGAAATACATGTACATATTAATTTTAAAAATTTCTGTCGTACTATTGTTTGGTTTTATCGGCGGAAAGATTGCCAGTAAGTTTAAATTACCCGAAGTTTCGGGATATTTAATTTTTGGCATTTTGCTTGGACCATCGTTAGGGTTAATCTTACCTAATTTTGGTGGGATAGTGACTAGTGCAGATCAAGATTCACTTAAGTTTATCGGTGATATTGCCTTATCCTTAATTGCTTTTAGTATTGGTTCGGAATTTAATATTCGCTCAATTAAGAAAACCGGCAAAGCGGTCAATATTATCACTTTTTTAGAAGTCTTGTTCGCGGTTGGTTTTGTTTTTATCGCTTTATTATTTATTCCCAAACCAGCAGATATTACAGCTGGATATAATCCATTTGGGAAAGAAAACATTTCTTTTGTTCTTATTTTAGCTTCGATGTCAGCGGCAACCGCTCCTGCGGCCACTTTGATGGTTATTCGTCAATATCGTGCCCATGGCCCTTTAACTAAAACAATTCTTCCAGTGACTGCGCTAGATGATATCTATGGCATCATCATCTTTGGATTTTGTATTTCAATTGCACAAGTGCTCACCTCAACGTCAGGGCAAATTCCTGTATGGCTGATGATCGCCAAACCATTTATTGAAGTATTTGGTTCCATTATTATTGGTGCTCTTATTGGTATTTGCTTATCTTTTGTAAACTCAAAATTCGCCAAGAATCGCGATAATCGCCAAGTATTATCAATTATTGCTATAATGTTTTCAATCGGTATTATTTGGCTAATAAATACCAGTCTTGATAAATATGGAATTAGTTTCTCGCCGCTTCTTGTTAACATCATGGTTGGAACAATGATTGCTAATCTTGCTAAAAAACCAGCTGAGACCTTCTCTTCTATTAATGATTTAGCAACGCCGATTTACATCCTCTTTTTTACTCTCGCTGGCGCAAGTCTTGATTTGAATATTCTCAAGACTTCAGGCATAGTGATATTACTGAGTGTCGTCTATATCATAGCTCGCGGACTCGGCAAATATACCGGTGCTTCGCTTGGCGCAAAAATCGCCGATTCTCCATCTCCAGTTAAGAAGTATCTCGGCTTTGCCCTATTGCCTCAAGGTGGTGTCTCATTAGGTCTATTAGTAGTGGTCTCAACTAAGATGCCCGGCCTATACCAATGGATGGCGACAATCATCATGCTCAGCATAATGGTTTACGAAACTAGCGGCCCAATATTTGCCAAATTTGCTATAAGCAAGGCAGGTGAAATCAATGGTATTGATCGATTGCAAAATTTGTCCAATCTCGATATCACTGATAATCAAATCGCGGAAGAAAAAGCTTCTTTCGCGGAAGGAGTTTAATTGTATGCAAGTTCTATTTATTGTCTTAAATGATTTATCTTATGAAAGCGAAATCTTAAAAGTTTTTATCGACAAAAAAGTCCGTGGAGCTACTATTATCGATTCTGAAGGTATGGCTAGAGCAATCATGAAAAACGAAGGAATGAACTTCTTTTTCGATGGTCCTTTCGCGCAATCATTTCCTAAGAGTGCTGGTGGTAGTAAAACTTTTTTCACTGTCATTCCAAAAGACGAACTTCTTGGAGAACTCGTCGCATCAATTCAAGAATTACTCTTTACTTCTGATCAAGAAACAATAGGTTTCATGTTTGCTGTTCCCGTTTCTGGAATTTACCCTTTAAAGAAGAAACACATTTAAAATTCTTTATATTAATAATTATAAATATTATTGATAACTTTTTTGCCAAGCTAAAGCCAGTGTTTAATTTTTCAACATTTCACTTATCTTCGGCTTATTAACACATGTTTTTTTCGTGTTGCTTGGAGCGGCAATAAATTAAATAGTCAATATACTCTTAAAAAACAATATTTACAAAGACCTGACCGAATAAATAGTGCAAATTTGGCCATAAAAAGTATTGCATATATGTCAAGCAACAATACATCCAGCGAAAATTCATAAATATAAGTACATAAAAATTGGAACAATTTTGAAATTAAGAATTATTATTACTTTAATATAAGTTCTCTTAATAAAACGGATGAAACAAATACATATAGCAAAGTTGGAAAACCAGTTTTTATAATAATAGACCCTTATTTTATAACCATTTCTTTGAATTGACAAAAATAGTATATAAACAATATAAAAATCGCAACATTGTCATAACGGATATGAATATACACCTATAAAATAAAGGTGAAAAAGACAGTGATGTTGACCAACTGAGTAATTATTGCTGTTTTTGATTGTCTCGCTGAGTTTGAGGTGCAGCGAGAGACATAATGATTCCTCAAGAAAGGGTGTAGTACTTAAAAGTATTACGGAGTTGATTTATGAAGAAAGGTAAATTAATTAGTTTAGCAACCCTATTCCTTGCATTAAGCGTTGTTGGCTGTGGAACACCAAAACCTGCACACAATTTTGCAGAAGAATGGACCACAAATGCTACCAAACACTGGCATGCATGTACAGATGAAGGTTGCAAAGAAAGAAGTGATGAAGCTGCTCACACATTTGTGGAAGATGCTTCTCAGGCCGTAGCGCCAACTCACACAGAAGCAGGCAAAAAGGTCGAAACTTGCTCTGTTTGCGGTTACGTGAAACAAACCAATATTAGTGCACTTGGACATACATTTGTCGATGCAACTGCTGAAGAATTAGTAGCTGCTGAAAAAGAAAATGTTGC
>CAZSEU010000032.1:4107-11650 GCA_964606005.1 uncultured Staphylococcaceae bacterium
TCAACCAGAACCAGGCAAAGCCGCCGTTCGTTTATACTCCTGTTCTAGATGTGATGTCTCTTATATGGGCTTTAAAGCCAATGAACCAAGTGCTGACTCACTTTCACACTTAGTCATCGGCGAAGATGGTGGTGCTAGATTCTGGGGCCGCCCAATTGGTAACGCACTTCCATTAAATGAAGATGGCTCTTCTGTCAACCAAACAGACGGTGAAGTTGTCTACTGCACTGCAGAAACTGGGGACTTCTTCGAATACGTTTTCGATTTAACTGCCGAACAAGCTGCTATGTTAGCAACTTGTAGACTGTATGCTGATGCTAAGCCAGGAAATTATTTAAATGGTACTGACTTCTGGGCATACGGCGCAAGCAATGCTGAATGGACACCAGGCTTCTATATTGATGGCGCTGAGGGTCACATTCAAGTTGACGGAGAAGGCAATCCTGTAATGGTTAAAGACCACGACAGAGAAGGTAATGAATTAGAAACAGAAGTTCCAATGGGTGCACGTATCGCAGATTATAGATACATTCTCTATGTTGATGGTGAAGTCAAAGCCTTTGATCCTGAAATCAAATGCCCAACTCATGGTAGCAATACTAACATGAGAAGAGAAGAATTTGTTGTACCATATACTTTCAACTTACACGAAGGTGAAAATAGAATCAGTTTACGTATGGCTGGTGGCTATATCTCAACATTCTATAACTTCACATTTAGACCATTTGTCGAAACTGTTCCTGCTGAATAAAAATTTAGCGCAAATCATTCTTGAAAAAAATTGGTCAAGGTTCAACCCTTGACCTTTTTTGCGCTCATTAATAAAAACCAATAAATTTGGAGTTCGTCACCTGCTATTTGTTAGGTAATAATAAAATTTAAACATAAAGAGAGGTTGGTAATGTTAGTTTAATTATTTATATAAATAAAATATTTAATGGTGGTATAATCTTGGATGTGTATTTTCGTATTAAGAGTAATCCGATAGAGTTACATCAATATAATCACACATTAAATAAAAAAGGAGAAAAATTATGGAAAACAAAAGCAACAAAATAATGAATTTTTTCATAGTAAGTTTTAATGGTATGGCCATTGGCTTGTTTTCTACTTTAATTATTGGCGTTATTTTAACTCAACTTTCAAAACTAATTGGTTATATCTCTTTTTTTGAATTTATAAGTACTGGACTACTTGATTTAGCAACTATCTTAAAACCATTCATGGGGCTTGGCATCGGTTTTGGTGTGGCTATTTCTTTAAAACTAGAAGGTATTAAATTAGTGGTGGCTGGCATTGCTGGCGGCATTGCTACAAAACTATATAACGATCCGATGGTTGCATATTTAGCAACAATTTCCGTATATTTCGCCCTTAAATATGTCTTATTTAAGAAAACACCAGTTGATATTTTATTAGTGCCTTTACTTGGCGCAATCACTGCTTTTGCTGTTGCTTCATTAATTGGTCAACCTGTTATGGTCGCCATGAAAGCGATCGGTGATTTTATTAAATGGGCGACAGAACTTCAACCTTTCGTCATGGGGGTGGTAATTTCTGTACTCATGGGAATGGCCTTAACTGCGCCAATATCTTCCGCAGCTATTGCTTTTGCTATTTCTTTAGGTGGCATCGCAGGCGGAGCTGCGGCGGTCGGTTGCTGTGTTCAAATGTTAGGCTTTGCTGTCATGTCTAGAAAAGACAATAACATCGGTGCCATTATTTCAATTGCAATTGGCACATCAATGCTTCAATTTAAAAATATTATTAAAAAGCCAATCATTTGGTTACCAACAATTATTGTTTCCGCAGTTTTAGGACCTTTTTCAACGCTAGTTTTTAAAATGCAAACTACCTACGAAGGTTCTGGTATGGGAACTTCAGGCTTAGTTGGACAATTCGCTACATTAGAAGCAATGAATAATACTCCATATGCTTATATTTCTATCTTGGTGTTACAAATTGTTTTACCAATTGTTCTTGTTTGGCTAGTCGATATCTTGTTTAGAAAATTCCATCTTATTAAAGAAGGCGATTTAAAACTATAATAACCTTAAACAATATTGATGTTTGTTCAGTATTGTTTTTTTACTTATTCAAGCTTTTTTATCACTTAAGAACATAATTTTTTCTACCATATATTGCCAAATGTGCCATACTGAATTTAAATAATGGAGATCCTTATAATGAAACAGATGATTGTCTACAAAAGTAAAACTGGATTCACCAAACAATACGCTATATGGATTAGCGAAGAAACTGGCATTGAAGTTAAAGCGATTAAAGAAATTAAACTTAAATCTCTAAAACAATATGACCGTATTATTTATGGCGAATCAGTACTTGCCGGCAATTTATTCGGCTATAAAAAGATTAAGCAATATAATTCAAATATTGTTTGTTTCGCAGTTGGCCTTTCACCTTATGAAAAAGTTAATCTTGAAGAACTAAAGAAAAACGCAAATATTGATGGAAAAATTTTCTATTTTATGGGTGGCGTAAAATATGAGAAATTAAATTTCTTATTTCGCGCGATGCTTAAAAAAATTACTGGTTTTCTTGAGAATAAAGATTTTACGAGCAAAGATGCAATTAAAGAAATAGTAGATTACTTAAATGAAAAATAGAGCATACATAACTCTATTTTAATTTCAAGAATTAGGACAAATACTCTGTTAACATCAGCATGATGTTGCTTGTTAGTTTTTATAGTCTTTTAGCAAATTTTAAATAAAAATGCTTGCCTTTAATTTAAGGAGAAACTATTTAGCCATCTTTTTGCTCATATTACGATAGGCAAAGAATAAAAGTAAAACCGCAATTAATACTGATGCCAACATAAGCCAAACCATCGGTACTTCTTGACCAAATACTCCTATTTCTTTCGTGCCAAAAGAAGAATCAAGATTATTAACTACTTCGATAGGCACAAGACTATATGGATCTTTCAGTAAAACTTGTTTGAGTAAAATTGTCATATGAGTAAAAGGGAAAATTGAGGCGACATAAACCATCGTGTCACCTAAAACTGCTAAAGGCATATAAATTCCGCATATAAAACCGATAAATGTGCCCAAAACACCTGATAATGCACCAAATGCATTAACAGATTTTAGTAACGTTGTTAAGAAAATCATTAGTGATGCTGAAAGAAAAGTATAATAGATTAATAATCCAATAACTTGGATAATTGTGGTCCACGGATACCAATGTCCAGACATCACACCGACATAAACAATTGTTAATGCCCACATCAAAATCGAAAGGACAGAAGTCACTAAAACCGAAGTAATAAAGTAAGCAAGAATTATTTTATAGCGTTTGACAGGGGTGACTAAAAACGCATCCAACTTCCTTTCTTGCAAATCATTAATTATATTGCCCATTACACCCAACGCTAAAGAGATGGTGTTAATAACTAAAACTCCCCCCATCATTACACTGGTGCCTAAATAAGTCATCACATCTTCACCATATGGTTCTAAACCATTGGTATATTGTTGGCCGATAAACAAGAAATAAAGAGCTAAAAGAATGATGGTGGAAAGAAGCGAAAAGAAAACCGCTGTTTTGTCTCTTAAGAAAATGAGGGTATTTCTTTTTATTAGCGATAATAAATCATACATGGTTTTCCCCTCCAATCACTTCGATAAAAACATCATCCATTGTTCCTTGAATCATTTCAAACACCTGAATGTTGGTTTTTGTTTGCTCGATGATTTTAATGGCTTGGTCACAATCTTCAATAGGAATGACATATTGGTCTGATACTTTTTTATAATTAATCTTATTTCCCTCAAGCCAAGCAACAAGTTCTTTTTTATCTTTTGGCACAATCTTTAAACGATCATGTGAGTATGTTTCTTTTAATTGGGCAGGCGTACCTTCAGCAACAATCTTGCCTTTATTAATAATAACTACGTGGTCGGCATTAGCCGCTTCTTCCATATAATGAGTAGTAAGAAAAATAGTCATGTTGTTATTTTTTTGTAAGTCTTCAATTACTCTCCAAACAATTTGTCTTGTTTCTGGGTCTAAACCAGTAGTAGGTTCATCAAGAAGCAAAATTTCCGGGTCAGAAAACAATGCTCTTGCTATTTCTGTTCTTCTTTTTTGTCCACCAGACAAAGTTTTAAATTTTTGGTTTTCAAATTCGTGCAAATTAAGAAAGTTTGCCAAAGTATCATATCTTTCCTTAACGAGTTTTTTATTATTTAAATATAAAGTTCCGCGAAATAACAAATTTTCTTTAACAGTTAAATGATCATCTAGTACATTGCCTTGAAAGACAACACCCATCTTTTCTCTAAAATAACTTTCATTAGTTTTATCATTTAATATAACTTTTCCTGAATCGGCATCAAGTAAAGTAGTAATGACGTTAATGGTTGTTGATTTGCCGGCACCATTAGGTCCAAGGAAAGCAAACAAACTTCCCCTACGCACCACGAAAGAGATGTCGTTGACGGCTTTAATTGCTCCATAACTTTTGACAAGATTTTCTACTTTTAAGATAACATCCATAATTAATTCTCTTTATAATATTGCTTGGACAATCCAAATAATTGTAAAACATTATTCATTTTTACGCTATTTGAATAATGGTTGTTATAACAATAAAGCAATAGAAGCATAAATGTCATCCTAAATTGTGCATAAATTATAATTAGTAACTATTTTTTCGTGCTGAAAAAAAGATTTTTCATTCAAACTGTGTTTATAACCACCGATATCAAAAACTTATTTAACTAACCTTGATAGAAGAAGTAGTAGAGCCAAATGCGCTAGTGGCTCTTATTTTAATTATGTTTTTATCCCTAGGACGAATTATGGCAAGAGCTTCTCCATAATAAGTATCCGAACTTGTCAAATGATAACCATCCTCGTTGAAAGGACATGCATGACCAAATGCTAACAAAGTCCCTCCTTCAACATCAATAGAAATTTTACCGCGTGTAAGTGGGTTAATTATTCCATTAGAGTCTACGTATTGAAAACGCACATAAGCTAATTCATTTTGTTTGATGCTATGCTTTTCAGGCAAGGCCATAAGGATTGTTTGTTTTTCGCCCGTTAACAAAGTGGTGGAAGCGATAAACTTTTTATCTGTTGAGTAGTTAATCGCTTTTAATTCTCCGGGCTCGTACTTAATTTTAAAATAGCAGCAACCATTTTTATTCACGCGTTTTCTACTAATTAATTTGTTGTTTAATAATAACTCTACATAATGTCCTTGAGCATATACTTCGATTTTAGTTTTCTTTCCTTCGTAACCATGAAAAGTCCAACTCTCAATTGCAGGCGTCATCTTCCACGCGGAAGGAGAATGTGGTGTGCGATAAAAAGGTACAGGGATCACCGCCATCCGAATTTGATCTAGTTCATAAGCAACACGCATATACGCCATTTCGGAAAGTTGTTTACCAGTTAAATCAATTCGACCACTTCCAGCACTGATCCACCCCATTACTGGTCTAAAGTCTTTCGCGTAATCTCTATATTCTTGACTGCCAATTGCTACTTCACCTAAATAGTCTTGGGCAGCCCATACACAATCACCAATAAGTGCAGGCTCTTTTTTTGCTAAGGAATAAAAAATAAAGGAATCGCTACAAAATGTTTCAGAGCCTAAAATTACACGTTCAGGATAACGTTTAATATCTTCTTTATAGCGGAAAATTCCATAGTTATATCCAGCCACATCGCAAATGGCATAGGCATCTTTAGTTTTTTTATTAACTCCGGGAAGCTTGGCGCCAAGTTTCATTATTCTTCCGCCAAGTTTGCCAGTTAAATCGTTAAAAAATTCACTGCCAACTTTTTGTCCTTTTCGCGCTTTTTCATCAGAATATATACCAAAACCTAATGAATTTAATAAGTTGAATATTAAGTTAATGCCACAAGTCACCGGCCTTGTATCATCGATAGACTTAATAACTTTTGTCATGTTTCTCATTAAATCCCAACCGCGTTTTTCACTAGATTCTGTAACTTCGTTACCTAATGAATACATGATAACAGACGGATGGTTGTAGTCTTTATTAATCATCATAGTTAAGTCTTTTTCAAACAATGAAAACACCTTGTCCGCATAATCATATTCGGTTTTGTGGATGTACCACATATCCACATATTCATCGATCACTAACATGCCGTATTTATCGCAAGCCTCTAAACTAGCTTTTGATATTGGATTATGTGCTGAACGAACACAGTTAAAACCTGCTTCTTTTAATAAACGGATACGTCGGTCATCGGCAAAAGGATGATTCATCGCTCCTAATAAACCGTGATCGTGATGAATGCAACCCCCAAGTAAAATTACGCGTTTACCATTAATACAAAAACCGTTTTTAGCGTCGCATGATATTTTTCTAATACCAAATGGAATTACTTGTTCATCACCTTCGAAAACGACTCTGCAATGATATAGTTTTGGCTTCTCAAGTGACCATAGACTTGCATTAGGAAGAACTATTGTTTGTTTAGCCTCTCCACTGGTGTGCACTTCATATTGAGCCAATATAAGCGAATCATCTTTGATAATAATACGAACCGTACCGGAACCATTGGTCAACACATTAACTTCAATCATTGACTTATCAGTATCAATGGTTTTTATTTTAATTCCATCAAGCAAAATATGTTTGGGTGGCAACAGATACATTGAAACGGGCCGATAAATACCTGCGCCACTATACCAACGACTATTAGGTTGTTTGGCATTATAAACTATTAGACGAATATTATTGTGTTCGCCAAAACGAATAACTGAAGTAGCGTCAACATAAAAGTTACTATAGCCATAAAAACATTCGCCTACTTTTTGCTCGTTAACAAAAACTTCACAATGTTGATAAACACCTTCAAATTCAAAAATGACCAAATTATCTTTTTCGTTCTCGTCGATGAAAAACTCTTTTATGTATTCATAATCAGCACCTGCGAAATAAGCACCATGTCGACTGCTAGGATTGTTTTGTTTACGCTCCTCGAAAAACATCGCATCATGGGGCAATACAATGTCTTGAAAAAACTCATCCTTATCAAGATGTTTATATTGCCAATTATGATTAAAATCGACTTTTTTCATAATAAAATAATAGGTTAAATAATCAATAATAACAATAAGCCAATGCTGTTAATACATATAAAGATAGTAAATAGCAAAGCGGTGTTTCCAAATGCTTTTCTTTCTCTAAAATATATTGAGTCTTTAATATCAATATCGATCGCATCTACGACCTTGTGCAATTTTGACATTATTATCACCTGATATCTTTTTTCATTGTAAGTTGCAAGTTCGTCAAAGTCAAACCATGGTATAAACACTCACGAAAAGAAATTATGATGCCTAACTTTGTTCAATGTTTTAATTTTCGCGAAATTGACTTTGCCCATCAGATGAGATAGCATAATTGAAATTCATTAGTAAACGTCCATGCTTAAATTGCACGCACGCAAATAATGTTTTTTAATAAATGAGGAGTATTTATATGGAATTTAAAGATTTTGGCGGTCAATTTGTTGGAGGAAAAGTTTT
>CAZSEU010000033.1:0-3774 GCA_964606005.1 uncultured Staphylococcaceae bacterium
TGGGGCGAATTAGGGGACTTAAACCCTAGATGCAACCCCCTCTCCCGTAATCGTTCAATCGTGCAACCCCTTTGCCTGTAATCGTTCAAACGTGCAACCCCACCCCCTAATCGTTCAACTAGTAGATTTTAAATATCATTAATTTTACCTTGTTTTTTGCCCTGAAAACCGTCAACTCTCAATAAAAAACATAGAAATTACAATAAAAAGCGCTATTTTCCGCGTTTTTAACACAAAAAAAGCCTTGATAATTGTATCAAAGCTTCACTAGGCAGATGGCAGGGGTGGTAGGAATTGAACCCACGTTAATGGTTTTGGAGACCACTGTACTACCATTGTACTACACCCCTAGGATTATGCGCTTTCATATTGTTGCATATAATAAATAAATATTCACTAATATTTTTAATAAATATTGATTTTTCGTATGTCTTTGGACATTGATTGCAAGAAAATGTCAATATTTTCTTTTAATAGAGTTACAAACCTTTATAATTAGTTTTATATTTTAATTTTTTTACGAAAGGAGAATGCTATGCGTAATATTAAATTACTAGGATTTGCAGTTATGGCCATGTCTTTAGGCGTCACCGCTGCGATTCCCAATAGTGTAAATCAGACAATTGAGCAAAATGATGCTCGTATTATTGTCAAGTTCAAGATGAACCCGAAAGAGTATTCGCAAGATGAAATTATCAATTATCAAAATCAAGCGATTGCTTCGATTAAAGGTTTCATTGCTCCAGGCGCGAAAACAATAGACCGCTACTCAAATTTAATTAATGGTGTGGTTTTAGAAATTCCATCTTCAAAAGTTAATGCCGTCCGTGGTTTAAGTTTCGTTTCCGCTGTTGATTATGACACTATGCACCACATCGAACAAGGCGATGGTGGTATTACTGTTCAACGTTCAGGCGAAGGTGATCCAAACTTAAACGATAACATCTCAGCCGAAACAATGAACGTTCCTGACAACACTAATAAAGGTGAAGGTATCGTCGTAGGTATTTTAGACTCTGGTTTCTTACTCAATCATAAAGATGAGGTTACTAACGAGTATTATACTCACGAAACATATTCCCCTCTTCCTTCTGGCATCAAAACAAAAATAAGCAAAGCTGATGTTGATGCTGCTGTTGCACAAGAAGGTTTCCACGGTGAAGCTATTGATGTTGATTCATTATATTTCAACAACAAAGTGCCTTTTTACTTTGATTATGGTGGCGCAGTCACTAATTACGATGATTATGCCAATAATACCAATATCGTCATGGACAATGACGTTTTCTCCCCATTAAGCGATCACGGCTTGCACGTTTCTTCTTTAGCCGCTGGCAATGGTCCAGATTATAAAGGTATTGCACCTAACGCCCAAATTGCGTTATTCAAAGTATTTACCGAATATTATCCAAATGAAGACGAAAAGAAAGATGGTCGCTCCAATTCTTCTGGTGCTTTTGATTCAGCAGTCATTAAAGCGCTTGAAGATGCTGCTATTTTAAAGTGCGACGTTCTCAACATGTCATTTGGTAGCGACTTAAACGATTTTGAAGAAGATTCAATCGTCAGTCAACTACTTAGAGAACTAAAAGAAAATGGCATTTGGTCCAATTATGCGGCTGGCAATTCTGGCAAAGGTTATTATAACGGAACTGGTTATGGTGGCTGGACTTTAGACATGATTGATACCGGTATTGTTTCTGATGCTAGTAACGAAGAAAGCGTCATGACAGTCGGTGCTAACCAAGCAGACCGCGAATATTTCGAACAAGCAATTGAAATCAATGGCCGTTATATTTCTTATACTGACCAAGTTGTTTCTAGTTCTAGCACTACTTATGATCCAGAACGTTATTTGACAGATTTTGTTACTCCTGGATCAACCAAAGGCTGGATTAAAATTCCTAACTTCGGTGAAGCGGCTGACTATAATGGTCTTGATGTGACTGGCAAAGTAGCCATTGTTGACCGTGGTAGCACTACTTTTGCTGATAAAGTTGATCAAGCAAGTAAAAAAGGTGCAAAAGCTATTTGTATTATAAATAACTCCACCGAAGCACTTAGTATGAGCTTTGGTGACGATGTTGATGGCAACCCCATTACTCCTGCTATTCCTGTTGCACTTATCGCTTATGAAGACCGCAATAAATTTGACGCTGATTCAGGACAAATGTCACTTGTTTCTAATGTTTATGTCAATAACGTAACCGCTAGACAAATGGCTTCTTTCTCTAGTGATGGCGCTACATATGACTATCGCATTAAACCAGACATTTCTGCTCCTGGTCACCTTATCAAAGGTGCCGTTAGTGAAAATGATGCTGGTGAAGTTATTGGTACTGCCACTAATACATATGATTATTGGTCAGGTACATCCATGGCCGCACCTAACTACGCTGGTGCCGTGGCTTTATTACTTGGCGAAAACACTGTTGACCAAGGTGGTAAGCTCGTCATTGACCCAGCCTATTTAGCATCCGTTAACGCAAGAACAATGTCTACAGCCGACCAATTAGATGATCGTTATGGTTTAGACACTTCTGTCCGTATTCAAGGCGCAGGTATGGTTAATGTTGAAGCAGCCTTAGATTCAGAAGTATATTTTGAAAGCGCTAAGGATTCTGGCAAAGCCAAAATAGAATTAAAAAATAATACTGACATCGCTAATGGTGTCATCAATCTTTCCTTCCTAGCTCATAACGAAGGTGAAGCCAAAACCTTTAATGCAAAAATTAAAGTTTATCGCCCAACTGTTTACCGCTATCAAAGAAATGAAAATTCTAAAGAATCCCCAGCGATTAACAACGTCGAACTACAAGCGATTACTAATACATTAATTACTGAGGTAAATACTGTTGTTAACATTCCTGCTGGTGAAAGTACTATTAACTTAGACACTATTACTTTAGATGCTGCTACCAAGCAATACATCGATGAACACTTTGAAGCTGCTTGTCCAATCGAAGGTTATGTCGTTTTAACTAACAATCATGACCCAAGATTATCAATCCCATTCTTAGGTTACTATGGTGATGTCTCTAGTGCGATGGCTGTTGAACCATTCAACTTCGAAAAAGTTGCTGGCAAAACTTATCCATCAACATTAGTCAATAACATCATGCGCGTGATGGGCTTTGATAAAGGTGACTTCTCTAGCGATATGGCGGTTGGCTATTTTGATCCTTCTTTCTATAGCGATGACGAAGAGGAAGAAGAAGATGAAAACTATGTGTCTCCTCTTTCTGATTGGTTGTATAACAAAGGTGATTTAACTAGCATTAAGAACTCTAATGGTGGCACATTCTCAAAGATAAAAACTTATAAAAACGCTGATGACAGTTATTCCTTACACGTACAAAACAATAACAATTTCAACTCAATTGTCATTCAACAATACGTCATGCGCTCAATCGTGGATAATGATTTAACCATCACTAAAAAGTCCAAGGGTCAAGTGATTTTAGAAGACCACATGTTTGATACACTATGGGGTGATGATGATAATCATACACTAGCAAAATCGTTCGCCTTAGATAAATATTTATCTAGTGGTATTACTGGTCACCGTGCTTACACCATTCTTGGTTTATTTGATCAAGATACAGGTGAAGCTTATCCAGAAGGCGAATATGAAATCGCCTTTGATTATGAATTAACCGATGGTTCTCGCCAATACAAGAAGTATGATTTAGTGATCGATAACTCTTCTCCAACTGTTGCTTCAGTCGAAGTTAGGGGCGAATATTTAAGAGTTCGCTACGAAACTGCTTCCGC
>CAZSEU010000033.1:3874-10501 GCA_964606005.1 uncultured Staphylococcaceae bacterium
AAAGTGGTAGATGGTAATACACTAAGCTATACTATTTCTTATTTAAGAAATAATGCTTCAGCCACTGTTAATGGTAACAAATTTATCACCATTAATATTCCAGAAGGATATGACCCAAATGATGTGACAGTATTAGATTATGATGCCGCAAATGTTGGTGTGGCTACTTTATATACTGTCCACAATCAATCGATTAGATTCCAAACTCTTAACAGTCGTTTTGACATCGTATTAGGCGAGGCGAATAGTCTTAGTTACTTACAAATTACTGCACCAAGCAAAACTGTTTATGCAGTCAACGAATCTTTTGATACATCTGATTTATTAGTCGTTGGTAAATATAGCGACAATTCAATGAGAGAAATTAATAACTTCACAGTTAGCGATGTTGACATGGCTACTCCAGGTCAGAAAATCGTCACCGTGTCTTATTTAGATCAAAGTGAGACTTTTTATATCACAGTCTTAAATGAAGCCTTAGCCGCTTTAATCGTTAAGGGCTTACCAACTAAAACTGTTTATCAAATTGGTGAAACTTTTGACCCAACTGGATTAGTTATCAATTCTATTACTAACACCAATAAGGTTGGCCTCGTCAGCGAGTACACGCTTAGTGATGTCGATATGTCGACAGCGGGTAGCAAACTAGTGACTGTGACTTATGAAGACTTAGCGGTTAGCTTTGCTATTACTGTCTTAAAAGCTTCTGTGACCTCTATTGCAATCACTGAAACTGGCAAAACTATTTATGAAAAAGGCGAAGCTTTAGACTTAAGTGATTTTGCTTTCGCCGCCACTTATAGCGATGGAACAACTGAAGCGATTACTGACTATCGTGTCTTAGGCTATAACGCCAATAAGCCTGGTAAACAAAACGTCATTATTAGTTTTGGTGGAAAAACTGTATCTTTCGAAGTAACAGTTAATCAAGGAGCTGGACCAATTGATCCTAATCCAGATAGCAGCAGCTCATCTGCTCCTTCTTCTTCTACTCCAAATAGCAGTTCCTCTAATCCAGTGAGCAGTTCATCTACTCCTTCTACTTCTTCTGTTCCAGTCAGCAGTTCGATTATTCCATCAACTTCTGCTAATCCAACAAGTAGCGAATTGCCAGGCTCTTCTATCGTAGATAGTAGTGTTCCTGGAACTGAAACTCCAGCAAAGAAAGGCTGTTTTGGTTCAATTACTGCTAGTTTATCCTTAATGGGTTTGACTGCGGTAATGGGCTTAGGCTACATGATCTTAAAAAGCAAAAAGAAAGTAGACTAATAGTCTTAAACACTAAAAAAGGCTAGCGATTTGCTAGCTTTTTTTCGTTTCTATTTAATTATTATTAATCTTCGTTTGGCTCTTCTTAATCGTCGCCACCATTATCTTCGTTATATTCCCATTCAATATTTTCTTTATCAACGCCGTAACTCCAGTTATAACTCCAATCGTTAAGCGCGTATTCAACTTCGCAGTAAATGACTAATGTTTCACTATTGCAGTTAAAGGCATAGTTACCTATTACTAAGACATTACTAGGAATATATACTTCTTCTAAACTAGTGCAATTATAAAATGCTCTTGCCCCAATATTGGTAACACTAGTTGGAATATTAATGACTGTTAAACTTGTACAGTTGGCAAAGGCATATTCGCCTAACCGTAAGATTGTATTAGGAAAAACGACTGCTTCAAGACTAATGCAATTGGAAAAAGCATTATCGTAAATAGTGACTACTCCACTAGGAATAACTATCGACACCAAATCTTCACAATCAAAGAATGCATTTTGATAAATTATCTTGGTGGTGGCTTGAATTTCATATTCGCCAATAGTTTCATCAGTTGCTTTAATAAGAACTAGATAAGGGTTATTTTCGTTACCTAAATAAGCAACTTCGTCTTCATCGACATTATATTCTAGTTTTAAGCAGCCATAAAAGACGCTAGCACCCAAAGTTTTAATTGTGTCAGGTATATTAATAGTTTCAAGATTTTCGCAGTTATAGAAGGCGTTTTCACCAATATTTTCGATTGTGTCAGGTAAAGTTAGTTGTGTTAATGCGGCGCAGTGAGCAAAAGCCATTTTGCCAATTGAGGTAATGTTGTCTCCTAAAGTAATAGAAGTTAAACTTTCGTTATTAGAAAATGTGTAGTTTTCAATAACGGTAACACCACTAGGAATAACTAGGTTTGTTAACGAGGCGCAGTTAGAAAAAGCACTTGGTCCAATCGCCATTAAGTTAGTTGGAAGAGTAATTTCTTCTAAACTATAGGCATTAGAAAATGTATAGCTTTTAATTTCAGTGACACCACTAGGAACAATAACACTAACAAGACTAGAGCAGCCATAAAAAGCACTATCGCCAATCGTAGTGACACTTTCAGGAATTTCTAAATTGACTATAGAGGCACAGCCGTAAAAGGCTCTAATACCGATAGTTGTTAAATTTTCAGGTAAAACAACTGTTTCAAGACTTTTCGCGCCATAAAATAAATTGCTCGCAAGCTCAGTTACTAATTCAGGAATTGTTATTTCTATTAAGTTAATTGCGTTAGCAAATGCATATTCGCCAACACTTTCAATGGTGTCAGGTAGTTCGATTGAAGTTATATTGGCGTTATCCATAAACGCCGCACTGCCAATTGAAGTAACGGGTTTTCCATCAATTGTTTCAGGAATAACAATCGAAAAATAATATTGAAGTGCGCTTTCGCTTAAGCCAGTAATTGTCATTTCGTTCGCTTCTTCAGAATAGGTAAATATATCATCAATGTATTCCGCGATTGGGTATACGCTGTAAGTGGCAGTATATTCAATATCTGCTGTTACTGGCACCACTTCAGGAGTCCAGCCAGAAAAAATATAAATATTTGTTTCATCATTAATACGAATAGGATTATTTTGATCAAAAGTCGGAATTTCGTCTCTTGAAACGTTTTCATCAATTTCTAATACTGCACCATCATGGTCTTTCCAAGTCACAGAAAAAGTTTCAATTGGTTCACCGCTTGAATCGCCTGTTTCAGAACCACACGCACTCAAAAAGCCAATCGATAATAATGTAGCAACGAGTAAGCGTTTATAGTTCATCGGCGACTCCTTTAAAAGCAGAAGTAAATCTATTTATTTTAATAATACATTGTTTTAATATAACACTCAATTTTAATGAATTATCAACTATTTGATAGCAGTTATAAGAAGGAGTTTAAGAAAATAAAAACCCTCTTAATTCAAAATGTAATTTGAAGTAAATGCTAGGGTGTTATAACTGATGACGCGTTATCCTACAATTAAACAAATCGATTACTCGATAACTGGCACGTAATTAACCGAATAGATAATTAGGAAAACGGCCGATAAAGCTAGGAAGAATAGTCCCACAAAAACAAGAAATAAAAATGGTGTTTTTGGTTTTGAGGAATTATAGACATGATAGTCGTAGAAGGTTTTAAACTTAATTTTGTTAATGTCTTTTTGGAAAAGAGAAACAAATCTTCTAATGCCATAACTTAACATTTCAAAAGCACCACCATTTGCAGCCATAACTAATAAACCAAAACATGTCGCTAAAGTGCCAACAGCAAAGGTGCCATTAGTAAAAACAAACATGACTTTAGTTAATTCGCTATCAATAGTCCAAGAGGTGGATTGCTTTAGTTCTTGCCAAGGAGTGAATAGTCCCATCAGTATGGCATACAAAAAACTGGCCACTAGGCAAATGCCGATTGTGATTCCGTAACGCAACAATGTCGTTTTGATATTGCTATTTTCCTTTGGCATCTATAGCAACAATCTCTTTCTGATAATTTTCAAATTCTACAGTGTTACAATACACGAAATGACCAGGTGCGACTTCGCGCATCGTTGGTTTTTCTTTAGTGTAATCGTGAGCGCTTAATGGATTATAGGTAATTCTTTTTCTCTTCTTTTCATAGCGAGGATCTGGAAGAGGAATCGCCGATAAAAGCGATTTTGTATATGGGTGTAACGGATGTCTAAACAATTCTCCGGAAGTCGTTAGTTCAACGATTTTACCATAATACATGACAGCAATGCGATCAGAAAAATATTTAACAACTGAAAGGTCGTGAGCGATAAACATAATTGTTAAGCCCATTTTTTCTCTTAAGTCATTTAATAAGTTGATAACTTGCGCTTGGATAGAGACGTCAAGAGCAGAAATTGGTTCGTCGGCGATAATCATGTCAGGTTTTAAGATAATCGCACGCGCAATACCGATTCTTTGACGTTGTCCACCAGAGAATTCGTGTGGATAACGGGTAGCGTGTTCTTGCACTAAGCCAACCATTTCAAGCACTTCGTATACTTTTTCATCGATAATCTTTTTATCTTTAATTCCACGAATAACTAAACCTTCGGCAATGATATCTTTAACAGTCATTCTTGGGTCAAGAGAAGCAATCGGATCTTGGAAAATCATTTGAATCCGATTCATAATGCGGTCTTTTAGTGCGAGACGACGTTGGGCTTTATATTCTTTAACTAATTCAGCTTTTTTGCTTGGATTAGCTTCTTCTTCGATAAGTGGCAAATATTTGTCGTCGACTTTTTTAGCTTCGTGACGAGCAAATTCACGATTGCAATGACGGTGATCAAAACGTGCTTTTTTAATTTCTTCAATGTTAAAAGCAATGACCTCGTTACTAGCTTTTACGGCTTGATCAACTTCAGCTTTGTAGTTTTCGTCATTTAAATTGTCGGCATATTGTTTTTTTAGCTCACCGAGTTTAACTTTTAAATCAAATTTAGCTTTTGCTATCGCATCTTTATAATTTCTAACGCCAGCGACGATTCGATTGCCATCGAAATATACGCTACCACCAGTCGCGTCATATAAACGAATGATTGTTCTACCAGTTGTGGTTTTGCCACATCCTGATTCACCGACAAGACCGAAAACTTCGCCCTTATAAATTTCAAAGTTTACATCATCAACAGCGGGGAGTTCTCTTTTTCCCAACTTAAAGTATTGCTTGAGGTGTTCAACTTTTAGAAAAGGTTTTTTATTTTCCATAGTTTTCAGCCTCCTTCTTCATACGATTAATCCGCTCGGTAATAATTTTTGGTGGTTCAACTTTTGGTGCTGATGGGTGTAATAACCAAGTAGCAGCATAGTGACTTTCACTAACTTGGAAAAGAGGTGGCTCTTTTTCAAAGTCTATTTCCATTGCATATTTATTTCTTTCGGCGAAAGCATCACCAACCGGTGGATAAATTAAGTTTGGTGGAGTACCTGGAATCGCATCTAACTTTTCTTTTGTATCTAAATCAGGCATGGAAGAAAGTAGTGCCCAAGTATATGGGTGACGTGGATCGTAGAAAATATCTTCAACAGCACCATATTCAACGATTTTGCCAGCATACATAACGGCGACATGGTCCGCCATATTGGCCACAACACCTAAGTCGTGAGTAATAAAGATAACGGAAATATTTCTTTCTACTTTGATTTTATTAATGAGCTCTAAAATTTGTGATTGAATAGTCACGTCTAGGGCGGTTGTTGGTTCATCGCAGATCAAGATATCTGGGTTAGCAGAAAGAGCAATCGCAATGACAATACGTTGTCTCATACCACCTGAAAATTCAAAAGGATATTGTTTGTATCTAACGGCTGGTTCAGGAATACCAACTTCTTTTAATAACGCTAAAGCGCGAGTTTTGGCAATTCCAGGGGTGACACGATAAACTAGACGAGAAGCTTGTTCTTTGAAGAAATCAACTAAGATAATCATTTCTTTACGAGAATCAAAGGTCTTGCTGTTTATGTCGCGATAATAACGATCGATAAGATCGCTAATAATCTTAATAATATTACTTTTGGTTAACTCTAAATCAACAAGGAATGGAGGCACTACTTTCCAAGTTGGAGTCTTGCCTTGATTAACTAAAGTGTCCCATTTGTGCTTTTGTTTATCATATTTACGTTGATTTATTGGGTTGCGTTTTAAGCCTTCAAAATAACGCTTAACTTCATGGACAATGGAAATACCGAAAGAGTATTCGACCGAGTGCTTTTTTACTCTTAAATAGTCAGTCGCATCATTAACCTCTTTCATCACTGGTTTTAACATCTTTTTAATGTCTTTTATCGATAGTTCGTTGTTATCTAAGAAATATGATTTAAGTTGTTCAAGTTTAACAACTAAAACTTTCTTCTTAGCAATAGAAACATCACGAGAATTTTGTACACTCTTTTGCCCAAGAGCGATGAAATTATTCATGAATTGCGTTTCTAAATAGTTTAATGTCATTTCGTCTAGTTCTTTAACAGAACCAAATGTTGTTTCATCAAAATCAGGGTTTTTGAATTTGTAGAAACCTAAACGGAAAAAGTTTGGACGTTCACGGTTAATGCCAACTTCTAAGAAACCGATTAACTTATTTAATAAAGCGATAACATTAGCAATGTCTGCTAAACGTTGTTTGTCAGCGATTATTGAAGCTAATTGTTCTAAAATTGGGGCAAGTTCTTCTTCGCGCAACACATAATAGTGTTTAGTATTTTTGCTTTTTTTGAGAATGTTTCTAAGCGCAGCAGCTAGCGTCACTTTTTGATTTTTCTCGAGTAGAAATGCTAATTCTTCCACTTCAGTTTTCAAACCGACTGCAAC
>CAZSEU010000034.1:0-10489 GCA_964606005.1 uncultured Staphylococcaceae bacterium
AAAAATTTACCAAACACTATTAAACTCAGAAGCAAATGTCAGTGACTTAACGCACATTGATAATGTAAAAACTGTTAATCGTAGTAGAAAAGAAAATCAAGCTAAGTTACGTCTAGCCATTGAAAATAAAATATGTCCTGACTGTAATGGAGTATTACAAGTAGAACAATCCACCCTTAAGTGCGCTAATTGTCATAAAATTATTAAACTATAAGAAAAGAGGCTATTGCCTCTATTTTCTTTATTTGACTAAGCTATATGCTTCTTCATCCACATAAATCGTACAATCTGGATGGAGCTGCAAGATGGAGCAAGGTACTGCTTCGGTGACTGGACCTTTAAGTAGGTCATAAATCGCTTGAGCTTTGTTTTTTCCACTAGCGATTAAGACAATCTTTTTTGCGTTCATAATGCTCTTAATTCCCATCGTAATCGCTTTTGTCGGAACTTCAGAAACACATGAGAATAAACGCGAATTGTCTTTAATGGTGCTTTCACTTAAGTCGGCGATATGCGTTAACGAACCAAAGGCTGTTCCTGGTTCATCAAAGGCGATGTGACCATCACTCCCAATCCCGAGAATTTGTAAGTCAATACCACCCGCTTCAATGATTTGTTGATCATATTGATGAGCATAATCTTCATAGTTACCAACACCTTTTAAGACATGGGTATTATTTTTATTAATGTCAATATGATTAAACAAGTTTGTATCCATGAAGTAACGATATGACTGCGGATGATTTCCATCTAAACCGAGATATTCATCAAGATTAAAGGTGATGACGTCTTTAAATGTGATGATACCTTCTTTGTTGGCCTTGACGAGATTTGCATAAACTTCTAAAGGGGATGTGCCGGTGGCAAGGCCAAGGACACTGTTAGGTTTTTGTTTAATTTGATTAATGAATTGTTCTGCTATTAAAGCACTGATTTGTTGATTGTTACCGACGATGATTTTCATTTTTGGTTACCTATTTTCTTTAGCAACGATATTATCTTTGCCCTTAAAAATACTCCTTTCAGGCACAACGCCTCTAACCATACTGAGCGGGTAAACTTGTGCATGTGGACCAATGATGGTGCCGGGATTAAGCACACATTGACAGCCGATATCTGCGTAATCACCAAGCATAGCGCCAAACTTTCTTAGTCCTGTTTGATAATCCTTATCAGCGTGAACGACTACCTTATCGTTAGCGCTTTTTAAGTTAGAACAAATTGAGCCTGCGCCCATATGGGCATAATTACCTAAAATTGAATCGCCCACATAACTGTAATGTGGCACTTGCACATGATAGAGCAAAATGCAGTTTTTGAATTCCGAGGAATTACCTAAGACACAGTTATCTCCGACGATGACATTACCTCTTAAATAAGCTCCGGGTCTAACTTCCGTGTTCGCGCCGATGATCGCGGGCGGAATAATTGTCGCGGTCGAAGCAATGCTAACGCCTTCTCCAACCAAAACACCTTCACTTACTAAGTGATAACCGGGGATACCTTTGTCTAATAACTCTTGAATGATGGTTTTTATTTCAGGCAAGAGTTCCCAAGGATAGGTCGTCTTGTCAAAATAACTTTTTAAGAGCGAATTACTTAAGTCAAATAGTTCGCTAGTTTTAATGACTAACTTATTCACTTAACACATAACCTCTTTTCTTAATGACGTTAAAGATACGTTCAATATATTCTTCACACTTTTCTTGGCTAGCCAGTTCAAGCATGATTCTCACCATTGGTTCGGTACCAGATTGTCTAAGTAAAGCACGACCATTATCACCAATTTCTCCGTTAATTTCGTCAAACTTAGCTAAAACGACTTGATCTTCCATGACGGCGTTTTTATCAGTGACACGGACATTTTTCAAGATTTGTGGAACGACTTTAACTGGAGCGACGAGTTTTGATAAAGTTTCTTTTTCTTCAAGCATCGTTTCCGCGACCATAATGGCAGTTAAAATGCCGTCTCCTGTTGTCGCATATTTTTTTATAATCACGTGACCAGATTGTTCGCCTCCTAGTACATAGCCATCACTACACATCTTTTCAAAAACAAAGCGATCACCAACTTGGGTTCTAACCATTTTTACCCCGATTTGTTTTAAGGCCTTAGCTAGTCCTGAGTTAGACATCACTGTAGTAACGACAGTATCACCTTCTAAAGCTTCTTCGTTTTTAAGTTTATTGGCCAAAAGATAAATAATCTTATCACCATCAACAACTTTACCGTTTTCATCAACCGCTAAGCATCGATCAGCATCACCATCAAAAGCAAAGCCAACATCTAATTTGTTTTGCTTAACAAATTTACAAAACGGTTCCATGTGTGTGCTACCAGCATTAGAGTTAATGTTTAAGCCGTCTGGCCGATTATTAACTATAAATACTTGAGCACCTAAAGCTTCAAATACCGATTTAGCGATCATCCAAGAGGCACCATTCGCAGTATCTAAACCAATCTTGAGTTTCTTCATACTATGTTTAGCTAAAGAGATTAAATAAGCGATGTATCTATTTCTACCTGAAGAGTAGTCATTAATGGTGCCGACATTTTCTCTTTTAGCAAATGGTAAATCATCTTCTTCTATACCTAAAGCAGCAAAGTTACCATCTAAATATGCTTCGGCAAGATAAGCAATTCCATCTTCGATTTTTTCACCATTACTATTAATAATCTTAATGCCGTTATCATAGAAAGGATTGTGTGAAGCGGTAATCATCACGCCACAGTCAAAACAGTCTTGCCTAACGATATAACTAACAGAAGGTGTTGTCGTAACGTGCAGTAATTCGACATCCGCGCCACTGGCGGCTGCGCCGGCTGCTACGGCATATTCAAGCATATAAGAAGATCTTCTAGTATCTTTACCAATCACAATTTTTGGGCGATAACCCACCTTTTGCATCGTATATTTAGGGTTACCATAAAACCAACCAATGAAGCGACCAACCTTATAGGCGCGGTCAGAATTAAGTTGCTCGTTAGCTTCACCTCTAAAACCATCGGTACCAAAATATTTGGTTTTGATGTTTTCATCAGGGAGTTCAATCTTTCTTCCTCGATGGATGACGATGTTATCATCAATCAATTCATCCGCGGTCACTTTAAATAAAGCACACAACTCTTTTATCTTGTCTAAGGCTGGCAAAACGTCACCATTTTCCCATTTAGACAAAGATTGGCGAGACACCTTAAGAATACCCGCCAATTCCTCTTGTGATATATTGCTCACAATGCGTAAATGCGTAATTTTTTCACCTATTGTCATATAATTTCCTCGATTTAATCCATATTATTACACTTTTATTATCTTTTTCAATATTAAAATGTAAGGCAAAGTTTACGATAACAAAATAAACATAACTTATAATATTATATATTATATTTAATAATATTTCTTTGAAAATCAGTCTTTACATTCTCGTTAACAAAACATAACAAGGCGAAATATTGCATTAAATTACTTATTTTAATAAATAAAATGCCAAACCTAATAGCTTGGCATCTATATACATATTCAACGGTCAATATTTATTAAACTACACCTTGAGCAAGCATCGCTTCGTAAACTTTTAAGAATCCAGCGATATTTGCACCTAGCGCTAAGTTACTTGGTTGCCCATATTTAATCGCTGTTTCATGACACTTCTTAAATATTCCAATCATGATATCTTTTAGTTTCGCATCAACTTCTTCTTCACTCCAAGATAAGTGTAAGGCGTTTTGACTCATTTCTAGTCCAGATACCGCTACGCCACCAGCGTTCGCAGCTTTACCTGGCGCAAATAAAATACCGTTTTCATAAAAGTACTTAACAGCTTCTAAAGTTGTTGGCATGTTAGCTCCTTCAGCTACCAACATACAGCCATTAGCTTTTAAGGATTTGGCCGCATCGATTTTTATTTCTTCTTGAGTGGCACAAGGTAAAGCTATATCACAAGGAATGTTCCATAAGTTGTTAATAGCTTCTCCGTGTAATACATCAGGATAAACTTTTATATAGTCTTGCATCAAACTACCTTTACGTTTAGCAATATCAATTATTAAATCGACGTCTAAACCATTAGGATCAGCGACATATCCTTTAGAAGCAGACATGCCCACAATAATAGCACCCATTTCTTTGGCCTTTAAAGCGGCCATAGAGCCGACTTTGCCGTTTCCTGAAATAACAATGCGTTTTCCTTTTATATCGCTCTTATAATACGTTTTCAGCATTTCTTCGACAAAATAAAGTAAGCCATATCCTGTAGCTTCTGGTCTAATTAAAGACCCACCATAAGCAATACCTTTTCCAGTAAGGACACCGCTAAATTCATTTTTAAGTTTTTTATAGTAGCCAAACAAATAACCGATTTCTTGTGCACCAACTCCAAAGTCTCCCGCAGGGATATCAGTGTCTGGACCAATATGACGATATAGTTCACCCATAAAGGCTTGACAAAATCTCATAATTTCTTGATCACTCTTTCCCTTTGGTGTAAAGTCACTGCCCCCTTTAGCGCCCCCTAAAGGTAAACCAGTTAAGGAATTCTTAAATGTTTGTTCAAAAGCTAAACCTTTTAAGATAGATAGCTTGACTGAAGGTTCAAATCTCAGTCCACCTTTATATGGGCCAATTGCAGAACTATGTTGGACGCGATAGCCAGTATTCACTCTGATTTTGTTATTATCGTCAAGCCATGCGACCCTAAACATAATAATTCTTTCTGGAACGAGCAAACGTTCTAGAACACCACTTTGTTCAATGCTTGGATCATTTTCTAAAAGAGTATCCATCGAATCCAAAAATTCTTCTACCGCATCGAGAAACTCTTTTTGTTCAGTGTACTTAGTAACTACTTCAAAGAATAGCTTATTTAAATAAGTGTTTTTATACATAAAATTACCTCATTCAATTGACAAAATCATATCATATTTGAACAATAAAAAAACCCTTAATTGGCATTAAGAGTTTGATGACTATTTGGTTTAAAATTACTAATTAGTTAAGTTCACTAATTCTTTTAACAAGAGTAACGATTTCTACTTCGGTTAAGCCAGAAAGAGCTAAACGGATCGAGGCTTTATTCATTGGCACCACATACATATGTTCTTGTTCCAATGCTTCAGCAAGTTTAAATGCATCATTAACTTTTAGTGTCACAAAGAAACCACAGTGATATGGATAATAATCAATCTGATATTCTTTTAGTGTTTCAATTAATAAAAGACTGCGTTTATATAATCTATCAGACAATACTTTAATTTCATTATGTAGCTGTTGTACTTTTTCGGGATTATTAAATATTTTAGCGACCGCACCTTGTGCGCTAGATACAGGAACGCTATAGGTGCCACGGGCAATTTTAGCAAACGAAGCAGATAAAGCATCTCGTTCTTTTTTAGAATCTAGCAAAGCAATTAACGCACCCATTCTTAAGCCGTATGTTCCTAAAATCTTAGAAGTAGAAAAACAAATAAGCGATAAGAAAGAAGTATTACCTTCAGCTAGTTTTCCAATAAGAGGACATTGGTCATAATTAACATGGGCAAATGGAATATAAGCAATATCAAATAAAACAACTAATTGGCCTTTTTTGCCTTCTTCATTAAGCATCTTAAATAACTCATCATATTCTTGTTGATCCATGCAATAGCCAGTTGGGTTTTGGCATGGGTCATTAATCACTAAGACAGTCCGCTCATATTTTGAGAATGCTTTTTTTATCGTTTGTCTAATCGAAGCAATATCAAGACGATTATCCTTACCAAACATTTTGTATGTCATATAGGAGGCTTTGGCTTGCTTGGCTAAAAGCATATAGTTGGTCCACATGACGTCTGGCAGTAAAACAGCTTCACCTTCTTCTAGATATAAGTTAAAGATTAAAGAAATTGCACCAGTACCGCCGATTGTAGAACCAATAAATGGACAATATAATTTATTAATCTTTTCTAACTTATCTTCAAAAACATATTTCATCACACCATTCATATAGGCTTGGTCACCAATTGTATTTGAATAGCCTAAAGAATCAGTGATGTGTTTTGATAAAACTTCTTTGACAACAGGTAAATATCCAACAGTTTTATCGTCTTCCAAATAAGTTCCAATTGATGCATTGATAATCTTATTACCTTTAGCAGCATCTAATTTGGCCTTATTTGCAATAGCGATGATGTCGGTCTTAGATAAACTCTGTTTACTTCTTTTTGCGAGATAGTTTTTCATAACTTTAATATTGTATAAGATATAAAAAGAAAAGTGTGAAAATTTTTGAAAAATATTGATTCACAATTAGTTATGCATTTTGTATTCCTCTTAAGCTGTATACTTGATTTTTTTATTTTGAAAACGACTCCAAGGAATATGTTCGTCCTTTTGGAGTCTTCCGATAACAATGAACTCTGCAACCTTTTGTTGGCGAGCAAAAGTTTCAATGCTCAATTGATCAAAGTGTCTTTTTGAAACAAAGTCTTTATATTCATTTGGATTAATCAGGTTATCCATAGCAAATCTATTCGCGGCTATTTCGTACTCGTCTTCAATTTGGTTATTAAAGAAAGAAACAGTGATATGACGTTTGCGGTTTTGAATGGCGTGGCCCAGTTCATGGAATAAAGTAAACCAAATTTTATCAGCATCTTTCCCACAATCGTTAATAGCAACCAAGGTTGCGCTTTCACTACTAATCCATTTCGTCACACCACTAATATTACTTCCTGGCAAATATGGTAAAATAACGAGCTTTATTCCGGCTTTTGCAAGAAGCGATTTTAATTCTGGTTCAAACACTTCGGGCTTTTTCAATGTCATGGTTTTCAATAACGGAATATTGTTGATAATCACATTTTTATCAAAAGAAGAACACTCTATACTTCTGGCTTGCTTTTCAGCAATAGATATCCAAACATTTCTGAGAATATTTGTTTTACTATCGATGTCCTTATTAACACTTGTTTTGCAATAAGCATACATATCAACATTCGTTAATACTTGAAGCGAGGCGACCCCAAAGCAGCGTCTTGCTTCGGTAATAGTTTTTTCTTTGTCAGATTTATCAATACTGATGTTACATGTTTTCAACAAGAAGTCTTTATTAATTGAACAAATGATTTTCCATTCCTCTTGTAACTCGCTTTCAAACTTTTCTTTGTTTTTATAATAATCGTATTGTGTTTGTAAATTAATCCAACCTTGTACTTCGTTATCGAAAAAAGCGGCAAGTTTTAAGGCGACATCAAAAGTAATACCACTCTCTCCATTGATAATAGTGGAAACATTTTTTATCGATAGTCCTGTTCTTGATGCAAATTCAGATTGGCTCAAACCAAGTTCCTCGATCGCGTCTTTGATATAAACGCCTGGATGATTAACGATTCTTTCTTTATTCATCATAATGTTCACTTACCTCCAATATTTCTACAGTCACGGCCTTGACAAACATTTCCATCTCATTTATGCCTGCTGTCAGCAAATTATCATTCTCATCAAGAGGATGAATAATCAATCTCCACTTGCTTGATTTATTTATCACAAGCGAATATTGAGCTTGACGATTCCCTTTTAAAGCGTGCAAACGATACTGAGGCATACCACGCAAGCTTTTTAAATTAGAAAACGCTAGAATAAAATTCAACAGGTTGGCTAATTTGTTGGCTGTTTCTGTTCCTAATTTTTTAATTGCGGTCTTTATATCAGTACATAACTTTTCATCTTGTTTTCTTCGATATATTATTTTCATAGGATGGTGTTTGCCATTTCATTTTACCATTTTAGTAAAACGAAATAAAGAAAAAAGAAAACATTTTGTTTAAGTAATTAGAACAAATACATTAATAAAATAACTCTTGGTTTTATATCAATATTTTATTGGTTTAAATATGAATAAAAATCAAATAATTGATTGTCTTGGCCAACACTTATATATGAAGCACCTTCATAAGGATTGTTAATATTAATGATTTGTTGATCAAAATATACTATAAAAACATTATCAGAAAAAGAATAACCACTGAAACGACCATTATAAGAAATATAGCCAGTAGTTTTATTTTCACTATAGACTTCATCTGCTAAAGGATATTTAGCCATGGTGACGTCTTTTTGATTAGTATCAATTTCGGTCAAACTTGTTAAATATTTAACAGCGGTATCATCATTTTCATTTGCGGATATATATGGATACTCTACTAACTCATAGATATAGACATTACTTTCACTTCGACAAGCTATATTAAGTGAAAAGTTATTAGGATAGTTATCTTCAATAGCAACAGCGTTAATCACTTCTATTTCTTCTAAGGTAAAACCTGCGTCTTCAATTTCTCCTTCTACAATTTCTATAAGTTTATTGTGGAAATTGATGTTAAGCGAATTATCAGGAAGAAGGCTGCTATTACTACTATTATTAGGAATATTCTCATGGGGATTGATGAAACAGAAGATGATGAACAAAATGATAATAATAACCATCAAACCATTGATAAAAATAATTGGCATTAGTTGGTTGGTATAGTCTTCTATTAGGTCATTATTGCCAAAATAATATTTATTTTTATGTTTCTTAATAAACGCTAAGTCTTTGAAAAACTTAATCGATGACTTGATTGGTGAAACAGTACTAGTTCTATCATCTTGCCAAATAACACCTAGTTCATACATTGATAGCTTATTAAGTTTGGCAATATATAAGTATTCAACATCAAAAGCAAAATTAGTGACTAATTGTTTGCTAACGATTCGTTTAGCCACAGCAGTTCTAATTGCTTTAAAACCACATTGTGTGTCTTTAAGTTTAAGATGAAACATCATATTAACGATTAAACGACAACACCAGCCAATGAACACTCTTAATAAGGGTTGCTTCTTTTTAACGACACTATCTTTGGCGTGTCTACTGCCGACGATTAAATCGTAATTAGGTGCAAGTTCAATGACTTTTTCTATCGCACTTAAATCAGTTGATAAATCGGCATCCATGAATAAAACATAATTACCAGTTGCTTTTTCAATACCGTACTTAACCGCTCCACCTTTACCTCTATTAACGTCATAAGATAAGGCTTTAACATTAGGAATAGATTCGATAACTTCTTTAGTGTTATCTTTACTACCATCATTAACTAAGATAATTTCATTTTCGATATGACGAGAAAAAAGATATTTTTTAACGATATCAACGTTCTTAATAATATCTCTAGCTTCATTATAACAAGGGATAATGATACTTAATTTCATCCTTACCATTGTAAACAAGTCCGCAAAGGGATTAAAGAGCAAAAATAAAAAACGGCTTCGTAGTGAAAGCCGTTATTAAGGGCTCTTTCAAAAATAAGGTGGTCAGTGAATAATAGATAACCACCCAATATTTGAAAGCTTTCCAGCTATTGCAATAGAAAAGACCTCTATAATTGAGTTGTTACCATTCAATAAGGAGGTCCATATGGATAATACCATATTTTTTGAACGTTTTGGATTAAACCCAAACAATTTTGTTAATCGTCATTATGAAAGAGTCAGAACAAATAAGGGCTCAATTTATGAAACAGAAGAGGAATTTCAATTAAGAACATGCCCCCACTGTCAACATCAATTTATGAATATCCACTCGCATCGATGGATAACTAGAAAATTAACATCTTCGTTATGTATGAACGAGGAGTTAAGAATAAGAAGAATTAGGTATATTTGTCCTAAATGTCACAAAACTCATACTTTTTCACTAGACGGCTTACCTAGATGGAAGAATGTGACCGCTCAAACGATTAGATCGATCGAATTAGAGTTCTATAAGGTTCAATCTTTTAAAGATATCGCCGAAAGATATGGAATATCTATTCAAACAGTTATTAATATCTTTGATGAGGCCACCAAGATTGTTCCAAGAAGAGAATTACCTCACTACTTATGTATCGATGAAAAAAGATTTGAAGGTGACACAAACGGTAAATACTGTGTTATTCTTTCTAACTTCTTAAATGGAGAAGTAATTGATGTTTTACCTGATAGGCAGATGCCGTATTTAGACGAATATTTTTCTAAACTTCCTATAAAGGAAATAAATAATGTAAAAGTAATTATTTCTGATATGTATGAAGGATACTCATCTATCAAAAATAAGTATTTCCCTAAAGCTTTATTTGCTATCGATTTATTTCACGTTGTTAAGTTATTAAGTGCCGCAGTTAATAAGCTAAGAATAAGAGCTTATAACCAAATATTTATCGATGACACTATTGAAAGGCATTTCCTTAAAACTAATTGGAAGATCTTTTTATGTAATCAAAGGAAGATTAGTAAAAGTATTTATCACAGTAATAAGTTTGATGTTGATGTTCCATATGGAGAAATCATCCTATCTTGTCTTAAAGGTAGCCAGGCATTTTGGGATGGATATAATACACTTCAAGAACTCATAACTTACGACAAATACCACACCTATACTGAAACCACTAATTTTATTAATAGAATCATTAACAAGCTAAGATTATCTAGTGATG
>CAZSEU010000035.1:0-6631 GCA_964606005.1 uncultured Staphylococcaceae bacterium
TAAGATTAATAATACCAAGATATGATAGTGAAGTTTCTGAGAAAATCATGCCTGGAATAACTAAAACGGAGCTAGTAACTATCGTACCTAAGGCATTAGGGAAAATATGTTTAAACATAATCCGCCAGTCACGTGCGCCCAATGTTCGAGAAGCAAGTACATATTCTTGATTCTTAAAGCGATAGAACTGCATTCGCACTAATGAAGACATACCTATCCACCCCGTGAGGAAGAAAGCAATAAACAAAATCAGTGCCTGCGACGTATTCGCCAAATGATATTTAAGTAAAGTAATAACAATCATAAATGGAACCGCGGAAAGTATTTCAACAATTCGTTCCATAACTAGGTCAATTTTTCCGCCATAATAGCCTTCAATCGCGCCATAAATCGCACCGACAATCATATTAACGAAGGCAACGATAATCGCAAGCATGAAGGAGAAACGTGCACCACTGGCTAAGCAAGTGAAGATGTCTTGACCGAAAGAAGTCGTACCGAATAAAAATAATGGTTCGGAAATTCTATCTTTTAAGACGACTTGATGGTAATACCGATAGTATTCGTAATAGTTAACGCGTACTTCATATGTTTTATCGCCTTTTGGATAAGCGTAAGAATATAAATATTCACCTTCACCTTCAATACGCATACTGGAAAAATAATTATCGCCATCAACATTACCATTTAAATAGAAATAGTTAACATCAGGGAAAATCTTATTAGCGCAAAGTATAAATCCTGAGACGGTATCGATTTCTGTAACGGGTTGGATGTTCGTATCTAAAACGCGATAGTAATCATAATATTCGGAACCGTCGATTTGTTCGGCCTTAGCCAAAACAACTTTATAGTTAGTGTTATTGACCGTACCAAGTAAAGTTGGATCTTGAGGCAATAAACTAGCTAAATAATAAGCCCCATTATTAGCAGGATCTGGCATCGATGTAATATCGGTATATAAGGCGTTTTTCGTATCATCATATTTAAAGGCTGTCGCTTCTCCAATGGTACCAGTACCCAAAGTAAAGCTGCCATCAGGATTAACGGTAACCATTAAGTTAGTTTTAACTTTTGGTTGAGAAGGGTTATAAAAACTTAAGGTATAACCATCGCCTTTTGCACCAAAGGACATATAGCTTGCACCATTAGAAGCACCGGTAACACTGAAACCGCCAATGCCTTCAATAATTCTTACCAAGCTACTAATATAAGACTTGGCAGTTTTGGATCTGTCTTTCACAAACGATAAACAGTAAAAACCTTCATTATCAAGGTCATTAACATATGCACCAGTATCTCTATCAAGTACTTTCAAAGGTACAAAATTAACGTTTTCAACATCGGCATAAGGTCTTAAACTCAAGGCTGAACCTTGTATTTCTGGTAAGGCTAAATAATAATCGCCATCTTTAGTCTCGTCTTCATGGCCTGTTAAATTAATCACTAGCGCAGAATTTAAGGGATCTAAGCTAAACAAGGCTGATTCTTCAAGTTCATGAGAATAAAGTAAGAAATCAGTATCCTCTGCATTACGACCAACCGAAATATAAGAAGATGTAAGCTGGAATTGTCCATCATTATCTTTTGTTGCTAAATTGAAAGCAAATTTCCCGTTTTCACGCTCAATGGCCATAACGAAAGTGTCGGGACTAAATGTTGTGACTTTTGTAGTCAATAAACGCGGAATTGAATAAGGCAAATAAATATTTGAATAAGAAATTGTGCCATCTTCTGCAACAACATAATCCTTTGCAACAGTTTTACTCGCTTTTACTTCAGTTGCAAACCAGTAGTTAGCATTGTTACGGTCTTGCGCTTGCACTGGACGTTTGGAAAGTTCGGTGATTGGATAAATAACTTGGCGACCAGTATCATTTTGATATTCTTGGATAGATACATAATCTTTTTCCGCCATCGCACCGATAAAAATTGTGCCAGGGCTTTGGTATGAATCCAAACGGAAATTATACATACCAGTCGTTTCATTTTTGGTGTATTCTTGACGTTTAATGGCATTATGACCAGTTTCTACGCCCATAGAATAATAATAGATTAATGTTTCTTCGTTAAGTGTTTTATTTGCAGCACCATCAAGGAAATCAATATTTTCATTGTTGAAAATTTTTGGTAAGGTAAAACGATAAAAAGCATCGCTATAACTAACGGTATAGGGTGAAAAGATTGGAGCAACAAGAGCATAGAGAATTAAAATGCCAACGACAGCAGCGCCGACGATTGAACCCTTGTTACGTGAGAAGCGATGCATCGCGTCTTTGAGAAAGCCAACAGGTTTAGTGACTAATTCTTTGTCACGTAAAACTTTGTTTTCGTTAACTAGGGTAAATTTATCTTTGGGAATTCTAACATTATATTCATTTGGTTTCATATTATTTAGCCCCCATTCTGATACGTGGGTCGATAATGCCATAACTTAAGTCAATGACAATCGATGCTAATAAGCCAACGAGGATATAAAAGCCTGATAGGAACATGAAGGCATCATAATCCATGGCGTTAATAGCGTTTAAATATAAACCACCAACTCCTGGAACGGAGAAGATACTTTCAATAATTAAAGAACCGGATAGAACGGCGACGAATTCGCCGACGATACTAGGGAAAATGGGTACCATGGCATTACGTAAAGCATGGTGAGTAGTTGCTTGCGCTTTTGTTAAGCCTTTTGTACGGGCTAAGAGCATGTAATCGTTGGTTAAGACTTCAGTTAATTCAGCACGAGTAAAACGCGCATAACCGGCAATTGAACCAAATGATAAGGAGATAACGGCCGGCATCATTGATCTAAACATACTCCAAGTGAAGTAGTTATAGCCGGCATTCATAATGAGCGGGAACCATCCTAAGACAAAACAGAAAATATATTGGACCAAGAAAGCATAAACGAAAGAGGGAACAGAGATAAAGACCATGACGAGCGTCGAAATTGATTGGTCTTGCCATTTGTTTTTCTTTAACGCGGCAAAGATACCTAAACCGATGCCGATCGGTACGGCAAATAAAGTTGAATACACGTTAATTAAAATGGTTGGAGGAAGTTTCATTTTGAATACTTCAAACACAGATTGATTACGATATTCTGGTAAGTTATAGCAAATTCCGAAGTCACCTTTGGTGAAAATGAGCTTTAGGTAATAAAAAAATTGGACGGGAATAGGATCATAATAGTGACGTGCTCTAAATTGCATTTCAATAATTTCACGATCCTGACCAATACCAACATTAATAACTAAAGGTAATGATTTAATAAGGATAAAGGAAATGATTTCTATGATAACGAATGTCATCAATAAAAGCCCAAGTCTTTTTAAGATGTATTTAAACATATACATAGTTACTTTTCCTCCTTTCGTTTATATTCTCTGAATGATGCTTAGACAAGAACGTGGAACAGGCGAACCTGTCCCACGTTTGTCTTTAATTTGTGAGAAGGCTAATCAGTTGTCTAATTAGTTCTCTAAAATACTAGTTGTCTCTTAGTTCTTATAATCGAACGTAGCTTTGACTGCGGCCCATTGTGCGTCGGTGTAGTTATACTTGAGATAACGTAAACCGCCGTACGCCATGAATGTGTTGTAGTCTTTGGTGACGTATTCAATCTTATAAGAATTCAATTGAGCTGTGAAGCTATTGGCAAGCGGTACTGTATAGTAGGCTTCTAAAATAGCTTGTTCAAGTCTAGCAATGATTCTTAATCTAACATCGTTCGGAACTTCGCCAATTGACCAGTTAAATTTGGCTCCATCGAGGCCGTTTAAGCTGTCATACCATTCAATTAAAGTCATGGTATATTCATGATTTTCATCACCATCATCAAATGGATTGAAAGTCAATTCTTCTTTATCGGTAGCCCAAGCGGTGGAGTACATATAATCTGGACTGAGGTAAGCAAGTAAGAAGTAACCTGGGTCCCAAGCAGCGCCTGTCCAACCACCGGTACAAATATCATATTCGCCATCGCGGAAGGAATTAGCCCATTGAGAACCAAATCTAGCATCAAATTCAAGAGTAAGTCTGCCTTCTAATGGGGTACCAACAGCTAATTCTTCAAAAGCTTCTTTTAAGAAGTCAAATATTCTTCTTGAAGATTCGTTATCAGCGGAAGCACCGACTGTGAAGACGACGTTATCAGAGGCTGTAATGTCACCAGCAGCTAATGCGGCATTATATGCAGCAGTTAGTTTTTCTCTGGCGAGAGTTAAGTTATAACCGGTAATCGATTCATAAGCTTTATCAAGAGATTCGAATTCTTCGACGTCAACGCCGTAAGCGGCTAAGAGTGCTTCTTTTGCGAAGTCTGTCTCTCTATATACGCCTCCGTTTTCAACATCATAATAATGCATGCTATTGAATAAACCAAAACCAGGTAAAGAGGATGTTGTGCATCTTTGTGTGTAAGCTAAGCGATCGATGCCAAGAGAAACGGCTTCACGGAAATCGTTGTAAGTCATGAGCATCTTGTTTTTACTAGCGCTGCTACGACCTTCTAATGCTTCAGCATCAGATTGTAATTGCAAGGAACTGACAAAGTCAGAAGCGGTGAAGACGGCTCTGCTGGATCTCTTATAATCATCGGCAATAGAAACGTCAATACCAATAGAGGCTAAGTCGCCGTTTTGGAATGCTAACCAAGCAGTGTTCCATTGAGAGATGGTGTCGCAAACGACACGATCGGTGAGATATTGACCTTGATACATTGGTAAGTTGTAACCATACCAGTTAGGATTTCTTTCACAGATGTATTGTTTACCAGCTTGGAAGTATGTGAGTTTGTATGGTCCCCAAGAAGCAGAGGTTGCAACTGAGGAGTTGTATTTAGAAGTCCATAAGCCACCTTCTAATTGAGGAGCAACTTTATTGGCTTCATAGAGACCTCTCTTAACGAGTGGTAATGAGTTGAAGTTATAGGCGGCTTGATAAGAGAGGGTCACACCATCTTCTTTAAAGAGGTTGAGAACTTTATCAAGAACAAGCACTAATTCGTAATCGTTATCACCAACGAAAATGCCAACATCAGCAAAATCAACTGGTGGGTTAAGTACGTATGCCACTACTAAATCTAATTCTTCGTTTGGAAGTGTTTTCCAGAAACCAAGAGCTTCTTCCCAATAAGCATTTAATGTTGGGTCAGCCTTAATTTCTGCTAATGATTTTTTATCAAGAGCATCGGAAGCAGCTTTACATTGTGCTGGAGACATAGCTGTAGCACCATATGCATAAAGAATAATGAAGAAACCATAGTTCTGGACGTTGGCAGCCCAAGATGGGTTGTTACCGAGGAACCAAGACATAACTTCGTTTTGTTCGCCATAACTCCAAGCATCACCATCTTTATAAGCACTTACTGGATAGGATCTGAAGAATAATTCGTCATCATCAGCTGGATCATAAACATCGGAGAATGCTCTTCCGCTGAAGTAACCTTCTGAGCCTTGGAATAAATAGTTCTTAGCGTTATGAATGACTGTTGAACTATTGTAGAAACTATCAGCGCGATAGTTATAGAAATCTGGATTCAATTGTTCTTGCATTGTGTAAACGAAGTCTTCAGCCTTAATTGCTGTGCCATCATCCCACTTTAAGTCATTTCTTAAAGTAAACTTATAGGCATAGCCTTTTTCAGCTTGAGCTGGAACAGCATAATCTGGTGAACCGGCATAATTCGCAGTCACGTCTTGAAGAGCTGCAACAGCGTTGTAATCGACCTCGAAACCACCAGGAACGATTTCGTTTTCTTCATCATATTTGAAGTCGAACGAGAAGAAGGAACTACTGATATAATTCATGATTTGAGTATCATTATTATCTTGGTAAGTTAATTCGTTCCAGTTTGATGGAGAAACGGTTGTATAGTCGTTGTAGGTGTAGGTAACAGGACCAGCAACGTAAACGTTGAACTTGACATTCTTGTCACCAACAGTGATGGTAACTTCCTTTTGACCAGCTGCATCAGTGGAGATACCACTAACAACGTATTGGCCAGCAGGAATTTCTTCGAAGGAACCATCTGACATCTTATAGGCAACTACTAAACCTGCATTGTCTTGTGTTTCACCAAGATTGTAATAGGTTTTAGTTGGGAAAGATTGGATGACAACTTCTAATGGGGTAGGAACTTTGACTGTAATCGTAAAGTTAACAGTTAAATCTCCATAGGAAAGTGTGACAACTTTAGTTCCGGCGGTGGACATATCGACATCTGAAGCTTCGACTTCATCTGTATAGTCAACAACTTGGCCATTATTCAAATTGGCACCGACTTCTAAACCAGTTAAATCTAATTCTTCATTGCGTTCGTATTCGACTTTATCTGGGGCATTGGCCACAAAGATAGAGACGACACTGATTTCGACGATCGTAATCTTGAAGGAGGTTTTTAGATCTCCAGCAGCAACTTCTACGTCAACTTGACCAGCTTCTTCCATATTTGGAGCGGTAATTGTATATTCGTTAGCCGCTAACGCTCTTGTAGAGTCATTAGAAAAAGTAGCTGTAACGACGATACCAGCTGGATCAAAGTCATCGCCTTCAAAATAGCTGACTTTTGTCGGGTTGGTAGTCACAGAGATTGCCGTCATTACGACTGGCGCGACTGATGAGGATGATGGAG
>CAZSEU010000035.1:6731-9878 GCA_964606005.1 uncultured Staphylococcaceae bacterium
CAACCAACAAGAGAACCCATAGCCATTAAAGAGGCAATTGCCATAATGAGTAACGATCTTTTGTTTTTTCTCATATTCTTTCTCCTTTCTCGTGCTCGTAAAAATGGGCACGGTTATAATATGATAGTTCTACCATACACCCATTTAAAAAATTAGTAAAATATTTTTTGCTATTTTGAACAACAAAAAAACCTATCAAACCTTCATCCTTTATGAAACAAAAGATAAAAAATTCTCTTAATTACATATTATCTGTAAGAGCGATTTAGGATACTTCTATAATACTCCTTGAATCGTAGATTTGTCTATAGCATTTCTTGATTATTATTATATTATTACTAGTAATAACTTTTTTCTAGGTCTAATTAGACCATGTGTGCCATGACTAAATTGTCATTATTTTTGATAAAAATTCATCATGGAAAATATTACTAACAAAGATGGACATAGTCAAAAATTATTATGAAATCAACCCGAGATTAAGCTAACACCATTCGTTCGGGAGTTAGTTTTGGGTTTGTTTTTTTGATTAATAAAATCAAACATATTGGACTATAAAAATAAGATTATCAACCTATGCGACCTCTATTTACCATTATTAAGTGGATGATGGTTTTAAAATAATTTGTGCGTGCGTGCGAACGTGCGTTATATTTATTAAAAGTGATGCTTTTTGTCTCTTTACCTTTCCGTCTCTTCTTTGAATTACACAGCAATCTAGGTATTTATTCCTGAAACTATATAACAAAGTGGCTATTTGTTAAGGCACTGACAATTATGTGCCCATACCTTTAGTTTTCGATTTTTCAATAATCACTCTTTTAAGCGAAGACTCTTGGTTAAAACGGTTCTAAAAAATGGCTGAAGTTATTATTAAAGGAAAGAAGCATTCTACTTAGAAAAACAAGGTGTTTTCTCTCAAGAAAACGGACGAAATCTTCCAAAATGCGAGAATAATTTTTGTATCATTTGTAATAAAAATAATTGATTCTTCGTCTATAATCTAATTCGAAAAGTTTTATTTTATGAATATATGGTTATTTATTATAATAACTTAATATAACTTCTAAAACCTCTGACTGAATAATAAGAATCTGCACCATTATGGTAAATAAAAACATGGTCATAACGTTTATCACCAAATATTGCACCACCTAATCTTCTAACATCATTAGGAGTTAAAAGCCAAGAAGAAGTTTTTAAGTCGATATCTTCGATGGATTGCATATAGCGATACAACGCTTCGCCAACGAGTTTGGAGCCTATTTTTTCACATTGTTCTATTGCTGAAGATTCAGGAGGAAATTTCTTTCGCTTAAGTCGCGCTTCTTTGTCGTAACAAACATTAACTCTTAGCAAGGGGGCTTCTTGATAAAAATCAACAATGTAGAACTCTCCATTAAAAACAACAACATCGGGTTCGCCACCCGTTTCTTCCATTTTTTCAATGATTTCAAATAGTTGATCGTTAAGTTTATTTTTCACTACCTCAAAATCTAAATCTGGGTGACGAAATGGGTGGGCCAAAAATCTTTTTTCTAGAAGGCTGATTGTTTTACGCATCAGTTACATCTCCTTTTTTAACCAACAGTTTTTCTTTAGTAAATAGGTTTTTCTTACTTTCATCATAACGAAAAGTGCTCATTAACAAAAATAATGCGCCCTATTATTGTTTAGTAAGAGATGTAGTATGAATGACCAATAAACAATGAAAACTTTTTAATCCAACGTTTGGTAATATTTTTCCACTAGTTCAATAAACTCAGTGCGATAGTCATCGTTTAAGATTTCATCATTATTAATGCGATCAATGATGGCTTGATAAGAGGCTGTGCCTTTATAGTCTGAGTTACGAAGTAATAAGCCAAATTCCGCAACTGCGCTTGCGAAAATAAAATCATTAGAAGGAGCTTCGGTAATTTCATCGCAAGTTTCCACTACTTCTTGATCAATTTCTGAAGTTGGGTCTTTATAGCGAAGTGTACAGGAAACAATGTTGGCCAATTCATATTCGTCATGTAAACCAATTTCAATTAAACAAATGGTTGTGTGACCAGCTCCAATTTCGCCAGCATCAGTTTCATTGTTTTCGAACTCTTCGTTAGTGAGAATTTTATTTTCATAACCAATCAAACGATATTTTTCAACGATATTAGCGTTAAATTCCACTTGTGCCTTTGCGTCTTTAGCAACTGTATTTAACGTGCCACCAAGTTCAGAAACAAATACTTTTTGTGCTTCTAATATCGAATCAACATAGTAGTAATTACCATTTCCCGCTTGCGCTAATGTGTCCATTGTCGAAGATTGCAAATTACCACTACCAAATCCAAAAAGAGATAAATATACGCCAGTTTGACGTTTTGTGGAGATGAAGTTTTTCAGTTCATTTGTCGAAGTTAGACCGACATTAAAATCACCATCGGTGGCTAAAAAGACACGATTATTTCCACCTTCAACGTAGTATTTACTCGCTAATTGATAAGCCGTTTGAATGCCTTGGCTACCATGAGTACTACCACTAGCTTCTAAATCGGAGATAATTGCACTAATTTTTGTTTTTTCATAACCATAAGCGCCATCTAATAATACTCGATCTTGAGAAGCGTAAGTAACAATGGAAATACGGTCTTCATCGTTAAGGCTATCAATGAGTAATTTAAAGGCGTTTTGAAGAAGCGGTAATTTATCGTTGCTATACATTGAGCCACTAACATCAATTAAGAAAACAAAATTATTGGGCTCAGTTTCTTCTAACTCAATGCTTTTAGCTTTAAAGGCCACTGAAAGCAATTTGTTTTCTGCATTCCAAGGACAATCAGCGATTTCAGTAAATACTTTTAAAGCTTTGTCTGTGTCGTTGACATATGAATATGAGAAATAATTTAACATTTGTTCGATGTTAACAGCGTCTATAGGGACTCCTTTATCAGTATTGATGAGTCGACGAATATTGCTATAACCAGCATTAGAAGAATCTAGACTGACATTAGCTTTATTGTTTTCACTCGTATTAGTAAAATCCCTTTCATTTAATTCAAGATAACTTTCACTATTGCCCTGCTCATAATAAGTCGGAACATAATAATTTCCTCCGCGAGAACCCGTTGAACAACTTGCCAAAACAAAAGGCAAACAAAGTATTAA
>CAZSEU010000036.1:0-9780 GCA_964606005.1 uncultured Staphylococcaceae bacterium
TCGCAATTACACGTAAAGTCGTCGAATACGCTCATGCTCATGTTCCATACGTGACCGTTGAAGCCGAGCTTGGTACTCTTGCTGGTATTGAAGACGAAGTAGTTGTTGAACACGGCGCAGAATCATATACAAGCCCAGAAGACGTTGAAGAATTCGTTCGTAGAACTGGTTGTGACTCTTTAGCAATCGCTATTGGTACCTCTCATGGTGCATTCAAATTCAAACCAGAACAATGCACACGTGACCCAGAAACAGGAATTCTTTTACCTCCTCCATTAAGATTTGACATCCTAGAAGAAATAACCCAACGCTTACCAGGTTTCCCAATCGTTCTTCATGGCGCTTCCTCAGTCAATCAAGACTTAGTGAAAATCATTAACGATTACGGTGGCAAACTTAATGATGCAGTTGGTGTCCCAGAAGAACAATTAAGAAAAGCCGCTCGTTCTGCTGTGTGCAAAATCAACATTGATAGTGACCTACGCTTAGCGATGACTGCTGGTATTAGGGAACACCTTGATGTCCATCCAGATCACTTTGACCCACGCCAATATGTCGGTGATGGTAGAACTTATGTTAAGAAACTCGTGAAACATAAAATCATGGAAGTCTTAGGTTCTAACGACAAGATTTAACTTCAATAAAATAAACAAAAAAGGAAGCGTCTGGCTTCCTTTTTAGTTTATCTTCTTACTATTTAACTTCTTGTTTTTCGAGTTGTTCAGCAATTCGTTTTAAATAGTCGAGTTCTGTCGGCTGTGGGACACCTGGTTCCACTGGAGCTGGTCTTTTTTCTGGGTTCTTTTCGTAATATTGCTCTAAAGCTTTTGCTTCTAATTCCGCCTTCTTTTGTTGGGCAATTGTAACAAATTTGACAACGATAAAGAGGACGAGTGCAACGATAAGAAAACTAATAATTGCAGTCAATAAACCACCCCAGTCAATAATTGCACTTCCTTTAGAAGTGAAAGTAGTGCCGTGTTGATCATATAAACTCAACAACGAATTTTTCCACTGGATAAAATCTGCACTATCAACTGTTAAGGTTTTGTCTTGCGCTTTTGCAAATTCGATGACCTTTTGGTTTGCTTCTGCCATAGAAAAGGATTGAAGATTAACTATTTCACCGTTAATATCAAACGCTGCTCCTCTTTGCGCTGGAGTTAAGGCTGGTAAAACAGTGATAAATCCTTTCAAACCTCCTGGCACTGGCCAAGTGGCAATGCTGAGTAACATATTAACAAATGAAGTAACGACGGCGTTAAAAGCGCCACCAATGACAACACCAACCGCCAGCATAAAAGCGTTTCCGCGATTAATAAATGCTTTAAAATCTGCCCATAGATTTTTTACTTTTTTAACTTTTTTTGCCATATATATGTGTCCTTTCAACTAGATTTTAGTCCATGGTATGACAAAAATGAACTAATTGTTTATAATTATAAGAGTAGAGGTGAGCAATTTGAGTAAATTGATATATTTGGGCCATTCCTGTTTTCTTATTGAAAGCAATGATTATCGTATAATTGTTGATCCGTACGCAAACGGAAGCGTCCCTAATTTAAAATTGCCCAATAACTTAGTCGCTGACACGGTTTTATGTTCACACGAACATTCCGACCATAACGCGAGACAATTAGTAAAAATAACGAGCAAAAAAGTGGAAATAGATTATTTTTCTTTACCTGTGCCACACGATCATCAAGAAGGAATGCACCGTGGTTTTAACAATATCCATGTTTTTGAAGTTGACGGTTTTAAAATTGTTCATTTAGGTGATACTGGTTGCATACCAGAAACTGCTATTTTATTAAAATTCAAAGATTGTGATGTTTTATTAGCCCCAATTAACGGATATTACACGATTAATCCACACGAATTGAAACGCATTGCTGAGATTGTGAATCCTCGTATTGTCGTCCCAATGCATTATTATCATCAAGAAGCGCAAAGTGGCTACCCAGATGGGGATATGTTTAGCGTCTTTAAAGAAGAATTCCCGGATATTCATTTCTTAGCTGGGGACACGTTAGATTTAGACGAATGGAAAGACTATCATGGACCATTAGTCTTTAGCAAATATCGTCAATAAAGATAGTTATCCAAAAAATCTTTTAGAATAGCGGTATGTTTTAGTGCCGCTTTTTCTTGTAGCCAGTGATAATTACCTGTTCTAGGTGATTGAATAACATCTTCTTCGTTCAGTTCTAAACCTTTTAGGACAGTTTTTGTATATGTTAAATTTGCTACTCTTTCAGTAGAATAATAAGAATCAGAAATAATATATTTATCACCAACTTTTTCAACTGAATCGTTAAAGTAGACATTAGCGTCAACGATTTTTCCTTGACTATAGTAGTGAATTGTCGGAACCACACCGGTTTTATAACCAAACACTAGGTCGCTACTTGCAGACATATGGAATTGATCTTTTAATTCTTGATACGCAATTTGAGCTTCATAATCTTCCTCATCTTGTGCCGCTTCAAAGTATTTTTGGAACTCAAAAAGGTAAATATTTTTCTTTGTATTGTGTTCTTTGATGTAGGGTATTATTACATTGGGCATTACGTAGTGACAATCACCACAAGTTTCCCTTACATAACTGACAACAAAGTCTACTTTCGATGCGATTTTTTGATCGATAAAATCCTTATCGACATAATACATTTTAGGTGCATTTACATAGCGATGAATACTTTCATTTAGGATAGCGCCATCCATATCTTCAAAAAGAGCTTGATCTTGCTTTTTATCATATGAAAAGGCCGCTAATTGTTTTTCGCCTTGGAAAATATATAAAGCAGGAGTACTTTGTTGCAATTGACGGATATTAAGCACATTTAATTCATCATTTAAGTTGTGAGCGTTATAGATATAAATGATTTCATGATAATTATTCATATAATTAGCAATAACATTCTCAAAAGTAGCCCAACAAAGACAGTCTTCACTAAATTCACCTTGATAAATGGCAAGAAGAATAGTTTCTTCTCTTTCGATTAGGCGATTATATAATTCGTCGCTAGTTAATTCGACGAGCGAAAAAATCGTTTGAGGAATCAAAGTGCCATAAGTTAAATCGCCTTTTGGACGAGCGCAAGCAACCATGCCACTTGCTGTCATACAGATTGCCATACTTAATAAAATTTTTTTCTTCATTATACTCAATTATAATGAAAGTAATACGCACACACAAGCGCGACAAAAAACAGCAATTTTTATATGCGTGAAAACAACGTGAAAAAAAGCAAGCAAAACACACCCAAAAATTAGGTGAGATTTTTCGTAAAAAAATCGCTAAAAAAAACAGCATTATTTTTCAAACGATAAAATATAAAAAATATAGATAATAACAAGACAATTTCAAAATTGACTTTGCCAAATACTCCCGGGTTGAAAAAAAATTGAAAAAATAGTTTGTTTTTTTGCTTATTTTTATATATATTTTTTTCGTCGCATTTTTGCGAAAAAAATTGTTATTAGAAAGGTGGAAATAAGCATGGACAAACAAAACGTCATTATCTCCCTGCAAAATGTCAGTAAAGTGTTCGATGGCACAACGGTCGTTGAGAACTTTAATTTAGACATCACCAAAGGCGAATTTGTTACTTTCTTAGGACCATCTGGTTGCGGCAAAACTACCACCTTAAGAATGATCGCTGGTTTTGAACTTCCTACTAGCGGCACCATCTTATTAAATGGAAACGACATTTCCCTTCTACCTCCTTATAAAAGACCAATCAATACTGTCTTCCAAAGATATGCCTTATTTGGTCACTTAAATATCTTTAATAACATTGCCTTTGGCTTAAAGTTAAAGAAGATTCCTTATGAGGCAAAGGGCAAAGATGGAAACAAGGTGATTAAGTATCGCCATTACACAAAGAAAGAAATACAAGAGCAGGTTAAAATCGCTCTTAAAGTTGTCGACCTTGAAGGCTTTGAAAAAAGAGATATTGCTACATTAAGTGGTGGGCAACAACAAAGAATCGCGATTGCCCGCGCTATCGTTAACAAACCACAAATCTTGTTACTTGATGAGCCACTTGGCGCTCTTGACCTCAAGATGCGTAAAGAAATGCAATTAGAGTTAAAAGCCATGCACAAGAAACTCGGCATTACCTTCATTTATGTTACTCATGACCAAGAAGAAGCTTTGACGATGTCTGACACAATCGTGGTTATGAATGATGGTGAAATTCAACAAGTTGGCAAACCAAAAGAAATTTACGATGAACCAGTTAATGCCTTTGTTGCAGACTTCATAGGTGAATCAAGCATTTTCACAGGCACTATTGGCCGGGAAAATAAAGTGCGTTTCCTTAATAAATATTGGCCAGGTGACCCTCAAGACTTTGATAAATTCACTGTTAACGAAAAAGTTGATGTCGTTATTAGACCTGAAGACATCGTGATCGGCCCTATTGGAAAAGGTGTCGTCAATGGTGTGATTGCCTCAAAAATCTTTAAAGGAATGCATTACGAATACATCATCAACGTTGGTAAATCAGAGGTTATCGCTCAATCAACTATCGACTTAGACGAGGGTTTAGAAGTATCACTCTCGGTTGATCCGACAAACATCCAAATCATGAAAAAACCATTCGTTTCTAATTTTTACGATGGTTATATCACTAAAGATCAACAAGTCGAATTTGCTAATACAACTTTCAACTTCGATGTCTTGAGTCTATTTCCCGAAGCCACAATGACTGAAGACGGAGTGATTATTGATGTTAAGGGCAATGAAATTGACCCAATTGATATGGAAGTTTATGTTGAAGTTCCGTTTGACGGCATCACCATCTCAGACGATCCTAACGCCAGCGACATTCAAGGCCGGATTATCTCTCTTATTTACTTAGGAGATCACTACGAAGTCATGGTGAGGACCGAGGAAGAAGAAGACTTTATATTAAACACACCAGATTTATGGAACGAAAACGACCTTGTTTCCGTTATTATTGACGAAAGCAAGATTCACGTTTCTCGCAAAGGAGCGAAAAAGAAATAAAATGAGCAGCGCAGTTGTCCATCAAGTGAGAAAAAGATTTAACTTCAGAGGTAGCCTCTGCATGCCTTTCGGTGTGTTTATGGCTCTATTTGTTGTTTTTCCTTTGTTGCTCGTTCTTTATTACGCTTTCACTACTGTAGATGGGAATTTCACATTTAATAACTGGACTACAGTTTTCACCAATGCACAAAACTGGAAAGTCATCGGCACTACCTTCATCATTGCTGGAGCAACTACAGCAATTTGTATATTGATTGCTTATCCAATCGCTTATTTATTAGCAAATAAAAAATACAATAAGAATGCTATTCTTGTTTACATATTCTTGCTACCGATGTGGATTAACTTTGTTATCCGCACCATTGGACTTAAGGCCTTAGTCAATGGCTTTACAAGTACTGTCCTAGGTTATGACATCACAGCTACTCATCCAATTATCGCTATCATTATTGGTATGGTGTATGACTATTTACCATTTGCTATTTTACCGCTTTATAACCAAATGCTCAAAATGGATAAAAATCAAATTGAAGCGGCAGCAGATTTGGGTGCCAATCCTGCTCAAGTTTTTATAAAAACAATTATTCCAATGACAATTCCTGGCATTATTTCTGCTTTTATGATGACTTTTATGCCAACGATGTCATCCTTCGTCATCGCTAATAAAATGTCAGAAAATAGTACCCTAATTATTGGTAACTTAATTCAATTCTGGTTCGGCGATTCGGCCAGCGAAGCTTCTAGACACGTTGGCTCAGTCCTATCCTTAATCATGTTAATGATTATTGGTATGTCACTCTTAGCCGAAAAAAGTATTAATAAAAAGAGTGAAGAAGCTTTACAAAGGAAAGTGGGTGTTTGGTAATGCAAAGGCTATCAACTTTGAGCGCTACTGATCGCGCCCTCATTAAAAAAAGATTCAATGAAAAAATTGGGCGCATCTTCGCCAAGATGTTCATCTATGTTGTGCTAATATTGATGTATGCGCCTGTAATTTACATCACTATATTCTCATTTACGGATCACAATACAACGGGAATATGGAACGGATTCAGTTTGAAAAATTACATCAACTTATTTAATCCGCGTAATTCCTATTCGATTGATATTTGGGACGCCGCATTGAATACTGCTTTAGTGGCATTTGCATCGGCGAGCATTTCCACCATCTTAGGAACCTTAGGGGCAATCGGCATCTACTACACCCGTACAAAATGGGTGAAAAATTCTTTGGACTTTGTGACGCAAATTCCAGTAGTTAATGCAGAAATTGTTACTGCTGTCTCATTATGTATATTATTCGTTATTACTAGCGCCTTCTTACCGAGAAGTTTCATCACTTTAGTAATTGGCCATGTGGTCTTGTCAATTCCATATGTCGTCATGTCGGTGAAACCAAAACTCGAACAGATGGATCCATCATTATATGAAGCCGCAATGGATTTAGGTGCTACGCACACTAAAGCTTTATTTAAAGTAATTATTCCCGAAGTAATTCCGGGCATCTTATCAGGCTTCTTGCTAGCGACAACTTTATCGCTTGATGATTATGTCATCACCGTCTTTACAAAGCCAACCACCGGTGGCTTTAACACCATTTCGACTTATGTCGACGAAGTCACTAAACGCGCTGGATTGCCTGCGCCACTTAGAGCTTTTACAGCAATTTTGTTTGCTGTGATATTAATTGCGGTCGTTTTGATGAATGCAAGAAATTCTCGCGCCGCAAGAAAAGCTATTGTAAAAGGAGATTAAAAAAATGAAAAACGGAAAAATCACTTTATTTGCCACCGCATTCGTGGCCCTCAGCAGTGCTGCTATTTTAGCTAGTTGTGCCCCAAAGTACGACGTTAAACTAGTAATTTATAACTGGGAAGATTACATTTACGAAGGCACTGATGAAGATGGCAACATCGTCGACGATAGTCTTGTCGAAATGTTTGAAGACTACTATAAAGAAAAAACAGGTCAAGTTCTTAAGGTTTTCTATGAAGGCTTTTCTACTAACGAAGAAATGTATCAACAACTTAAGTTGGGTGCTATTAAACCAGATTTAATTGTCCCATCTGACTACATGATTCAAAGAATGGCCAACGAAGATAGACTTGAAAAATTCGACTATAATGCAACTACTGGCGTTTATGGCGAAGCTTTAGCCAACTGGGATGAATTCGGTTCTCCTTACCTCAAAGATAGATTTGCCGCTGAAACTATTTTGGATGGCAGCTCATTCTTAGAATATGCTGTTCCTTATTTCTGGGGCACTATGGGTTTCACCTACGATCCAGAATATTTTACTGAAGAAAAAGTACCTACTTGGTCTTGGGAAGTTTTGTGGAACAATGATAACTATTTCAAAAAACAATTTTCTTTAAAAGATTCTGTGCGCGATACTTATGCTGCCACTATCTTCCATGTTTATAAAGATGAAATCGATGCTTTAGATGAAAATGCACCGAACTTTAACGCGCAATTAAGTGCCATCTTTAATAGAAGTGATGACGCGACTATTGCACTAGTTGAAGCGGCATTAAAAGAAGCCAAAGCACAAACTGTTTATGGCTTTGAAGTTGACGAAGGTAAAGATGACATCATTAGAGGCACCTATCATGCTAACCTAGCTTGGTCCGGTGACTCTGTTTACTCCATGGATAGTGCTGAAGAAGCAATAGATCCAAAAATATTAAACTATGCTTTGCCAGTCGAAGGTAGCAATGTTTGGTTTGATGGTTGGTGTATGCCAAAAGGTGCTAATACAGAATTAGCTCAAGATTTCGTCAATTTCATCTCCGATCCAGCGATGGCGGCTCTATGTATGGATGCCGTTGGTTATACTTCTCCAATCGTTGGTGAAGAAATGTGGGAACTTGTCAATGACTGGTATGCCGCAGAGGATGAAGAAGAAACATATGAAGTTGATTTAAGTTTCTATTTCGGTGATTCAATCGATGAACCAGCAATTATCAATATTCCTTTAGAAAATAAGGGACGTCAATTCGATGCTCAATATCCAAGTGAAGAAGTATTAAATCGTTGCTGCTTAATGAAAGACTTTGGCTCACAAACAACTAAAGTTGAAGAGATGTGGACACGCGTTAAAGGTGCCTAAACTATCTTAAAATAAAAAATTCTTTAATATAATGATTAGTGCTTGATAGATGGACAATTGAAGTGTTATAATTCTTAGCGCTGCAAGAATGGTTCCTTAGCCAAGTTGGTAAGGCAATTGACTGCAACTCAATGATCATCGGTTCGAATCCGGTAGGAACCTCCATCTTCTAGTTTCGCCGAGCGAACCTAGCATCAGCACTAAATGCGCCTCTAGCTCAACTGGATAGAGTGTCAGACTACGAATCTGGAGGTTACGAGTTCGATTCTTGTGAGGCGCGCCATTTCGGGACGTAGCGTAGCTTGGTATCGCGTCAGTTTTGGGAACTGAAGGCCGCAGGTTCAAATCCTGTCGTCCCGACCAATCGCAAATTAAAGGCACAGTTAATGCTGTGCTTTTTTTGTTTTCTCAAGAAAAACTCTATATTTAGGGTAAAAAAAGGTCACGTCTCTAGCATTACGTGACCTTCATGGTACCCTTTTCCAAGGGTTAGAAAATTAGGGAAAGTTTTGTCCAATAAATGGAAAGCTTTGGAATGTACAAATATCATCATCTTTTTTTAAATAGTTGTCAATATCTTCTCGTTTAAAATTTACCAAAAATGCGCAAATATATACTTTTTGTAATTATATTGCCTGAGTAGTGGCGGTTGAATTCTATGAAACAACAATTCAACACATTTGTCTAGCCAGTTATCGCACAAAAATTAATTTTATATTATAAATTCTTATTTATGATTAAAGAGAAATGGAGTTTTTTATGAAATACAGAAAATATTTTCTTTTAATGAGTCTTTTGCTTGTTGCTGTTACTGGCTGCCAACAAAATACCGGCAGTTCAGGACCAATCGTTGTAGAAGATGAGTATGTCCCAGTTTATGTTTTAGCAGGTCAATCGAACATGGAAGGTAGTACTTACTTTGATAATGGTCAAGATTGGCTCCGCACCGCAATGAATGATATGGACTTAGACCCAGAACCATGTTTCGATGGCATCCCTAATGTCTTTACAAGCCATTACGGATTTTATCCTTATGGTGGTGGCAACTGGGAAACAAAAACACCTTATGCTTCTAATAAAACCGATCCAATGGCTGGCGAATTTTTCCCAACAAAAGTTGGCATGGGCGGAAACAATACTTCAATGGGACCTGAATTAGGTTTGGCTTATACCTTGCAAGAGTATGCTGACGAAGATCAACCTTTCTTCATCATTAAATGCGCTTTCTCTGGAAGTGGTTTTAATAATAACCCTTCGTGGAGAACAGCCTCAAATCAACTTTATGCGCGCTTAGTTCAATTCACCACGAACAACCTTCAATTAATTGAAGGTATGGGTTATGAGCCAAGAATCGAAGCATTCGTTTGGCATCAAGGTGAATCGGATAGTAATAGTTCGACTTATGTTGCTGACTTAGAAGATCTTGTCGGTAGTTTCCGCGAAGACTTCCAAGATTACGCTGAAGATGGTGATGGCGAACAAATTGCCTTTATTGATGCTCTTATTTATGATGGCCCTAACTTCAGTTATGGTGGCGTTGATAACTTAAACGCACAAAAAATTGAATTTTCCGAACAAAGTCCAAAAAATTTCTATGTCGATTCTTCTTTCAAAACTCCTAATGGTTTGAAATTAGACATTCCTGGAAATAGAA
>CAZSEU010000037.1:0-9240 GCA_964606005.1 uncultured Staphylococcaceae bacterium
TTTGGTGGACCATCCAGGACTTGAACCCGGAACATAACGGTTATGAGCCGCCTACTCTAACCAATTGAGTTAATGGTCCAGAGTTGATGTTAGAAGCTTATTAGCCTTTTAAACCGCGTGATTGGCGGTCCATATCTTCAATGACGATATCAAATATTTCACCAAGAGTTGCACAATGTTTTAGCAAATCCCATGGTTCATTGGTGTGATAATGAATTTTAATCATCTCATCGTCACCAACACAAATAAGCGAATCGCCTTTCATGTTATCTAAAATCCAGTCGGTAATTATATCTTCGTCCAAATTTTGGCCACTGATTAATAATTGCGCATCGTAACGATATTGTAACATATCTTAGCTCCTCCTTTGGAACATCATTTAGGATAATAGCTAGAAATAGCTTAATTGTTATTAATTATATAACGTGCTCACCACGAAAGTAACTCTTTTGGTGGATCCGACGAGAATCGAACTCGCTACCTCCTGAATGCAAATCAGGCGCTCTCCCAGGTGAGCTACGGACCCAATGCTGATAAAACAGCAAATCAACATTAGCAATTTTAGTCTTGATATTCAAGAGAATATTACAATTTTTTTATAGTTTTGTAATAGAAATTGAGGCATATTCCGTGTCAAGAGAATTAACTTTGAAAGTGAAGCCTAGTTCATTGCCGGAATTTAGTTTTCCTGTACGCACAAATTGCTTATCAAATTTGCGCATGGTGAATTCGTTTCTTCCTGTTTCTAAGGTGAAAAGCGAAGTATTTGATAATGCACTTTTCATCTTATAAGTGGCGGTTACTTCGTTTCTAATTAATTGAATTAAATTATAATCAGCGTAATCTTCTCCTAAAGGAGAAATATAACCGCTTGGACCAGGAGCATAAGTATTACTCATCATAAAGGCCACTCTTCCTTGATTGGTACTAGGATTGGTCGTGACGTTACTAGAAGAAAAACGGCCAGTTTTAGAATAAAGTAAACGCGCATCTACGTGCCAAAGTCTAATACCTTTTTTATCTGGACCGGTCGGATAGGCTGAAGAATTCAAATAGTTATATTGAGAATCTAGTTCATTTAACCCATCTCGCGTATAGTATTCGATAATCAAATATTCATCAAATGGCGAAGAAAAACTATTGGATTCAGGACTTAAAATAATAATTTCACCCGTAGTCGTAAATGGCTGTAGATTAATAGTGGCGGATTGATTAGGAATATAAGCATTTGCCCATCCTAAAGAATAAACACTAAAAGGATCATGACCACCGATGTTACGGTCTTGCATGGAAAAACCTCCAGCAGGACTATATTCTTGCGAATAGTCATAATAATCGGTTAAGCCAAAAATATGACCCATCTCGTGAATATAAGTATGAGTATCAATGTCGCAGTATCTTGTGTCACCTGAATAATAACTATATTTGCCTGTTCTATCGCTGGCAACATTAGAGCCATACATAAATGAATAACTGGCCCAAAGAAACACATTAATAGATGGTAAGAGAACACTTTTATCTAATCCGGCCCAGTTACAATATGCCCATAAATTAGATACTGTGGAATTGTTAGTATGGGAATAACCTAAAGCACCATAATCAGGGACGCCATATATTAGTACAACCCCATCAAGGTGGCCGTCTCTATCTTTATCATAACTAGCGCGTGAATCGCTATGGCTTGAAAAATACCAATCTGTCGCTTCTTCAGCTAAGTCAGAAGTATTTGATACACTGGTACTGTAATTAGAAAGAGCAATATTTGTATCTAGTCCATACCATTCACTGACAGTGCCAGTTAATGTTAACACTCCGTGGCTTTCTGTCTCATAATAACTTTTAACACTTTGCCAGCCCGTATCTTCTATTGTGCCAAAAAAGGCTTTTGAAATATCTTGCCTAACGGTTTCTCTTTTCGCTAGATCTATATATTTATCGGAATCATCAAACCAGACAGGTATTACTAAAAGTTTCGCTTCACCTTCAGAAGGAGCAGAGGAGTAGCCATAAATACTATTAGCGATATAATCGCTAACAGTGGTTTCTGCCTTGTGTGCTTCCCCATCCCATATCGGGAGATATGAGTAGCCGCCAGAATTGTCTATATTCGGAAATATAAAATCACAAGCGGTAAGAGTTAAAGCACTAAGAGCAACTAAAGAAATGAGTTTTATTTTACTTTTCATAAATAAGCACAAATAGCGCAAAGTGGTCTTTTTAAATCTTAACAAAAAAATGAACTCATTGCATAGTAATAGGCTTGTTTTCTTAAAAAGATGATATAATAGCCAACAGCAACATGAGTGTTAAGAAATATTTAGATAAATTACCTGACCTTAAAGGGAAGGAAATACTAGTTACTGGAGGTACTTCTGGGATTGGTTTAGCTATCGTCCACCACTTACTTTATAAAGGGGCTAAGGTCGTTATTTTAGCTAGAAACCTAACTAAAGCTCAAGAGGTTAAGACTTCCTTATTAAACCAATTTGAAAATTGTTGTATTAACATTATTGAATATGACCAAAGTAAAGAAGACATTATTGCAAAAGCAGTTAAAGAAGTTAATGACAAATACCCAAAATTTGATGCTGTTATTTTAAACGCTGGTGTCTTTGCTTTGAAAAATAAAGGTTATATTGATGGTGATATGGGCATCACAATTAAAACTAACTTTTATGGTTTATATTTGTTTTGTCAGCAGTTGTTAGAAAGTAACTCCTATCCGCATCGCTATATTTTCCAAGGCTCCTTAGCGGCTGGTTTACCGATGAAGAAAATTACTTCTTTATATGAAAAAAATATTTCTAGTTGGCAACAATATGTCATTGCTAAAAGTGGCGTTGCTTCTTTGTTTTATCATTATTGTTCCGCTTATCAAGGTCCTTCTTCTTTTTATTTAGTTGAACCTGGTTTAACTAGCACCGATATTATTAGAGACTTTAATGTCGTCATTAGATTTTTAGGAAAGTGGTTCTTAAAATTATTTCCTAATTCCAATCAAAAAGCCGCTTTAACAGCGATGCTTGCGATCACAGAAAAAACGGCTAATCGTTCATTTATTGTTCCTCGCGGATTATTCGCCTTCAGCGGCTATCCAAAAATAGTCCCTTTTCCAAAGAAAAGACGCAAGGAATACTTGTACCAAATGTTATTAAATACTAAAAGTAAATCTTAAAGAATTGGGAAGATTTCTTTTTTCATTACCATGAAAACGATATCGAGGATCCAGATGATGTTCCAACCAAAAAAGACACGAACAATCACGCTGATCCATTTGCCTTGGTTTGCTTTGGTTAATATACCAAGAACCCAAGAAGTAATTGGGATGATGACGAGAACGATACTTAACAGTCTGTCCAAACCAAAATAATCTCTACCATATTTTCTTTTTGCCATAATAAGCACCTCTTTTTATAAAACCATTATATAAGAATTGTCACTCTATTTGCCAACATAAAAAGAAATGTTAGAATAAAGTTAACTTTTTTACAAATATAGGAGCAATAATATGGATACTTTTACTATTACTTTGCCTAATGGCGAAGCGCTAATGGGCATTAAATTTCTTATTAAAGAAGGTAAGGCTAACTTGGTTTTCATTACTGGCATGCAAGAATATGCAAAGCGCTACACTCCGTTAGCCAATTACTTAAATAAAAGAGGTATAAATGTTTGGATTCTTGATCACTTCGGTCAAGGTTTAAACGCTCCTACGGTCAAAGATTTACAAATATGGCCGAAAAACGCTTTTGATATGACGGTTGATGCTTTGCATCTACTTGTCTTAGAGGCTAAACAAAATGGCTTGCCAACTATTCAAGGTGGTCATTCAATGGGCTCTTTTATCACACAAGCAAGACTTCAGAAATATCCTTTAGATGCAGATAAGACTTTAATCGTTGGTTCTAATGGTGGTCAAGCTTTCCTAATGTCGGTAGCCGCTTTATTAAGCAAAATGATTGTTCATAAACGTAACTGGGATAAACCTAATAATTTATTAACCAATTTAGCTTTTGGTTCTTATAACGCAAAAATAAAGAACTTGCGCACAAAAGTTGATTGGCTTTCTTATAACACAAAAAACGTTGATGCTTATGTTGCCGATCCATATTTAGGCGCTCCTAATAGCGGAGGCTTTTGGCGAGAATTTTTAAGAGGTATGTCAACGATTTGGAAAACTAATAATCTTAAAAAAGTTAACAATAATGAAATCATCTATATCACTTCTGGGCAAGATGACCCAGTTGGTCAATACGGAAAAGGCGTTAAGTGGCTAAAAGAAACCTATACCAAACTAGGAGTAAAAAACGTCACTTTAAAACTATATCCAAACATGCGCCACGAGATACATAATGAGGACGGATATAAGGAAATATATGAAGATTGGGCCAAATTTATCTTGGACTAGTTTGCTGAAAACACTTTATTCTTTCCATAAGAATAGTATACTAACACTAGTGTTATGGAACAGGCGGTAAAAAGAAGCTCATTCGAAAAGCGCATTCACGAAATTGATTTACTGCGTGGACTTTTAATGACCTTAGTCATACTCGACCACTTCTTAAATATTGTAGCATCTTATAACTTAGGATGGGCGGGTGGCAAAACGGCCATTGATGCTGGTACAGCTTTAGAGCCTTTTGTGACTATTTATCGTCTTGCAAGCTTGTATTGGGATTCTTTATTTAGACAAATATTCCGGTGGTTTGCTTTGGGTTCTTTTTGTTTTGTCAGTGGCATTTCGTCTGCTTTTTCTCGTAACAACTGGAAGCGTGCTGGCCAGATGGTTTTATTTTGGGCCCTTGTTTTCATCTTAACGAACATTTTAGAAAATATAAAAGATACTGCCGGTTTGAATTTAGGTATAAGAACAGCAAGGGTTGATTTTAATATTATCGGTGTATTAGCCTGGTCGACGCTGATATATTGTTTTGTCCAAGACAAACAGTGGCAGTGGCTTTTAGCCATAGCCATTATTGCACTTGCACTTTACCCGCTTTTTGTTTTCTTATCTAAGACTAGTTGGGGACAAAATACTTATGTGCCGTTCTTGTGGGAACCGAATCGCGCGATTGCTGATCAAGCTGATTATATGCCTTTATTTCCTTATTTGGGTTTCTTCTTTGTTGGTGCTTTACTAGCTAGATTTACTTATAGCGTGAACAAAAAATCTTATTTTAATTATTATGCGTGGGAAAGACCATTTTGTTACATCGGTCGTCATTCGTTAATTATTTATGCGACGCATTACATAATTTTGATTGCAATCTTCTCTTTCGTGGGGTTATTTATTTAATATGGCACTTGAACTAACCATGTATGGAGCACTAAAAGAAGCCGCGAACTTATATCCTCGCGACTTAGCTCTTTTTTATGAAGGGAAGAAAATTTCTTTTAAGTCTTTAATGGTACAAATCGATCAAATGGCAGACATTTTATATCATCGTTTAGGCATTAGAGAAAATGATGTCGTCGTCATTGCTCAACCAAATATGCCTGAAACTATTATCTTGTTTTACGCAGTTAATAAAATCGGCGCGACTGCTAATCTAATTCACCCATTTACTCCATATAACCAAGTCAAGATTATCATGGAGAAAACAAATACCAAATACGCTTTTCTTTTTGAGCAACGCGTTGCTAAAGAAGTTGAACAATATCGGACCATTGCTAAAACTATCTACGTCACACGTGTCGAAGATCATCTCCCTTTAGTGAAAAAATTTGTGTATCACAATTTCATGAACCGCCGCATTAGAAAAAAACTCGGCAAAATGCCACCACGGTTTAAATTCAATGGTTTTGAGTACCTCGTCGATTTAAAACCAACTAAAAAGACAGTTCCAGAAGCTAAAGCTAACAAAAATCACGTTTCTGTGTTACTTCATAGTGGTTCCACTACTGGCAAACCAAAAACTATTTGCTTAAGTGATTTTAACTTTAACTATGTTGCTAGCCATACTGATGCTTATATGTCTTTAAATAAAAAAGACTTAAGAGGTCAAGGCATGTTATCAATTTTACCTAGCTTCCATGGTTTTGGTTTATGCATGACGATGCACGCCCCTTTATCAAATGGTTTTGCGGCTATTTTAGTTCCTAAGTTCACGGCAAAAGGTGTGGCAAAACTAATGGGTCAAGTGAAGATTACATGTATTTGTGGTGTGCCAACAATTTTTGATAAGCTCATGCAAGAACCAACTTTCGCCAATCATAAAAATCTAAAAGACATGCACTGCGTTTTCTGCGGTGGCGATTCAATGCCGACTAACTTAGAAAAAGACTTCAATGATTTAATGGCAAACAAAGGTTCAAAATGTCGGATATTCCAAGGTTATGGCTTAACTGAAGCCATTGCCGTTAACTGTGTTAATACTTTTAAGGCCAATAAAGAAGGTTCAATTGGTAAAGCTATTCCTGGAGCTAGTTTTAAAATTGTTGATGAAAATCATAATGAAGTTAAAAGAGGCGAAATCGGAGAAATCATTATTAAGAGTGATGCGATTATGCTCGGCTACTTCCAAGATAAAGAAGCAACTGAAAACTGTCTAATTGATGGTTACTTATATACTGGTGACTTAGGCTATATGGATGAAGAAGATTTTATCTTCTTTAAGATGCGTAAGAAAAGAGTTGTCAAAGTATCAGGCTTTGGCGTTTTCCCAATTGAAGTCGAAAGATTAATCGAATCAATGCCGGAAGTTTCTGCCTGCGCCGCGATTAGTATTCCTGATCCAGTATTACAAAACGCTATTAAGGTTTTTGTCGTCGCTAAATATTTCGATGAACAAGGCATGAAAGATAAAATATTAGACACTTGCCGTAAGTATTTAATCCGTTGGTCTGTTCCTAAAGAAATTGAATTTAAAGATGAATTGCCTCATACTTTATTAGGCAAACTCGATTTCAAGACTTTGCAGGAAGAAGAAAACAAAAAACGTGGTTTAAGCTAAGGCATGTGGTCATGGCGGAACTGGTAGACGCACTAGACTCAGAATCTAGTGAGGAAACTCATGGAGGTTCAAATCCTCTTGGCCACACCATTTTGAATGCATAGGTTTGATAAACTGTTATCAAACTTTTTTTCTTTGGCTGAAAAGGAAGAAATACCTATCCGCCATTTTAAGAAGACCAATAGTAGTCCTAACTTAGGCTAATGTTAGGTTTTTTCTAACCGAAAATTTAAATATTACTAAATAAATAATTAGTTGCTAAGACCAATTGTTTAAACGAAAATCGGACCAAAGAAATAACCCTATGGCGAAAGATTTTCTAGATATAGCGAAGAAAAGCGTATCTTTTCCCTTAACGCCTAGAAAGGTGTTAATATAAAGACAGTAACGAAGGGAAGCAATAATAATTTTATTCCCGTTATTATAGAGGAAAATAAATATGAGTCTATACAATTTCAAAGCAGAAGACGTTGATGGCAATATTATTGAACTGGCAAAGTTTAAAGGTAAGGTGCTTTTAATTGTTAACACTGCAACGGAGTGCTTTTTTACTCCACAATATGAAGGTTTACAGTGGCTTTACGATCAATACCAAAGCAAAGGACTAGAAATACTAGATTTTCCTTGCAATCAATTCAAGCAAGCACCGGGATCAATTGAAGAAATCAATCAACAGTGCGTTATAAACTTTAAAACATCTTTCTTAAGATTTCAAAAAGTTGATGTCAATGGACCTGGAGAATCAATTATCTTCACCTATCTGAAGCGACACACTAAGGGCTTATTTAATAAAAAAATCAAATGGAATTTTACAAAATTCTTAATTGATCAAAACGGCAATATTGTGAAAAGGTATGCGCCGATGGTTAAACCCAAAGATATCGCTGAAGATATTGAAAAATTATTAAAATAGAAAGCAGGGTGAAATAATATGTTCTTTGCACTTAAAGAGCTAAGATACTCAAAAGGCAAGTTTGCCTTGATTACTTCAGTAATCGTTTTAGTTGGGTATCTAGTTTACTTTCTTACGTCTTTAGCCTATGGCTTGGCTTCTTCTTATACCAACGCAGTTAATAAATGGGATTCTAATGAAATCATCCTCACCGTCGAATCTAACGACAATATGATGATGTCTTATATGACCCAAAACGATTACGATAGTGTAATGGTAGAAGGTGAAAAAGCAAAAATTGGTTTATTTCCCGCGGTTATCAATAATCCACAATCGGAAGACATTTTAGAATCAAGGGTTGACGTCTATTTCTTCGGTATTGATGATAGTTTCTTAAAACCAAACGAATTAAGTAATCTTTCTTTAGATGGTAACAAAGTTATTGTCGACGAACAATTAAAGAAAGAAGGATATAAAGTTGGTGATTTTTTTGGAGTAACGGGTAGCGATAACCAATACGAAATTATTGGCTTTTCTACTAAATCAACCTATCAAACCGCACCAGTCGTTTATATGAATCTTTCTTCGTGGCAACAGTATCGTTATGGAGAAACTAATACACCAAATCTCTTTAGTGGTGTGATTGTTAGAGGCGACGTTACTCAACTTCCGAATACACTACTGTCTTATAGTGTTGATACTTATATATCGACCTTGCCTGGATATACCGCTCAAGTTTTGACTTTTTCGATTATGATTATTTTCTTGATTATCATTGTTGCTTTTGTCCTAGGCATCTTCATTTATGTCTTAACCATTCAAAAAACAAGTATGTTTGGAGTCATGAAAGCCCAAGGAATTGCAAACTCCTATATCGCGGGTTCAGTTGTTTTACAAACTTTCATTTTAGTGTTGATGGGCGTGACAATGGGCTTAGCTTTAACATTATTAACTGGATTGTTCTTAAGCAGTATCGTTCCTTTTGCAATTAATTTATTGTTCTATGGAGTGATAACCGTTGCTTTCTTCTTATTCGCCTTGTTCGGGGCGATGTTCTCGGTTAGAACAGTCCTAAAAATTGATCCACTTAGAGCGATCGGAGGTTAATATGAAAACGATTATCGAAATGAAAAACGTCACCAAGGATTTCCTTCAAGGTGACACAGTGATAAATGCCTTAAAATTAACTAACTTTAAAGCCTATGAAGGCGAACTAATTGCTATTGTTGGGCCTTCTGGAAGTGGTAAATCAACTTTCCTTACTATTTTAGGTGGCTTACAAAAGCCAACCACTGGAAAGGTATTACTTGAAGGCAAACCATTCAGTGAATTAGATATAAAGGAAAAATCAAAAATTAGATTAAAGAAAATTGGTTTTATTTTACAAGCCTCAAA
>CAZSEU010000038.1:0-1425 GCA_964606005.1 uncultured Staphylococcaceae bacterium
ACAAAGCTAATTCATATAGTTTCATCGTGTTAGAAGATTTCTTACTACCGACAATGATGATTGTATCAACTTCAGCTCCAAGATTCATAATTGCTTTTTGTCTTAATAAAGTAGCGTTACATATTTCATCGACTATGTCAGCGTGAGGAATATGCTTTTTAATTTCTTCGTGAATAGCTTTTAGTTCTAAGAACGATAAGGTTGTTTGATTAACGACAAGCGGCTGATCACTTGCTACTAATTCATAATTAAACTTCTCATTAATATCATAAAAATAGACATTTTCATTCATCGTTAAAGCCGCGACTGCTTCAGGATGATTTTTTTTACCAATATAAATGACATGACTAGCTTTTTTAATTAAGGAGAAGCATGCTTTGACGCGACTACACGTCGCATCAATAAATGTCACTCCGTTATCTTTTAAGATCTTTTCGTATTTTTCTATATGGCCATGTGCAGTAAAAATAACAATCTCATCTTTTTTAAATTGTTTTAATCTTTCAAGTGGGTCAATACCGCTTAAATTAAGCGTGGTAATACCTAAAGCATCTAGTTCTTTTGTCACTTCTTCGTTATGAACTAATAAACCAAAGACATAGATTTTATTATTAGGAAATTTATTAACCGTTCTTTTAGCAATTTCAATCGCATTGATGACCCCGAAACAGTGGCCAATTGGCTTTAGTAATTCAATCATTTTAATGTCCTAAATAGTTCATCTAAATCTTCTAAAGTACATTTATAGGCACTTAATTGTTCTTTTTGACTTGCATGCGCAATAAAGGTATTAGGAAGCGCTAAGATTTTAACTTTACCTTGATAGTTCATATCGTTAAGAGCATTTAATACAAAAGAAGCAAAACCTTCTCTAGTTCCATAAAGGTCATAAATAACTATGTATGGATTAACTAATAAACTCCTTAAAACCTTTTCATCAATCGGTCTAAGGAATATCGCATTAATAATTGTGTATTCTGGATATCTAGAAAATAATTCATTAACAATTGGGCCATAAGAAATAAGGGCCACTTCTTCACCTTTTTGTTCGACTTTCCATTGTCCTAAAGCCACTGGTTTAACAATCGCTTGTGGCATTTTAGTTGTTTTGCCTCGCGGATAACGAATCGCTAAAGGATGATTATATATTTCAGAAAAATCAAATAAAGCTTCAGCTTCCATTTGGTCTTTGCCCATTGCAATAGCAATATTAGGCATCGACATTAAGAAAGCAACATCATATATGCCAGCATGCGTTTCTCCGTCTTCTTCAGGAACACCAACTCTATCGACAAGCAAAGTAACTGGTAAATCCATTCTGACAATATCATGAAGCACTTCGTCATAACTTCTTTGTAAAAATGTTGAATAAATTGAGTAATAAGGATGGATGTTGTTATTAGCTAAGCCTGCGGCAAAAACCGC
>CAZSEU010000038.1:1525-8236 GCA_964606005.1 uncultured Staphylococcaceae bacterium
TCATGACCATCAATATTGGAAATAAAATATAAACCCATGTTAGAAAATAAGTTTCTTCTAACAAATCTTCTTTTAATAAAGTTTTTTATAGCGCTAGAAAAATAATAAAACCATCTTGTAAACGCATATTTTTTCATGATTTTACGATAGCTACTCCGTAACTTTAAGTAACCCTTAGAAAGTCTAAATCTTTCAAAGTAATTATTCGTTGATCCAACTGCTTTACCAATCGAACGACCGTTATCATTAATAATCACAATTACTTTATGGCTAAAAGTGCCTAGGTTATTTAACGCTTCAAAAGCGACACCATTTGAGAAAGAACTATCGCCAATAACGGCAATGACGTGATGGTCTTGATCGTGAATGTCTCTTGCTAACGCCATACCCATCGCCGCGGATATTGAAGTAGAAGAATGCCCAGCTTCGTATGGATCAAAAATAGATTCATCGCGATTTTGAAAGCCAGATACACCATCTTTCTTTCTAAGTTTTTCTAATGTGCGACCAGAAAGAATCTTGTGGCCATAACTTTGATGGCCAACATCAAAGATGACTTTGTCGTTAGGCAAATTAAAGTAATGATGAATAGCAACGATTAAATCAGTAGCCCCTAAGCTAGAAGCAAGATGGCCTCCATTTTTGGCACAATTAACGATAATATTTTCGCGAATATCTTCGCATAAAAATTCTAGCTCTACTTCATTTAAAGTTTTAATATCACTAGGATTAAAAGGTTTATTTAAATCGAAACGTTTTATTTCTTTCTTTTTCTTCATAATAAGCAGTAATATTTTGCCACACTTGGTAGTTATTAGCAAAGAAGTTCAATTTATTGATTTTGTTTTGGACTTGGCCTAAGTTTATTGGGTAAATAAATAATTAGTAAGACTATTAATATACCAAAGATATAACCAAATGTATCTAATAAGACATCGATAAACTCACCACTGCGATTATCGACCGTCAGTTGGATGATTTCCGTAATGGAGGCTAGCATAAGCCCAAACACTAAGGAAAGCAATATACCCCATAAGTGTTTATACCAAACGACATTCTTAAAAGTGTAATAAACGGTTAACGTCGTAAATAAACCACTAGCCATAAATCCTCCAAAGTGCCCAATACCTTTTCTAACAAAAATAACAAAGTTATCGTAGTTACCATCATTGATCGTGTTGGGGGCGATAAAGTTAATCATATCCATCAACACTTTAGTTACTCCATTAGAAGATTCAGAACTAAGACTACCATTTAAACACGCTTGATAAATAATCACTGCATTAACAAAAAGCGAAATAACAGCGAAGATAATGGCTAGTACTTTATCTTTTTTATATCTGACCATAATTACATTTTATAACAAAAAAGCGCAGTTTTATTTATTTACTGCGCTTAGTTAATTGTTTTTTTGTTTACTCTTTATCTAGTATGTTAACTGTGCCGTCTTCTTTAACTTCAATTAAGTCACCAGTTTTTACTGTTTCAATAAATTCTTTACCTAATTGATCAACACATATGACATCACTATTTTCCCATACTTTTGCTAGCACGATACCAGAAGCGGCCAGCGAATCAATATGTTCACTAAACAAAAATACGGCTGGAGCAATGCCCATTTGACAAACAGTTTGAATGACCATCCCGCCAGTGGTAGAACCAATCGTCATTGGTAAGCAAAGAGCTTTTCCAGTAATATTAAGACCAAAAATATCTGGATTATTTTGATCAGAGACAATGACTTCTTTAGCGTTTTTTAAGGCACTAGATTGAAACGTTGCTAAGGTATTAACTCCTTGACGCGAAACCACGGCTTCACCGCGATAAAAGCCAGGAGCAATAACACGACCTTTAAATTGTCTTTGCATAGTTATTACCTCCCGAGGACGCAGTTAAGTATTTCTGCATCGACCATATATCTAGCGTGGCTATACGTTCTAAGTTTATTTGAACTAGTAACGATTCTTCTTCTTTTTGTCAAAGGGTTATTCGTATACATTAAAGGACAAATTGAAGTAATTTTTACACCTTTAGCAATTATGTCTACATATAAGGCTTCTCTTTTAAATAACTCTAATACCATTGGCGAAGTAGTTAAAATCGTTCTAACCGCCACTTTCTTTTTGTTAAGTTCATTCAGTCCATTAATGATGTTTTTTGACCAGTTTCTCAGCTGCGTAAGTGTGAGATGTGGACAACCAATAAACACTAGGTTAGCCGGCTTATCTTTATGTTTCCACATGATGGGGTAAGACTGATAAACTCTTGCTAATTCTTCGTCGTCAATGACGTATTCTTTTGTCTCTTCCGTCAGTAATGATTGACCGAGTCTTTTCGCTTCAGGGGTAAGATTATCAATATGATATAAGCCAACCGCTCCATTAGAAGCGGTGGCCGCACCAAAGTCTTTTAAGTAACCTTCTACCTCATCAGAAATAACATTACCTAAATATGTATCTAGTCCGATAACATACGGCACTTCATCATTAACTTTCATGCCAATCGCACTACCAAGCACTTGTGCTTCCGGTATCTTTGAAGTTTTAATAATCACTTTCCAAGTCGCTTTTCTACCTTCATCAGTTAATAACCCAAAATAAGGTACGTAACCAAGTAAAGAACCGAATAAATCAATCATCCCTGAATTACGGTTACATCTCGCTCCTAACACCGAATTAGCGAAGACGACCGCACTACTTTCAGCCCAAGAAAGAACATCACCTTCTAAAGGAATGTTACCGACTTCTTTTAAATATGGGGTGCACGTAAAAGCGTTTTTATGAATTAAGCCTGCTTGCTGTAGTTGTTGTTCATAAAAAACTTGTTTACCGTACATTATTTTAGAAAACACAATTTTTTCTAATATATTGCATTTTACATTGCTGTAATCTAGTGGTCGTGGGTCGGCAGTAAAGCCACCCGATACTTTGAGGTTATTAGCGTTTATTTCGCTCATTGTCCGATATAGGGGCTTAAGTAAGTTAATACCAAAAGAAGTCACCAAATGACCTTTTTTGTGGCTAACTTTTACTAGACGTGGGGCATTAAATATATCTCCAAAGCGCACGATGGTTTCAAGCATCTTTTGTTTGGTTTCACCTTGTTCGCCGCGCAAGATGGCTAGTTGGGGTTGAGTTAATTTCATCTTTGACTCATACATATATTTCCCTCCTAGAAGTTATTTATATATTAGCCCTCTTTGATGAATTCTTGTATCAATTTTTGGTAACGGGTAAAGTCTTTTAAATAAGAATGGCCGTGATCTGCTCCATCAAAAATTTCATATTGAATCTTATCTCGATATGTTTCTGCAAGCTTTTGACTTAATCTTTGCGGAACGATTCTATCTTTATTTCCGTGAATAATTAGTAGTTTACACTTGGTATATTTAATCGCTTCATAAGCATTAAGATAATTCATATTAGCGCGAGCGAAAATATTAGCGGCTATATTAACTAGTGGATATAATAACGAAACCGGCAAATGCACACTTGCAATTGAAGCACTGATGATTTCGTGAGGATAACAATAAGGACTATCAGCAATAATAAGGGTATTATCATCTACCTTATCCGCGCAATTTAAAACAGTCGCTCCACCCATTGAAAAACCCATTAGAATCAGCTGCTTGTTTGGACCGAATGTGTTTCTAGCATACTTAATCCAACCTAAGACATCTCTTACTTCTTTTACGCCAAAAGTTAATGAGTGACCCCCACTTTTTCCGTGTGCACGATGGTCAATTAAAATAACACCAATTCCTTGATCAATAAATTGTTTGGCGATACCGGCAAAGTCGCGATAAGCCGAAGCACGGTAACCATGACATAAAATCGCTACTTGTTTGCAGCTATCATTTTTGTAAACTTTAGCGTGTAGCTTAACCTTATCAAAAGCAGTGATATAAACATCTTCATAAGGTATCTTAATTAAAGCAGTGACCATTTGGACAAACCGCTCTTCATAACCTTTATTTTCTTTTAAGTTTATATATCTTTTATCGCTTATTTGTCGCGGATGAGGAGAATAAAAAATAGATAGATAAATAATAAATTCTGCGATAAAAAATAGAACGACTAAAGAAGTAATAGTAGTTAAGAAAAACAATGGGGGGTCTATCATACTTATATTGTGAGACAAACGTGGCTTAATTCATATCAAAAAATGACTACGTTTAAGACTGTGCATCTAATGATCTGACTAATACTTCATCGTCTATGACATCAATGAGATAATGATGTCCCACAATCATTTCTTGGGCGATAATTTTATTAGCGAGAACTGTTTCGACTTTGTTTTGAATAAAGCGCTTAATAGGTCTAGCACCAAAAATCGGTGAATAAGCATTTTCTAAAATGTAGTCTTTTAGGTTTTCCGTAAAGCTAAGTTCATAATAAGATTCCGCTAGACGAGATTTAAGTTCTCCAAGCATTTTAGAAACAATCTTAGCTTGTGTCTCTTTAGATAATGGATTGAAATAAACAATCTCATCAACTCTATTTAAGAATTCAGGTTTAAAGGTTTGATGTAACAAAAGATCAACCTGCTCTTTTTGTCCGTTAAGTAGATATTCGCTACCTAAGTTACTAGTCATAATAATGACAGTATTTCTAAAGTCGACCACTCTACCTTGAGAATCAGTTAATCGTCCATCATCTAACACTTGTAATAACAAGTTAAACACTTCAGGATGGGCTTTTTCGATTTCATCAAATAAAACAATGGAATAAGGTTTTCTTCTTACTTGTTCGGTTAATTGGCCGCCCTCTTCATAGCCAACATAACCCGGAGGAGCACCAATTAATCGAGAAGTCGAAAACTTCTCCATATATTCTGACATATCGATTCTAATAATATGGTTTTCTGAATCAAATAAGGCTTCGGCAAGCGCTCGAGCGACTTCGGTTTTGCCTACGCCTGTTGGACCTAAAAACATAAACGAACCAATGGGTCGATTGGGGTTTTGTATGCCAGCGCGTTGACGTAAAATAGCGTTACTTACTAGTGTAATAGCTTCATCTTGACCAATGACTCTTTTACTTAATGTTTTATGTAAGTCTAAAACTTTTTCTCTTTCACCTTTTTCTATTTTAGAAAGCGGAATATTTGTCATTCGCGAAATGATTTTAGCAATTTGTGGTTCGTCAACAACTTGAGATAATAGTTTATCTTCTAGATTAGTTTCTGGAACTTGTAATTGCTTTTCTAGTTCTGGAATTGTTTTATATTTTAATTCGCCAGCTTTTTCATATTCAGAACGTGATAAGGCAACATCTAAATCAAAACGTGCTTTTTCAAGTTTTTCTTTTAAGTTTTTAGTTTTTAATATTTCTTCTTTTTCGGCCTGCCATTTTGTGGTGAGCTCTTGGTTTTTTTCATTAAACGCTTTTAAGTCGCTTTGTACTTCACTAAGCCGTTTCATACTTGAACCATCTTTTTCTTTACTAAGAGCAGCTTTTTCGATTTCTAACTGACGAATCTTTCTTTGCAACTGATCTAGTTCGCTAGGCATACTAGCTAGTTCTACTTTAATAGAAGCACAAGCTTCATCGACTAAGTCAATGGCTTTATCAGGTAAGAAACGACTAGTTAAATAGCGATTAGATAAAGTAGTGGCCGAAATAAGTGCTGCATCTGTAATTTTGACGCCATGAAAAGATTCAAAGCGGTTTTTTAAACCTCTAAGAATAGTTATTGTATCTTCAACAGTCGGTTCGTTAATTAATATTGGTTGAAATCTTCTTTCTAAAGCACGGTCTTTTTCGATATATTCGCGGTACTCTTTTAACGTAGTAGCACCCACACAATCTATTTCGCCTCTTGCTAGCATTGGTTTAAGCATGTTTGAAGCATCTAACGCGCCGTCTGAACGGCCAGCACCGACAATTAGATGAATCTCATCGATAAATAGAATTATCTTTCCCTCGGACTCTTTAATCTTTTGTAAAACCGCTTTTAGTCTTTCTTCAAATTCACCGCGATACTTTGCCCCCGCGACTAAAGCACCCATATCTAGCTCAAAGATAGTTTTATCTTTTAAGATAGAAGGAACATCATCTTTAACAATTCGTTCAGCAAGTCCTTCTAATATCGCCGTCTTACCGACACCTGGTTCACCGATTAAAATGACGTTGTTTTTCGTTTTTCTCGCTAATATTTCAATAATCTTTCTAATTTCTTGTTCTCGACCAATGACTGGGTCGATTTTACCTTTTTTAACTTCTTCGTTGATATTTCTTCCAAATCTCGCTAATACGTCTTGGTTAGAAAGATCTTCTGGCATGGTGTTCATCATAAATAATTTCCTCCCATAACCTTATTATAATACAAAATTAGCACTCTGCAAGTGAGAGTGCTAATTTATTTATTTAATATAAAATATTAAGTCTAGCTTAAGGCTACATCAAGAATCATCATGAGCACAAAGCCAATCGTTAAACCGATGGTGGCTAGATTAGAGTGTGGGCCTTCATTAGCTTCGGGAATAAGTTCTTCAACAACGACATAAATCATACAGCCCGCGGCAAAGGCGAGAGTAAATGGAAGAATAGCAGTCACAAAGAAGGTGAGAGCGAGCGCCGCTAAGGCGGCAATTGGTTCCACCACTCCAGAAAGAAAACCATAAAAGAATGCTTTGCCTCTTGATAAACCTTCTTCTTTGAGTGGCATAGAAATAATCGCTCCTTCTGGGAAGTTTTGGATTGCTAAACC
>CAZSEU010000039.1:0-6384 GCA_964606005.1 uncultured Staphylococcaceae bacterium
CAACAATACTTAGATTTCCAAGTAAATGTTGTGGAAAGAAGAACGCAATTCTTATTAGAAAAAGACGAAGCTCGCGATCATATCGTCAGTGGTTTAATTATTTGTCATGACAATATTGATGATATCGTAGATATCATTAAAGGTAGCAAAACCCCAGAAGAAGCAACTAAAAAACTCATGGCTAAATACGGTTTTTCCGAATTACAAGTCAACGCCATTTTAGCGATGAGCTTACGTAGATTAACCGGTATTGAAACTGATAAATTAATCGCAGAACGTGCACAACTCGAAATAAATATTAATGAATACAAACGCATTCTCTCTTCTAGAGAAAATGAAATTGAAGTTGTTATTAAAGAATTAGAAGAAATTAAAGCCAAATTCGGCGACGAAAGAAAAACCGAAATTTCTAACATTGCCGCCAATATTGATGATGAAGATTTAATTCCTCAAGAAGACATCGTCATCACCTTATCAAGAGGCGGTTATGTCAAGCGTCTTTCTGCTGATGCTTTCAAAGCACAACACCGCGGTGGTCGCGGTGTGCGTGGGGCTTCTTTAAATGAAAATGACGTCGTTGATTTAATGGTTTATTCTAAAACCCATACCGACTTGTTGTTCTTTACAGATTTAGGTAAAGTTTACCGCATTCGTGGTTATCAAATTCCTGAATATCAAAGAACTGGTAAGGGTATTCCGGTCATCAATCTCATCAATATTGAAAAAGGTGAAAATGTTAAATCCATCATTTCTGTTGATGCTTATTTAGAACACCGTTATTTAATGTTCTTTACCAAAAATGGTTTGGTAAAAAGAACAGCAATTTCTGAATTTGAATCCGTGAGACAAAACGGTAAGATTGCAATTTCTCTAAGAGAAAGTGACAACTTACTCGAAGTTAAAGAAATCCAAAACAAAATGAAAGCTTCCGCTCCGCTTGCCGATAATCGCAAGTATTACACGATGGCGATGGATGAAAATAACGAAGCAGTCTTTACACTCGTCGATAGTCCAAAAGAGGAAGAAATTGATAATTATTACGTTGACACTATCGTCGGCATCGCTTCTAGCGAAGGTAAAATGGTTAACTTTGCAGTCGAAGATGTCCGTCCGATGGGCCGTACTGCCTCCGGTGTCATTGGTATTGATTTACCTGAAGGAGCCGATGCAGTTGGTGTGACTGTCGCTTATGAAGGTGACTTAGTCTTGGTTGTGACCGATAAAGGTTATGGCAAAATGACTCACTTCTCTGAATATCGCGTCACTCAAAGAGGTGCCAAAGGTGTTTCGACACTTAAATCCACCGATAAGGTTGGCCGTATCGTTGCTATTCGCACCGTTAACTCTGATGATGATTTAATGGTTATTACCAATTATGGTATTGTCATTAGAACTCACTTAGCCGAAGTGCGTCAATCCTCGCGTAACACCCAAGGTGTTAAAATCTTGAATTTAGAAGGTCGTCAAAAAGTATCTTCAATCGCTGTAGTTCCTTACGAAGAAGAATGTGATCCAGAAGTAGAAAACTGCGACGAATTTGAAGAAGATGCCGTTGTTGAAGATAACGTTGGAGGCGACAACAACGAATAAGTATGAAAGTGTTGGTTTATTTTCAACCTAATGCTAAACGTGACGTTTTTGAGGGTGCCAGAATGCGTAAAACCATTAAAGGCGCACTCGAAGTAGCAGATGTCCAGTACACATCTAACTTGTATGACTACTATGATATTGCTCATTTTATGTCACCGGATGACGAAGGCAAAATAAACATTGCTTTAGAAAAAGGAGTGCCGGTTGTCGTCTCCGCACTATTTGGAGAAAACGACCCAGCATCTCGCTTCATCACCTATCGCCGTAATAAAGATGGCAAAAAAGCACCCCAGTTAAAACAAAAGGCGTTCAGAATGATGAACAAAGCATCCATGGTTTTAGTGCCCTCAAATGCCGCGAAAAAGTTTCTCGTCGAAAACGGGGTTGTTAGACCAATTGAAGTTGTTGTTCCTGGTGTCAACCTAGCGAGATTTAGTTTCTCAAGAAGTGATGAAAAAGAACTTTTCTATCGTTACTTTAGGGAAGATAAAAACAAAAAGCTTATCTTGGCATTTGGTGAATATTCATCCAAAATGGAAGGACTTGGTGCCTTGCTTGATGTGGCAAAATCTAGAGATGACATAATAGTTTATTTCGTCGGACCAGAGACTTCGCCTAAATTAATAAGTAGAATAAGTAAAAAAGCACCAAAAAACGTCCATTTCATCACCATAACTCATGATGACATTTATCGTAGTATGTTGCTTAACGCTGCGATATTTATGTATCCAGGTTATCATCTGGCCGGCCTACTTTCTCTTGAGGAAGCGATGGCGGCAAACTGCCAACTAATTGTCAGAAAAAGCGCAATTTTCCCCGACTTCTTAAAAAACGAGAAAACTGGATATATTGCCGAATATTCTGAAACATTAACGGCATTAGTGAGGGAATATCTTGATGGAAAACTAACCCCCACTATTGCACAAGCCTATGAAACAGTATCCACTTACAACTTGCAACAATATGGCACAAAGTTATTTAAGGTTTATAGTGCATTATTAAGAAGATAAAGAGGAGTAACACTATATGTTAGACATTAATCTAATTCGTGAAAATCCCGAATATGTAAAATCCGCACTTAAAAAGAAAATGTGGGATGTCGATTTTACTGAATTGTTAGTTTGGGACAAAAGAAAAAAAGAATTACTACAAGTAGTCGAAGGCAATAAAGCGGAGATGAACAAATTGTCCGCGAGTGTTCCTGTTGCTAAAAAAGCTGGTGAAGATGTCAGCAAAATTTTTGCAAAAGTAAAACAAATTGCTGCCTCGAACGAAGCAAACGAAGTAGAATTAAAAGAAATTGAAAACAAAATTTTTGCTTTCCTCGCTGATTTACCAAATCTTCCTGATGATGATTTAGTAGCTGGTGGAAAAGAAAATAATGTTGCTATTAAACTCGTCAACAAAAAACCAGAATTTACTTTCCCACTTAAAGATCACGTCGAATTAGCCACTTCTTTGGGTTTGGTGGATTATGATAGAGCAGCAAAAATCGCTGGTCGTGGCGCTTGGATTTATACAAATTTAGGTGCACAACTCGAATGGGCACTCTTGAATTATTTTATTGCTACTCACTTAAAAGACGGTTATACATTTATCCTACCTCCTCATCTTCTCAATGAAGATACTGGATTTGGTGCTGGGCAGTTCCCAAAATTTAGAAGCGACGTATTTTGGCTTGAAGGTATGGAACCACAAAGATTCCTCCTTCCAACCGCTGAAACAGCTTTGGTAAATCTCTATCGCAACGAGATCTTAAAAGAAGAAGATCTTCCAAAGAAATTGTTCGCCTATACTCCTTGCTATCGTAGTGAAGCAGGTAGTTATCGCACCGAAGAAAGAGGGATGATTCGCGGTTATCAATTTAACAAAGTTGAGATGGTCCAATACACCAAACCCGAAGATAGCGATGCCGCTTTTATAGAGTTGGTGGATAAAGCTGTTGCACTAGTTGAAGGACTTGGTTTACATTTCCAAATAAGCAAATTAGCGGCCGGGGATATATCTCATTCGATGGCTAGAACTTATGATATCGAAGTTTATTTACCAAGCATGGGCATTTATAAAGAAGTTAGTTCTGCTAGTAATGCTAGAGACTATCAAGCCCGCAGATCAATGTGCCGTTATCGCGATGCCGCTACTGGTAAAACGAGATATGTTCACACCCTTAATGCTTCTGGTTTAGCCACTTCTCGCGTCTTTCCAGCTATTCTTGAGCAATTCCAACAAGAAGATGGTTCCGTCGTTATTCCTCCAGTTTTAAGACCATGGATGGGCGGTTTAGAAGTTCTTAAACCAACCAAGAAGTAAGTTTAAAAAACAAATAATAAATGTCGTCGATTGTGGCGGCATTTTTTATTAATAATCTCTTGAATAAAATAACCCACAATTATCATTTATTTGATTTATTCGTTATCGTAATAAGAAAAAACACTATTTTTTTGACGAACAACAATAAGTGTCCACCACTTTATAATCAATATTGGAAATGATATAATCACTGTTGCCATCGCGATGAATATTTGCGAACCAGGTCAGGACAGGAATGTAGCAGCCTTAAGTACAATATTCATGTGCGGTGGTTCATTGTTTTTATGGAACGTTATGACAAATACATGAAACTAGCTTTGCAAGAAGCACAGTTGGCCGCTTTAGAAGACGAAGTGCCTATTGGCTGTGTGATTGTTTATCATGACGAAGTCATTGCTTCTGCTCATAACCAACGCGAAAAAACAAACAATCCTCTTGGCCACGCTGAAATTCTAGCAATCAAACAAGCTAGCGAAGTTATTGGCAATTGGCAATTAGTGGACTGCGAACTATATGTCACTATTGAACCATGCATTATGTGTAGTGGCGCAATTATTCAATCTCGCATTAGTAAAGTTATATATGGTGCCCCCGATAGTAAGGGTGGCGCATTAGGTAGTTCGATCGATGTGCTTGAAGCTGACAACATCAATCATCATCCTGTCATAGTAAGAGGTGTTCTCGGCGTAGAATGTGCTCAAATTATTAGGCAATACTTCAAGAATAAAAGAACCGCCCGATAAAAATTAAACTTGGTTTATAAGCCAAGTTTTTTTATCATGTATGTGAGCATATGCACACCAATCATTCCTCCAACATCGATCGCTTTAATCCATCCTATAAGGTTGGTCTTTCTTTGCGCCAAGTAAAGCAAAGAAAAAAACAAAAGCTGACCAACAAAAACCGCAAGATTTTTGATAAATCCAATATCGAAATACTTCTTTCAAACGTCTTTAACACTTATAATCTAACACTTGTTATTGTGACTACTACGATGCTTATCTTGGGCTCTTTTTTTGGCTTATATTTCGCCTTAATGTTTTTACTTAATTACTTAATTGGCTTAATCATCGATTTGAAAGCGCGTCGCGAACTAAATAAACTAAACACCCAAAGAAAAACTAAAGTCATTAGAAACGAGACGGTTTTTGAAATAAAAGAAAGTGAAGTTGTTTTGGATGACATTTTATTTTTAGAAAGAGACGATGGAATTTGCGTGGATGGAACAATTGTTCAAGGTAAAGCAACAATTAAAGAAGGATATATAACCGGCAACTCTAATGTTGTTTATAAAAACGAGGGTGACCAAGTATTAGCTGGTTCTTATGTCGCCGATGGTAGTTTTTATGTTCGTGCCGATAAGGTGGGCGAAGATACTTCTACCCATATGCAAGCTTTTAAGGCAAAGATGATTACAAGAGTACCAGCAAAATTAATGCACGCCTTCCGTATTTTATATCGCGTTGTCAGCATTGTTTCCTTGGTTTTTGTTGGCGTCTTGCTTCTCGTATTTTATTTGCAAGGGCATTTAAATACACTCGAAGCATTAAAAGAGTATTTGTTAAAAATTATGAATATTCTCATGATGTTTATTCCAGGAGCAATTTACTTATTGTCCACGCTCGCTCTAGCGGTATTTGTTGGTAAATTAGCAAACAAAAACATTATTATTCAAGACATATATCGTTTAGAAGTATTAAATGGCATCGATATACTTTGTTTAGATAAAACTGGAACGATAACTGATGGTACGATGGTTGTAAAAAGAACGATTATCGTTAATCGAGATTTGGGCGAAGAATATATTGCTCAAGCGATGTCTAATGTATTGGTAGCTACAAACGTTTATAATCCTACCGCTGTCGCTTTAAGAAAAGTTTATGATTTAGAACTAAGTTCAGGCATTAATGCAGTGCTTCCATTTAATAGCGCAAATAAATATTGTGGCGCAACATTTAAAGGCGGAAAAACATTTATTTTAGGTGTGCCAGATTATTTACCTTTGCGCAATAAAAAAGCTATTTTAAATCGCTGTGAAGAATTTATAAAAGAAGGTAATCGTGTATTGGTTTTGGGCGAGAGTCGCGACCCAATTATTGAAAATAAATTCATCGGAGAATTAGATACAATTGCCATCATAATAATTAAGGAAAAAATTCGCGAAGATGTCATTAAATCCCTTAAATTATTTATCGAAAAAAATATCGAAATAAAAATAATTTCTGGCGATCATCCTCAAATAGCAAGCACCGTTGCACAAGAGGCGGGAATCATTAACGCGAACAAGTATGTTTCTTTGGAAAATGTTTCAATAGACAAAATCAAAGAATTGGTGGCACGTTACACAGTTTTCGGTTACGCTTCCCCAAGACAAAAGGAAACCATTATCAGTGCACTACAAGAAGAAAATAAACGTGTCGCTATGGTTGGGGATGGAGTTAATGATGTGCTTGCATTAAAGCGCGCAGATTGCGCGATTGTCAT
>CAZSEU010000040.1:0-6364 GCA_964606005.1 uncultured Staphylococcaceae bacterium
TCAATATCAACTGAGCGTTTTTATTTATCCTTCACTTCTGGAGTGTTATCTTCCATTAACTTTTTCATCGCTGAGTGACAGCGATCACTTAAGTCTTTTATCGAATCTTTAATCGAGAGATTTGGGTTTGGATATATTGGTTCGCCAAAGTTTAAGTTAATTAGTGGTGCGCCTTTCTTTTTCCATAACTTATATAATCCTTTAACTGGGCGATACGAATAAGCCATTGGAAAAATTGGTTTTTTGTTGCGAGCGGCAAATAAGAAGGTGCCATCTACAAAAGGTCTAATGTCTTGATAAAAATAAAACATACTTGCTTCGGGATAAATGTGTAACCACTTGCCATCTTGTAAACATTTATCAACTGCGCGCATCATAGAAATGGTCGCGCTTGCGTCATTTGTAGGCACAGGAATAGATCCAGAAAACCTAATGATGTAACCCAAGCGACGCAAATGGTTGTTTTTCCACATACTTATATATCCCATCTTCGGTGCCAGGGCTACTCTAATTGCTGGATAATCTTCGTCGAATATATGATTGCATATGGTGATCACACCAGTTTTTTTCATCGTTTTCTTTAATAATTTACGATTTTCTTTTCCATTTACTTTTAAGCCATATCTTAAAAAGAAATAAGGAACACCTACGATAATCAAAACAAATTCGATAAATATGCGACCGACATTGTACCAAAAATCATTTCGATAATAAGGATAGTCCTTGTTTAAATTATCTTTTCTGACTTGCTTGGGTGCGATCATGTGGCCATGTGGGTCGCTCGGATAGTCATATTTTAGTGAATGAACATATTTCATTAAATAAAATCTAATATTTCTTATATCAATTAGCAATGAAAATTTGTGACTTTGTTTTGCCGCTTCTATGATTTTCATTAGAACTCAGTTATTTTTTAACTCAGTATTTTTCTTTTATAAATATGTAGTTGCTTTATTATTGGTAATAACGCATACTGATAAAGCACGAGGTGTATATATGAGAATGTTTGATCTACAGGGTACTGTAAATAATCTTTTAAGTAACCCCAACATTATTTCTTTACTTAATTCAATTGAATTATATAAAGGAAAGACGATCCTAGCGCATAAACTGAAAAAAGCTGAGAAGTTAACAAAATTAGCCTTTATTAGTGGCACAGAAGCCAGCAATGCGATGGGATCGATTTTTATTGGTGATGATCGAATTAAAGCCATTTTTGAAAAAGGTCAATCACCACAAACCTTACAGGAATTTCTTTTCCAAGGTTATTACAAAGCGTTGCAATTGATTGATGAATGCTACAAATATCAACCATTTGATCGTTCTTTCATTTCCACGCTTCACTATTATCTTTATAAAGATTACAACCCAGAAATCGGTGGTAAGTATAAAGATAGCGCCAATTACATCCAAGAAAGAATGCCTAATGGCAATTATCGCACTTTATTTGTTACATCAGAACCAAGTGAAGTGCCGTCGCTATTAGACAATCTTGTCTATCAGTTCAATTTAGTGAGTCAGAATGAAGAAAATAATAAGCTAATTCTTATCCTTACTTTTCTTCTTGATTTCACCTGTATTCACCCATTCAACCATGCCAATGGTAGAGTGGCGAGATTAATCTTGAACTTCTTAATGAAAAAGTATGGTTATGATATTGGAAACTATTTTTCAGTTCCTTATATCGTGAGACAACGCATCTCAGATTATATTGATGCTTTTGAAGCCTCTTCAGCGGGCTGGCACGAAAATGAAAATGATTATACCCAATATGTAACATATATGTTAAAATGCATTCTAGAAGCCTACCGCAAGCTAGATTATATCATGGAGGTTAACTCTGACAATGGTAAAACCATTGATAAGGTTTACAAGATAGTTTTCGATTCGGCAACGCCGATTAATAAGCGAGTGATAGAAAATATTTTGTATGCTACCAGTTCTGTGACTATTGAAAAGGCTTTGGCCACATTAGTCAAGGATGGCAAGATTCAGCTAATTGCTAAGGGCAGATATAGCAAATATTTTAGGTTGTAAGGAGAAAAAAATATGGCAAATTATGATGCTAATAAAATTAGAAACATCGTGTTTCTAGGTCACCAAAGTGCTGGTAAGACCTCTTTAGTGGAATCATTGCTTTTTGTCAGCGGAGCCATACAAGCTAAGGGTGAAGTCGAAAAGAAAAATACCGTTAGTGACTATACTCCAGAAGAACAAAAAAGAGGCGCTTCCATTCAAACCGCCGTCATTCCTATTTATTTAAATGATGTTAAAGTCAATATCATTGATGTTCCTGGTAATGATGACTTTATCGGTGAATATCTTGGCGTAATGACTGTGGCTGATGTCGCTGTCGTGGTCATTGATGCTGCTTCTGGTATCCAAGTCGGTACTATTAAGCATTTCAATGCATTACGTCGTAAAGGTATCCCAACTATCCTTTTTGTGAACAAAATGGACAAAGATGGTGTTGATACTGATGGTCTTTTAGCGGCAATCAAAAACAATTTAACTAAGGAAGCAGTTTGCTTCGCCTACCCAAATGGTCAAAGCGCAACCTTCGATGGTTTTGCAGATTTGATAAAAAACACATTCGTTAAAGCAGACGGAGAAGCTGGCGATATGCCTGGAGACATTACGGTTAAGGTCGAAGAAATGCGTAGTGCGTTGATGGAAGAAGTCGCCAAAACAGATGACGTCTTATTAGAAAAATTCTTTGGTGGCGAAGAATTTACTGAAGAAGAAATTGCTAATTCCTTGCAACAAGGTTTGGCTAACTCCGCCTTCTCACCAGTTTTATTTGGCAATGCCTTAAAAAACATCGGTGTTAACTTATTGCTCGAAACAATCGTTAACTACGTTCCTTCACCAGCTGGCAAAGTTCACAAGGGTGCTGACGAATTCGGCAAAGATGTCCAACGCAGCACTAAAGACGAGGAACCAGTATCCGCTTATGTCTTTAAGACATTAGTGGATCCATATTCCGGTGTTATTAACCTAGTCAAAGTTATTTCCGGTGTCTTAAAAACCGGTGAAGATATTGCCTTTGGTAACGATTCACAAAGACTATCAATGCTCTATACCGTCAGTGGCAAGACCATGAACTCAATTACAGAATTACATGCTGGCGATATCGGGGCGATTACTCGTTTAGATGGTGTTGTTTCCGGTATGACATTATCCGCACCAAAAAACAAAATTGTTTACCCACCAGTTGGTTATCCATCCGCCGTTATTTTCAAAGCCATTGTTGTGGTTAATAAAAACGACGAATCCAAGATGGGTCCAGCTTTAGCTAAATTACAATTAGAAGACCCATGTATTGAAGTCAAACGTAATGTCGAGACAAGACAACTTCTTCTTGGTGGTGTCTCTGATTCTCACATCAACTTCGTTATTGAAAAATTAAAGAACACATATAAAATTGACCTAACAACCGAACCAATGAAAGTTGTCTATCGTGAATCAATTAAAGCGACTGCCGAAGGTGATGGACGGTATGTTAAGCAATCCGGTGGTAGTGGTTTCTATGGCGTTGTTAAAATGCGCTTTGAACCATCTGAAGAAAACGTCTTTACCGAAGAAGTTTTTGGTGGTGCTGTTCCTAAGAACTACTTCCCAGCCGTTGAAAAAGGTTTCTTTGAAGTATTAAATGCTGGCTTGCTCGCTGGCTTCCCAGTCATCGGAGTTAAAGGTGTGCTTATTGATGGTAAGTATCACCCAGTCGATAGTAACGAACAAGCTTTCAAGATGGCCGGCATCCTTGCTTTTAAAGATGCTTATCTAAGATGTAAACCAATTATTCTTGAACCAATTATGCGTATCCACGTTTATGCACCAGTTCAATACACTGGTGATGCCATGTCTGACTTGAACACAAGACGTGCACGTATTCAAAACATGGAAGAACATGATGGTATGCAAGATATCGAAGCTTTAGTACCTGAATCAGAAATCACTGACTATGTCACACAACTCAAATCCATCACTCAAGCTTCTGGCTATTTCACCCGTGAATTTGTTTCTTATGAAGAAGTTCCTGAATACTTGAAGGACAAAATTATCAAAGATAACAAAGTCGCTCAATAATAAAATTTTTATTCGCTAATAATTGAGGGAACAACATTCCCTCTTTTATTTTCCTAATTTTTAAAGGAAAATATACAATATGAAAATCTTATTAATTAATGACGATGGTTATCAAGCCGAAGGGCTAAAGATTCTATATGAGAAATTACTCAAAATCGGCGAAGTAACAGTAGTTGCTCCTTTTCATGGCATGTCCGCAAAAAGCGTTTCGTTAACAATTACTGATGCTTTAACAGTTGATCAAATTGCAGATAATATTTATGCCGTTCACGGCACACCAGCAGATTGCACGATGTTTGCACTTTTTGGCTTAAAACAAAAATATGACCTAGTGGTGTCGGGCTGTAACGATGGCTTAAATCTTTCATATGATGTCTTATTTTCAGGCACCATTGGCGGAGCCTTGACTGCTTCTATTCATAAAAATAAAACAGTCGCGTTTTCTTCTCCTCACCATAACCTCACTCCTTTAATAGACCATTTCGAAGAGGTTTGGGATTTCATTATTAAAAATGATTTGTTGTCTGAAGATTACGTATTAAATGTTAATTTTCCAAAAAACATTCCTGCTAAAGGGATAAAAATTGGACGTTTATATTGCCGTAGTGACAATCATTATTTCATTAAAAATGGCAACACCTATTTAGCACAACGCGATTTTGAAGATAGTAAAAATCTCCCTCCAGACGCCGATACTCGTCAAATATTAGATGGTTATATTTCTATTGTCCCAATTTCACGTTTACCATTTGATCAACGTTTTTACGATCAAATCTCCAAGAAGGTCAAATAATAAAATGCGCTTTTATTTTGACAATAATTCAGATAAAAAGTGGTTTGAATTATTGTTTCAAACACATAAAAATAACCTTGAATATCTATCCTACATCCGTCTAATTGAAAATGACAATAAACTGGAAAACAATTTATATGATTTTTCTATTAATAACGAAATAGATACATTTAAAATTAAGAAGCTTTTCATCAATCAATTGTTAAAACAATATTCTACCGAAAACGCATTTATATTAGCTAGTTTATTATGGGATACACACTTAATATCTGTTGAAGAATATAGTGATAACGCATATCTAAAAACTTTTGAAGGTTTTCTACAAAAAGAAAAGATTCCCGCTTTTCGTTTGTTTAATAATGGAGAAAAATATGCTTATGGAGAAAAGATGGTGCTCAAATTGGATTATGGATTTTTTCGAAATGATTTTAATTGCCCAACTATAACTTTTAGAAACAACCAAAAACTATTCGTCACTCCCTTGGACATCAAAATGTCAAAGATACCTCTTCAAATTGCCAAAGGTAAAGTGTTAATTGTTGGTTTGAAGCTTGGTTATTTTGCGTATACGGCTTCTTTGAAAGAAGATATAAATGAAATATATGTCGTAGAAAGTGACCCTGAACTAATCAGTTTTTTTAAGAGCAAACTACTTCCTTTGTTTCCTAAAAACAAAAACATCCATGTGCTTCAAGCCGATGCTTTAGAGTATTTGGAAAATATTCAAGATAGACAATATGATTTTATTTATGTCGATTTATGGGACGAAACAGAAAAAGGTATAGAATTATATTTAGCAGTACAAAAACTATTCTCCAATTTTCGCATCACTAAACGCGTTTGTTATTTAGAAAATGACATTATCACCCAACTGCGTTTACTTGTTATTGATGTCTTAATAGATGTCTACGAACATAAGAACGAGATATATTACGGCATAAAAAAATCAATCTATCAGTCCTTGGAAGATATAACACTCAGTAATTCATATGAATTAGATGCTCTTTTATGCATCAAAGGACTAAGGAAATTATTATTAACAAAATAATAAACTCATGTATAATAAATAGCGAAAGAAGGTAATTTTATGCCATTAGTTAATACCAAAGAAATGTTTGAAAAAGCCTATAAGGGTGGTTACGCCATTGGGGCTTTCAACTGTAATAATATGGAAATCGTTCAAGCAATTACTGAAGCTGCGAAAGAATGCAACTCTCCAGTCATTCTTCAAGTTTCCGCAGGGGCGAGAAAATACGCAAAACCAATCTATTTAAAGAAAATGGTTGAAGCTGCAATTGAAGATACTGGTTTACCAATCGCACTTCACCTAGACCACGGCGCTGATTTTGAAATTTGTAAAGACTGTATTGATGCAGGTTTTACTTCCGTAATGATTGATGCTTCTAGCAAATCTTTTGAAGAAAATATCGCAATTACACGTAAAGTCGTCGAATACGCTCATGCTCATGTTCCATACGTGAC
>CAZSEU010000041.1:0-5629 GCA_964606005.1 uncultured Staphylococcaceae bacterium
CGACGAAGCCTAAAGCCGGAATTAACCAGGACTTAAAGTCTCCTTCAGGATAAAAATCGATTGCTGGCTGGATAAGTGACCAAATAGAAGCGGCGATCATCACTCCCGAAGCAAAACCTAAAAGAATTTTTCGCGTCTTAGGACTAAGTTCTTTTTTTAAGAATAAAACCATGGCGCTGCCAAGGGTCGTACCAATTAAAGGAATGAACAGTGCAATAATGAGAATTGGTGACATATAATTCTCCTTTTATAACTAGGAATATCAATTGTTATTATACAAGATTAAGGGTTTTACACTTAATTATTTATATTGTGAAGCATAAAGCGAATAATAGAATCCTTCTTGTTCCATTAAGGCTTTGTGTGTACCAGTTTCCACTATCGCTCCATCTTTCATGACGATAATCATATCGGCTTTTTCGATGGTAGAAAGTCGGTGGGCAATGACGATGGAAGTTTTATTTTTCATCATTAAGTCAAAAGCTTCAGTAATTAGTTTTTCACTACGTGTATCAATATTAGAAGTCGCTTCATCAAGAATGACTAGTTTGGGATTTAATAGCATCACTCTCGCAATGGCGATCATCTGTTTTTGCCCTTCTGATAAGCCTTGTTTAGCAGAGACGAAAGTATCATATCCTTGCGGTAAGGTATTAATAAATATATCAGCATGAGACTTATTCGCGGCTTCTTTTATTTCTTCGATCGTGGCTTCTTGCTTTAAGTAACGAATATTGTCCGCAATTGTTCCTGAAAATATCCAAGTATCTTGGAGCACCATACCGATATTTTTTCTTAAACTTTGTTTAGTGATATCTAAGATGGAGTGACCATTTATTTTGATATCTCCTTTAACGGGATCATAAAAACGCATTAATAAATTAATAAGCGAAGTTTTTCCTGCTCCTGTCGGACCGACAATCGCTACCTTTTGGCCTTTATTAATAGTTAAATTAAAGTTTTCGAAGAGGTGTTGATCAGGAGTATAGGCAAAGGTAGTATTTTTAAATTCGACTGTTTCAATTTCGTTAATTTCAATTTTGCCATGATTGATATCGTTTTCTATATTTAAGAAATCATTAATTCTTGTAAACGAAGCTTTCGCGTTTTCATATTCAGCGGTAACGTTAGATATTTCATTAAATGGTTTGCTGTATTGATTGGTATAGGAAAGGAATGACGAAAGTCTACCAATTGACATAATCGCAAACACAATCGCTAAGTCTTGGTTATAAGAAAGCATAATGACTCCAGCTATACCAATAATGACATAGATGATGTTATTAACTAAGCGCGTTGAAGGATTGACCCAAGAAGCAGAGAAATTAGCGACTTTACCTTCTTTTCTTAGTTCTTCATTTTTATTAACAAAGTTAGTTAAAGAAACGTTTTCAAAATTTAGTGATTGGACAATCTCAATATTATTCAGTGTTTCTAAAGAAATAGAAGATAAATTGGCTTGTAAAACACTTTGCTTTTGATAGTGTTTATGAGAAAAACTGGAAACAATTTTAGCCATCAACATACTGAGTGGTGTTAATAAGATAACGACAATTGCTAAAATCCAGTTCACCAAAAACATCATTAAGATCGTGACTGCGACTGTAAATATACCTTGCATCAAAGTTTTAAATACGGCGAATAAACCACTAGCAAAGTTTTCCATATCGCGTATTTCTAGTTGGACAATATCGCCATATCTTTTACTGGAAAAGTCTTTCACTGAAATGGCGTTTATTTTTTCAAATACTTCATCTCTAGCTTTTTTAATAATTCTTTGTGATGTGTTATTAACAATTACTTCAAATATATAAGCGGCCACAGCGCCGATAATTACAAAACCAAAAGCAATCAATACAAATAAGAAGAACGCATCTCTTTCTCCAAATTTAGAAGCATCTAACGATCTACCAAGTAAAAAAGGTTGCGCGATTTGACAAGCAACAAAAATAAAAGCAAAAACTAGGGCAACAATTAACTGGTTGCGCATTGGTTTTAAGTAATGCATTAATCTTTGCTTATTGCTCATTTATTGCTCCTTCTTAATTTGTGTTTCATAAATCTCTTTATAAATTGGACAGGAGACTAATAAGTCTTTATGTTTGCCTAAGCCGACAACCAAGCCACCTTCAAGCACTAAAATATAGTCCGCATTTTGAATCGTCGCCACTCTTTGAGAAACGATAATCTTAGTCATCGTTTTATCGTTATTTAAGCGATTTCTAATGCGTTTATCAGTTAATAAATCAAGTGCCGAAGTAGCATCATCCAAAATTAATATTTCCGGCTTTTTCACTAGCGCACGCCCAATACAAAGTCTTTGTCTTTGTCCGCCAGAAAAGTTATTACCACCTTCTTGGACTTCATGATCAATATGGTCACTATATTTTTTAACAAAATCATAGGCTTCGGCTTGTTTCAAAGCTTCGATAATATCTTCGTCACTAGCAGCAGGATTACTCATTAAATAATTATCTTTAATAGTGCCTTTAAATAAAGACGACTTTTGATTTACTAAACCAATATCATCTCTTATAGCGGTTAAGTCGTACTCTTTTAAGGAAATTCCTTTATATAACACTTCGCCTTTAGAAACATCATAAAAACGTTCAATTAAATTAACAATTGTGGTTTTACCACTACCAGTGCCGCCGATAATACCGAAGGTTTCACCTTTTCTAATTTCAAAAGATAAGTCATTAAAGAAGTATTGACTACTATCAGAAAAAGAGAAATATACATTATTAAATCTAATGAGTTGGTCACCAGTATTTACTGAAGCAGTTTTTCCGTTATCTACAATATTAATCGAAGGTTTTATAGTTAGTACACTATCAATACGCATCGCGGCAATGGCCCCTTTAACAATATCAATGACAGCAGTTGAAAGTTGTACAGTCACAAAAAAGATGAGTGCTAAATAAGACATCTCTGCAATAATGGTTGAGGCTATTAGAGTATTGTTAACGTCGAACAAATCTTTTTGTAAGAGAAGAACAATCACAACCAAAACAAGCGAAGTAATCGCAAAAGTTAATGGATTAATTAAAGCATTTAATTTATTAACGTGAATGCTTTTTCCTTCATATGAAGTCGTTTTATCTTCAAACTTATCTTTTTCTAGTTTTTGTGTGTTAGATGCTCTAAGCACTTTCGCGCCTTGTGTGACTTCACTAACTTGGTTAGATAGTTTATCTAAATCACTTTGGATTTCAACATATCCTTTAGATGTACTTCTTAAGATAATTAATGTGCTCACTAAAATAATAGGGACAATGGCTAAGTAGGCTAGACCAACTCGCCAATCAAGAATAAAAGAAATAACTAGAGCACCAAAAAGAATGAAAGGGGCTCTGACGATTAATCTAACAAAAAGCAAAACACCGTGTTGTAGTTGATAAGAATCACTATTCATTAGCGTAAGTAATTTACTATTACCAATGCTATCTCTTTCTTTTTTTGATAATTTTAAGATTTTATTATATAAAGCACTTCTGACTTCTGTACCAACATTAACCGAAGCATGCGCGGCGATATATTGACTAATCATTGTAATGATATAGCCCACTATCCCCATACAAAGAATAATTACTCCACCGACAAGAGCGTCATTAACCGCACCATTGTTTGGGTTGAATAATCTAATAAATGCCGCTAGTCGAGAAGAAATAAAATGCGGAATAGCTTCGGGCGTTTGATATTGATTCAAATCAATGATCGCTTTCATGATTAATGGAATAAGTAAATCAAAAATCGCTTCAATGATTTTTAAGAAAGGTCCTAAAGCGATGCTGATGATATTGCGTTTATATGCGTCATTTACTCTATTTATCATGTTTAATTATCATAGCAATTATATTGTGTTTCTCAACAAAACCGAATAAAAACAAATTACTATCTTTATTGATTGTATCTTTTTTGAGCATCTAAGTTGAATAGAATTCATCAATGTTTATATAATCAACACAAAGGAAACAAAACTATGAGCATTGGTAACCACATTAAACGAATTAGAATTCAAAAACATCTTTCCCAAAAGCAACTTGCGGATGCGCTTGGCTATAAAGACAAGTCGATGATTTGCAAGATTGAAAAAAACGTCACGAAAATGAGTTATGAGAAGATGTTACTTTTTATGAAAAAATATGATTTGAGTGCTTCGGAACTATTCCAAGATGCCCTTAATATCATTGAAACTCATTCCAAGATTTTAACTATTCAAGACGTTTCTTGTTTTGGTCAATGTTCTATTACTGTCGCTTTACCAATTCTTTCAGCCTGTGGCTATGAAACGGCTATTTTACCAACTTCAATTCTTTCCACACACACCAGTGGTTTTAAAGATTTTGTCGCTAAAGACTTAGACGAACAAATGTATGCTTTTGCCGCTCATTGGAAAAAAGAAGGCTTAAAATTTGATGTTGTTTATACTGGTTATTTAGGCAGTGTGTCATTAATTGATTTTGCCATTTCTGCAGTGGATGACTTTAAAAAAGAAAATGCTTTAGTGTTTGTTGATCCCGCACTAGGTGATAGAGGAAAGTTATATCCAGTATTTAGTACTGAATATGCGATTAAGATGCGTGAACTATTAGCTAAGGCTGATGTGATTAAACCAAATATCACCGAGGCTTGCTTTATTACAGAAACTCCTTATCAAGAAAAATATGATGAGGCGTTTGTCAAACTCTTAATCAGCAAATTAAAACAGTTCACTAATGCGACTATCGTCTTAACCGATGTCAGTTTTGTTCCAGGGACAACTGGTGTTTACATTTATGAAAACAAACAATATAAATACTATAAACATCAAAAACTAGGTGATGGTTTTCACGGGACTGGAGATATTTTCTCAGCCTCGTTTGTCGCTGCAATGCTAAAAACACATTCCATTTATAGCGCCGCCAAAATGGCAGCGGATTATGTGTATCGATGTATTAAAATCACCATGGATGACAATAACCATTGGTATGGCGTAAAATTCGAACAGCTATTAAACGATTTCGTTAACAGAATAAATAATAAAAAAGGAAAATAAGATTACATATGAAAATTTATAAACACATTGATGATCTAGTGGGTCGTACTCCACTAGTCGAATTATCTAACTTTACAAAAGAGGAAAATTTAAACGCAAGAATTATTGCAAAAGTTGAATACTTTAACCCATCTGGCTCTGTCAAAGATAGAATCGCCAAAGCAATGATTGATGGTGCTACAAAAGATGGCTTAATTAACAAAGATACTGTTTTAATTGAACCAACTTCTGGTAATACCGGTATTGGTCTAGCGATGATGGCGGCTGCAAGAGGCTATCGTTTCATCGTGGTAATGCCTGAGACTATGTCTGAAGAAAGAAGAAAACTTGTTAAAGCTTATGGCGCTGAGTTGGTGCTTACCGAAGGGGCCAAAGGAATGAAAGGCGCAATTGCTAAAGCTGAAGAACTAGCCAAAGAAATTCCTAATAGTGTCATTCCTTCACAGTTTACCAATATGTATAACCCTCTTACTCATTACGAAAATACTGGCAAAGAAATTTATGATGATACAGAAGGACAATTTGATATCTTTGTCGCTGGTATTGGTACAGGCGGCACGATTTCTGGAGCAGGTAAATACTTAAAAGAAA
>CAZSEU010000042.1:0-4661 GCA_964606005.1 uncultured Staphylococcaceae bacterium
TTTTCAATGATGTCTAAAACGACCTTTAATTTGAATTCTCCGCTCCATAGTCTATTCTTTTTATCCTTCATATGATGCTCCTGCATATACTTGTATTATAACAAAGTACAACTTTTTGGTATCAGTTCAAAAAGGTCAGTACTCGACCAATGACATTTCCGGTGGTCATGCTTCTAAACGTCGGTTCACTGATAGCAATACTGATAGTTTTGCACTTGTAACTGTTTCTGGTGGTGCAACTTTCTCAAATATTCCCAATGGAACCTATGTAGACGCTGTGACTGGTGAAACTAGAAACGTTAGTAATGGAACGCTATCGGTAAGTGGAATTAATAAGGGTAATGTTCGCGTGTTTGTTCTTTGAATTGCAAAAACTAATGCGCCTGGTAAAGTTGCCGTTTATGGTAATTATATTAATTAACTTAAAATAAGCGATTAAAGCGAGTTGGTTGATAGCTCGCTTTTTTTTCTAACTAAATATGTATTCGATTTACGAATATCTAACAATATATGGTAAAATATTCAAGTATTGGAGGTATTTTATGACTTTTCTATTAGATTCGCTCTCACTTAATATTGTTATTACCGTGGCAATTGGCTTGGTCTTCATTGTGCTATATTTCGTTCAACGTAGTTATGTAAAGAAACACGAAGAAACGATAAATAAGTGGTTGTTAGCATTGATTTATTTTCTATTTCTCCTAGTTCTCTTTGGCGCAATTGTTGGGCTAATGTTCGTTTGGAACTTTGATTTTACAACATTCTTCCAAGGCTTTTCCAATAATATTGCCAGCTTTTTTGCCGGATCAGTAACGGCGATTATTGCTAGTGCAATTACCATTTTTGTGTGGATGTTAATTCTTAAAATTACAAAAATAAGCCTCAAGCGTCTTGGTGATAAACCAGGCGCAATGCAAAAACGAAGAAAAACAATTAGTAAAGTTAGTATAAGTATAATTAATTACACTCTAGCAATAATTAGCATTATTATTCTTCTTGCCATCTGGGGAGTTAATGTTCTTCCTGCACTTGCTGGTCTAGGTATTTTAGGACTTGTTGTCGGTCTTGGAGCCCAAAAGTTTATTCAAGATTTAATTGCAGGCTTCTTCATTATTTTCGAACATCACTTTGATGTTGGTGATGTGATTGAAGTTTCTGGCTTTAAAGGAACAGTTACCGATATTGGTCTAAAAACAACAAAAATACGTAACTGGAAAGGCGAAATTCGCATTTATAATAATGGTGAAGTTAATACTTTAATCAACTATTCAAAAAATCCATCACTTGCTATTGTCGAGTTTGGTATTGCTTATGAAGAAGATATCAACCGTACAATTGAAGTCTTAAATAATGCATTCCCGGAATTTAGTAAAAACTATCCGGAAATAATTATTGAAGCTCCAAGTATTGCCGGTGTTATTGCCCTTAACGCAAGTAGCGTTGATCTACGTGTAATAGTTAAAACACTTAATGAACAACATTATGGTGTCGAACGTGCACTTCGTAAATTTATCAAAGAAACACTTGATGCCAACAATATTGAAAAACCATTCCCCCAAGTTGTTGTTTCACAAAAATAAATTTTATTATCGATGATACGGGCCCTAGTTATCTATGCTAGGGCTTTTTTATTTGTTTTATAAAACACTGGTAAGCGTCAAAGCGCTGATGATCGCAACTTGCCCAAGCAGATAAAAAAGCATGATGTAATAATCACGAAGTTTGAAGTCTTGAATAAATGTCGCCTTAGTTAGTATCAGGTCACTAGCAAGAAATGACACTAATTTCCCACTCATTAAAAGTGCAAAGTCCTTGTTTTTTAGTAGTCTAAATTTCATATTTTTTTCTAATATTCAATCTAACAAGTTCATCTTAAGCGATAAGCACGAAAAAAATAACAAAATATTAGATGACTATCTAATTTTTTTATAAGTATGAACTTTTATCCTTTTTTTAATTGCAACTCAAAAAGACTATAGGCCAATATTGAAGCTTAAACCTGTTTGATTGAAAGACCAATCCGCTTTTTATTGAGATCAAGGGATATGACTTTAACAGTAACAATATCGTTAATCGCAAAAAGCGTGGAAATATCTTTAACATAACTATTTGCGATTTCCGAAATATGAACAAGACCATCCTGATGAACATTAATATCAACAAACATACCAAAATCCATAATATTTCGTACTGTCCCTTTTAAAATCATGCCTTCTTTTAAGTCCTTGATGTCTCTAACTTCGTTATTTAGTTCGACAATTTCGATATCATCACGAATATCACGGCCCGGACGTTTGATTTCTTCAATGATATCATTTAGTGTCGCGTGACCAATATTAAATTTTGCGAGTACTTCTTGCACGTCTAAAGCGTTTAGCGCTTGTTCTTTTTGCTTGAAATCGTCTTCGAGAATATTAATATTTAATTGCTTGATAATATATTTGGCGACGGTATATGATTCTGGATGAATCGAAGTTGAATCAAGTGGCTCTTTGCCACCATATATTCGTAAAAATCCTGCGGCTTGTTCAAACGCCTTGGCCCCAAGTTTGGCAACTTTTTTTAACTCAATTCTTGTTTTAAAGGGACCATTATCTAAAATATATTGATAAATGTTATGGGCCACAGTTTTATTGATACCAGAAACATAGTTTAATAGTGAAATCGAACAATTATTTAGATTAACACCAACTGAATTGACAGTGTCTTCAACAACGCCACTAAGAGCAAGGCTTAGTTTTGTTTGGTTCATATCGTGTTGATATTGGCCGACACCAATTGCTTTGGGGTCAATTTTTACTAACTCACTCAAGGGATCTTGAATTCTTCTTGCTAGTGAAATAGCACTTCGCTTCTCGACCGAAAGATGAGGAAATTCATCTTCTCCTAGTTTTGACGCACTATACACTGAAGCTCCACTTTCATTTACGATGAAAATTTTTGTTGTAAAGTTATGCTCACGGATAATTTGCGTAATGACTTCTTCACTTTCTCTTGAGGCTGTCCCATTACCGAGCGCAATATAATCAATTTGATTTTTTTTGAGCAATTCAATTATCGTATTTCGCCCGCGCTCAATTTCTTGACTAGAGGAGGCTGTAATATTTACAACCCCGATTTCACTAGGAATGCCATTTTTATTTACCAGCGCATATTTACAGCCAGTTCTAAATCCTGGATCAAAACCTAAAACTACTTTATTTTTAAGGGGCGGATAAAGTAAAAGGGCCTGGAGGTTTCTTTTAAATACTATCAGTGAAGCATCTTCAGCTTTTTCAAATAAGTCATTTCTAATTTCATTTTCAACCGAAGGAATAATTAGTCGTTTAAGGGCATCCTTGATGGCCTCAGTAAGGAGAGGAGCAAAATCATTGTTAGTTGTATAGTCATTATCAATTTTAGTTGATATTACTTCGCTATCATACTCAAGAGCGACTTTTAAACACTTAACCTTCTCACCACGGTTTATCGCAAGAATCCGATGTGGAGGAATAGAAATTATTTTTTCGCGATAATTAGCGTATTGACTGTATGTGTCTTTTTTATCTTTATTAACTTCTTTCGAAGTAATAAAACCTTCCTTAGTAATGAAGCTTTTGATGTGCCTACGATATTTAGCCTCATCACTAATTTCTTCGGCAATAATATCAAGAGCACCTTGTTGAGCTACTTCAATCGTGTCCACACCTTTTTCTTCATCGACAAAAGATTGTAAGAATTGTTGATGGTTTTCAACTTTTTTTCCGGCCTTAAAATAAAGCGCTAGTGGTTCGAGACCACGTTCTTTGGCAATTGACGCTCTTGTTTTTCTTTTTGGCTTATAAGGTCGATATATATCTTCTAGTTCTGCTAACGTTTCGACATTTTCAATCTGGGTTTTTAATTCTATTGTCAACTTGCCTTGCTCTTCTATTGAAGTTAAGACCGTCATAATTCTTTCGTCAAGATTCCGCAAATAGAGTAAATTGTCGTGTAGATCTCTTAGCTGGCTATCACTCAAATTTCCTGTCACTTCCTTACGGTAGCGAGCAATAAATGGAATAGTGTTTCCTTCATCAATTAGGTTAATAGCAGCTTCTATTTGTGTTTTCTCTATGTTTAATTTGGTCGCAATTTTTTTAACAATATTCATAATATTCTCCAAGCTTCATTATAACATAAACGTGCTTTTTCTAGAGTTTTAGCTAGCATCTTTGCGCATTAAATTCATTAGTAGCTACTTAGTTCTAGAGTCGGTTTATCCAGCATGAAAATTAGCCATTTTTAGTAAAAAGTTCAAAGAAATATTAAAACAAACAAAATATTCTATCTAGAAAAATAATTGTTACTTTCCAAAGTTAAAGCAACAATCTGTTAATTTTTATTTTCTTTATTTACTTATACAATTAAATTGTCTCTCTTGCCCCAGGAAGGAGGATTTATCGTATGAGTAAGAAGAGACCAAAACTTGACTATGATGATCGAATTAAAATTCATGCTTGTTTAGAAAGACGAATGAATGTGACAGCCATTGCGAAAGAGTTAGGATTCAATAAGTCCAGAATTTCGCGAGAACTATGGCGGAACATCCTAGAGTGTACTTGTTCCATTTCTAGGTGTTTAATTTTGAGTTCTAAATTTTGTTCTACCTCTTTGGATGGTGTATGGAACTTTCTAACTGG
>CAZSEU010000043.1:0-4596 GCA_964606005.1 uncultured Staphylococcaceae bacterium
CTTTATATTTGTCGTATAGTTCTTTGCGATCAATATCATCTCGATAAGGAAGCGCAAAAACTACTTCTTGAGCATCAAATTCATTCTTTAAGCGTTGAATCGTATGCCCGTTATTATCTAATACTTCTTTACCAAATATTTCGCGACCCAATTTTTCTTTATCAACATCAATAAAGCAAACTGGATTATAGGAGGAACTAGGATTATTTAATAATTCTTCCGCTAGACTTGTGCCTAAACGGCCTGCTCCTAAAATAGCAATTTTAATTTTGTTTCCGCTATTACCTTCGTCAAGTGACCAATCACAACGTCCGATAATATTTATAGCTCTAGTTAAAAAACTACCATATTTTGTTTTTCTATTTAGCTTTTTATAAAGATAGCGATAAATCATCCTTAAAGCTAAACCAACCAAAAGGTTAATTGTGACCGTTCCTAAAACAAAGAAAAAGTTAAAAGTCCTAACACCAGGAATAAATCTTTGTAGCAAATAATATATGACGAACGCAATGCCGTCCGCGGCCATGAGTCTTAAAAATGAACCGACGTTACCATACCGCCAAATTTGACCATAAACGTGGAGAAGTAATCTACAAATAACAATTGATCCAAGACCAATTAAAAAGTGCCACAAGACATCAAACCACTCGAAAGTAGCGGATTCTCTAAACATGTACGGAGTAAAGGAGAGAGCTAAAACCGCTGTAAAGATGAGAACATCGTAAAAAAGCAGCATCCACCTAATGGAAAATTTGGATAAATACTTCTTAATTTTTTGAAACATAAATGCCTTTTTGTTATTTATTGATTACGTCTGTGATGATATTAATTGCGATATCAGCCGTTACTGATCTACCGCATATCATAAATGAAACAGTCACAGTTCTTTTGTGCAAATTCACTTTTTGAATTTGTGTCTCTAAACCACTTAAAGGGCCATCCAATACTCTAATCTTTTGTCCAACAACGACTTCGATGTTGCTGATTTGTGTAGTCCTATTGCTATTTTTATTATACAAGATATCAATCATTCTTGCTTCATCTTTATCTAAGGGGACAAAGTTATACGTTAATCCTTCTCTGCCTAATAACTTGGTATATTTTGGTGTCCAGAACAAATCAAAAAATAATTCTTTAGGTTTATCTGTTTCTACAAACACATAACCCGGAAAACATCTTTGCTTGATTTCTTTTTCGACACCGCGATATTTTCTAATAACTTTTCGAAACGGAGCGAAAACATCAAAGCCTACTTTATCAGCTAACTGTTTTTTAATTGCGTCAATAGTCTTTTCTTCTTCCCCAGTAGTTACTTGAATTACATAGTACATATCTTTTTCTCGTTTCTAAAGCATGCTCGGTCATTAGATATTGTCAATATAATATCTAGGAGAGATGGCATCTAAATCCTTTGTCAGTGCCTAAGGCTTCAAACCAGTAATTTAGAATTAATGTTAGATGGCTGTAAGTTTGATCTAATCAAGTTTGAAGTTGAATAGATCTGGGTCTTTAAGCTTTTTGTAGGCCTTGCCAAGGGTAGAAGGTCTAAAGCTGTGCGTATCACTGGCGATGATATCGATCAGCCCGTGTTTTAAGAGTTTCTTAACGAATCTTTTTTCTTTCCAAGTGGTTTGGCCAATGAGAGCACCTGAGTTCGATTGAATCAAGGCCCCTTCTGCTCTCATGGCTATCACTTTGGCGAAGGTCATCCATTCATATCTTTCAACATGGGCTACAATTACTTGATACCCCTTGACCCTGAAGTTGTAGATTATTTCTTGGACGTCCTCTGGTTCTCTTTTGAAAGAGAACTCTAGAAGCACCTTCTTAGTATTATTTAATGTCAACAGTTGTTTGTTTTCAAGCATTGCGATGATATCCTCACGATGCGTGTAACAAATCTCTTGACCTAAATACAGTTTGATTGGCAATTTTTCTTGCGCTACTGCCTTTACAAGCAAATCGAAATTATATTTGATTTCTTCAATACTTTTTGTATATCTACCAAAAATGTGATGAGGAGTACAAACAATTTCGGTCACTCCCACACTTAGTTCGTGCTTAATCATCTCGAGTGATGCTTCAAGAGAAGGCGAACCGTCATCGACAAATGGAATGACGTGAGTGTGAATGTCAATCATGGATATTAATCTCCTCCAGACTTTACCTCTGGCTTATCATCATCTTCTTCAATGACTCCGTTATGGTTGTTTCCGTTATTGATCGTATTTGGACTAGTGTCCCTACCGTAATAATTTTGATAGTAATATTTGTATTTACTAGAATATAAGTTGCTGCCTTTTTCGGTAATGCCCGTAAAGACACAACCTAATATATTAACTTTGTTATCTCTTAATACTTTAACAGCTTCTTTGGCGGCACCCTTTTCGGTTTTTGATTGTGATATCACGAAGATACAACCATCACAAACTTTAGAGATAATAGTCGCATCGCTAACAGCAAGAATAGGTGGACAGTCAACGATGATATATTCGTAAAGTTTTCTTAACTCTTTGAACAGAACTTTCATGTTATCGCTTCCAAGCATGGCAGTTGGGAAAGGGGCTTTGCTTCCTCTATTAAGGCAATCAATGCCATCTTCTCCGTACTTAATTGCATCTTTTAGTTCAATATTGCCAACAAGTACATCCGTTATACCACGTTTATTTTCAACATGGAAAGCACGATGCAATTTTGGTCTTCTAAAGTCAAGATCAACCACTAATACTTTTTTGCCGTCTTCGGCATATGTAGCGGCGATATTCAAGACGGTAGTAGTTTTACCTTCGCCTTGAACAGAAGAACAAACCTGAATGACTTTAGGATGCTTGTCAACATTAACGAATTCTAAAGAAGTTTTAACACGACGATAGCTTTCGGCAGCTAAAGATAAAGGTTCTTCAATTGTAATAATGCGGTAATTTGGATTTTTACCACTGGTCGGTTTAAATAAACGATCTTTATGTCTTCCAAAAAATCCCATTATTTATTACCCCCTTTCTTTTCGTCGTTGAAGGGATATTCAGGAATACCCGCTAAAACTGGAATATTAAGAATACGTTCAATTTCTGTATTTGATTTAAAGGTATTATCAAACATTTCTCTAAATAGAACGTAAATAAAAGCCGCACCGACACCAATTGCTAAACCAATAGCAATATCTCTTAAGGTATAAGATACTTTTATGCCATCTTCTGGAGCACTCATGACTTTTAAATTGTCATATAACAAGTGATAGACTGGCTTTTGTTCTATCACTCCGCCGACATCAACTTCAACAGTGGTATCAGCAATTTCTTGAGCCGTGTTGATAATAATATCAACGATTCTTTTTGCTTCGTCAGCATCGTGGTGCGTATAGGATACTTTAATAATTAAAGCGTTATTTGTAACAGTTAAGTTGTTCTTTAGCGTACTGACTGGAACATCCGCTCTTTCTGAAACGGTTCTAAGCACAAGGTTTTCTTTTAAGAAAACGACATATGTATTAGAGATATAGTTTGAGAAAGTGTAGTCCTGAGTAGGATTTGTTCCGCCAGATTCATAAGAAACAAGCATGGTACCTGTTGATTGGTAGACGGGTGGTTGTATTGCAGAATACACATAACCTCCGACACCACAACATACGATAAAAGCGACAATTGCAATCCAGTGTTTGCGGATAATGAAGAGGATGTCCTTAAACGTCAGACCCCGACTTTCTTCATCAACCATTTGTTTTTCTTCATCCATAGTTTTTCTCCTGATAGCGTTCAATACTAACAATTTTTATCAAGGTGCTAATGCTAACCATTTTACTGAGCGCTTCTTTTTTATCAATCTTTTTCTTTAAAAAAAATGACGACGGCAACTAACAAAACAGTGACTTTATATCGCTGAGTAATGAACCGTATTACTTTTAAGCTTGTTGTTCGTCATAACTAGTGATAATTTTAACCTTTAATAATTAATCTAGATTAAAATCGCTAAGGTAATTATAACATTTAAGCAGATAAAAACCATACAATCTTTGATTTATATTTGCCTCTGGTATTTTTTTCATCGCTGTGCAACTTATTATGGAGACATCTAAACAAAAACAACTCTCAATGGAGAGCTGTTTATCAAAGATTAAATTTATTTCATTATTTTTGAAGTTGCATTCAACTATTGTGATTACAAATAGCTTTATTAAGGACCGCTCTAATTATTTTTATTTTATTCTTCCTCAATTTTACCAAATCGACGGTTGCGCTTATAAAATTCCTGTAAGCATCGTTCGAACTTTTCTTTGGTAAAGTCTGGCCAATAAGTCGGTGTAAATATAAATTCACTATAAGCTAATTGGAACAATAGATAATTAGACAATCTTTGTTCGCCACTAGTTCTAATCATTAAATCGATCGGTGGCAAATTAGCGGTATAAAGGTGATTAGATATTGTATCGATAGTAATATCTTCAATATTGATTTTATTTTCTTTAACCATCAATGCGATTTCTTTTGTGGCTTTTACTATCTCTTGTTGGCTACCATAATTAAGAGCGATATTAAATACATAATTACCATTATCTTTTGTTTTTTCTAATGCATCGATTACTACTTTTTGTGTATGTTC
>CAZSEU010000044.1:0-2944 GCA_964606005.1 uncultured Staphylococcaceae bacterium
TGGCGGAGGAACAGGGATTTGAACCCTGGCACACTGTGACATGTCTACGAGCTTTCCAAGCCCGCCCCTTCAGCCTCTTGGGTATTCCTCCGTATTATTTTAATAATTCTTACGGCGATTAGTATTATAACAAAATAATTCCAATAATCACTATTTATTTAACAATTTTTTTTATTTACAATAAAGCTATGCAAGTATTAATCATTCATCAAAGCGAAGAAGGACAAACTTTAGAAAAATATTTGACTCATGTTTTGCCCACCGCTCCAATGTCTTTTATTTATAAAATATTGCGCAAAAAAGATGTTAAAGTCAATGGTAAGCGCGAAAGTAAGAACTATCGCTTAAAGGTTAATGATGAAGTAAAAATATACGTAAGCGATACCCAATATCAAGATTTTACAAAAGAAAATAGTTTCATCGCCAACGATAAGATTAAAGATTGGATCATTTATGAAGATGACCAAATTTTATTAATTAACAAACCGCGTGGTGTATTGGTGCAAAAAAGCACTCCAAGAGATGAATCGTTAGATCAACTAGTAATTGAATACTTAATTCATCAAGGTGTTTATGTACCAGAAAACGAACGCGCTTTTAAACCTGGCCCAGCTCATCGACTTGACCGCAATACTTCGGGTATTATTGCGTTTGGAAAAACTCATCAAGCTTTAGAAATTCTGTTTCAACTATTTAAAAACCACGACTTGATTAATAAACATTATTTAACCCTAGTGGTTGGGCAAGTGGAAAAAGATAAAGATTCAATCAACGTGCCACTTAAAAAAGATGAACAAAGTAATAACGTTTACGTATCAACATTAGATAAAGGCGGAAAAACTGCTAAAACCATTTATCGAGTCATTAAACGTTTCGAGAATTATTCTTTATTAGATGTTACACTATTAACAGGTAGAACCCATCAAATACGCGTGCACCTAGCATATATTAATCATCCGGTCGTGGGTGATTCTAAATATGGAGATTTTGCGGTTAATCGTCAGTTTAAAGAACAATTTGGTTTCATTAACCAATTCCTTCACGCATATAAGATGGGCTTTGGCGATTTGCCAGAACCACTTACTCAGCTAAGTAGAAAACAATTTATTGCTCCAGTGAATGATCAGTTATTAGACATTATTAATGAATTAAATACAAATGAAGAGGAAATAGATTTATGAAAACATTACAAAATTACGACCGTTGGTTAAACTCTGATAAAGTCGACCTTAAAACTAAACAACAATTAAAACAGATGACTCAAGCGGAAATCGATGACGCTTTCTTTAAAGATGTTGAATTTGGAACCGCCGGTATGAGAGGTGTGCTCGGTCCAGGCACCAATCGCTTAAATTACTTCACTGTAAAAAAAGCTACCGTTGCTTTTGCTTTATATTTATTAGAACTATTTCCAAACGCAAAAGAAGCAGGTGTGGTTATTAGTCATGATAATCGTCATATGTCACGTGCTTTCACTCTTTTAGCAGCTGATGTACTTAATGATTTTGGCATAAAAACTTACATCTTTGATAGCCTTCGCCCAACTCCGGAACTTTCTTTTGCCGTTCGTTATTTAAATGCGATTGGAGGCATTATGATTACCGCATCTCATAACCCAAAACAATATAATGGTTATAAAGTTTATGATGAAACAGGCTGTCAGTTAATTCCCGCAAAAATTGCTAGACTTTTAGAAATCATTTCCAGCTTACCAAACGAACTTGATGTTACGTACGAAGTCGCTGCCAATAAGGGTGAAACAGTATTATTAGATTCAAGCGTTGATGACGAATATGTCCGACTAGTGGAAAGTATTGCCATTAATCGCGATTTAGATAAGAGTGATTTTGTAATTGTTTTTACACCTAATCATGGTGCTTCGTATGTTAATTCTATGCGCATTTTTCAAGACCTAGGATATAAAGTTCATCCAGTACTTTCTCAAATCAGTCCTGACCCAGATTTTTCTGGCACTTTATCTCCTAACCCAGAAGATCCACGCGCTTATATACAACCGATAAAACTCGCTCAACAAATTGACGCTGCATTAATCGTTATGACTGACCCAGATGGTGATCGTGTTGGTTTGTGTTATAAGTCCCGTCAAGGCGATTATCAAACCTTAAATGGTAATCAAAGTGCTGCTTTGTTAATGGATTATATTTTTGCTCAAAGAAAAGAAAAAGGTTTGCTAAGTGAAAATGGTGTTATGTATAACACAATTGTAACTTCAGCTTTAGGTAAAGCAATTGCAACTTATTATGGCGTTAAAACCGAACAATTTTTAACTGGATTTAAATATATTGGTAACCGCATCGACTACTATGAAAAAATGGGCAATGGTCCAAAATTTGAATTTGGTTATGAAGAAAGTTATGGTTGCTTAATCGCACCATTTGCTAGAGATAAAGATGGCTGTCAAGCCATTCTAATGTATTGTGAAATGGCTTTATTCTATTTCTTAAAAGGTTTTACTCTTGAAGAAGCTTGGGATGATTTGTGCAAGCGTTTCGGTTATTACCATGACATCACGTACTCAATGGAATTCGCTGGTAGTGAAGGTCAAGCGAGGATGCAAAACTTAATGAAAAGCTTGCATACTAATCCATTTATAAAAATTAATGGTTTGAATGTGGTTGCCGTTGATGACTATCTCTCACTCACCCATCGCACCAAAGAAAAAGAAACACCATTGGATATTGAACAAGCCGATGTCATAAAATTACATTTGTCCGATGGTAGTGTACTCATCGTGCGCCCAAGTGGCACTGAACCAAAAGTTAAGTTTTATGTCGGTGTTATCTATAAGCAAAAACCTTTGGACTATTCTTTCGCGGATGCTATCTTTAATAGCTTAAAAGAAACCTTAAAAATTTAATAAAAATGCGGTCAGAGTGACCGCATTTATTATGGATAAACCTTTGTTTAGACAATTAATAAGCCA